>PGZN01000042.1 GCA_002840165.1 Firmicutes bacterium HGW-Firmicutes-8
AAGGGTCGCTACTAGTCGACACCTCGTATGTTAACATGAGGTACTCTCAATTTCAAATTTCATTTTAGTTCATTACAGGAATGCTCTGTGGTTTCTTTTAAGAAAGGACTATCGTTGTTTTAGGGAGCAAAGGAATAGTTAGTCTTGATGGCGAATTTATTTTTTATCAATCAATGGATGAGGTGTCAGATTTGGGGCTTCGTTTTATCTTCGGCCGGGCCGGGACAGGAAAAACACATTACATACTCAACAATGTTAAAGAGGCGGCTGCCGATAACCCACTAGGATTACCTGTATTCCTTTTGGTACCGGAGCAGGCCACCTTTCAGACAGAATACGGCCTCTGTGCCAAAATGGGCCTGGGTGGGTCAATTAGGGCTCAGGTCCTCAGTTTTCGCCGGTTGGCCCACCGCATCTTTTTAGAAACCGGCGGGAGTGCCCGCATACCTATTGGGGAACTGGGCAAACGCATGGTTCTGAGAGAACTCCTGGAACGGCAAAAATCAAAACTGCGCATTTTTGGGAAAAGCGCCGGTCGCCCCGGATTTGCAGATTGCCTGGCCAGAAGTATAGGGGAAATGAAGACTTACCTGGTTACCCCTGATGCCCTAACCGAGGCCTCCCTAACGTTAACCGGAAATTACGGCCTTCTGCAGGATAAATTGTCAGACCTGGCTTTATTATATAGTGAACTGGAGAATTATCTGGCGCCTCGCTATACTGACCCCGATGATTATTTAAAACTTCTGGCCGAACGGGTTTTGCATGCCCCCTCATGTAAGGATGCCGAGTTTTGGATAGATGGGTTTAACGGGTTTACGCCCCAGGAATTAGCAGTGATAGAAAAACTGCTGCTGACTGCCAAAAATGTTAATGTAGCTCTCTGCCTGGACTATCCTTGCCCGGAATCCGGTTTTACAGAAGAAGACCTTTTTTACCCCACCTGGGATACATTCCGGGAACTAACCATGATTGCAGAGAAAACCCGCAGCAGTATTCATGAGCCTGTTAACTTAAACTCCGAACGGCCGCACAGGTTTCAAAACTGCCCTGAGATAGGCCACCTCGAGCAAAATTACTACCGCTATCCGGTTCATCTGTTTAACGGTGAACACCAAAACATAGTCCTGGCGGCCGGTACCAACCGGCGTGCCGAGGTGGAAGCCTGTGCCCGTAAAATTATCCGCCTGGCCATGGATGAGGGATACCGGTGGCGGGATACCGCTGTTGTTTTGAGAGACCTGGATTCTTATTATGAAATTATCAGCGAGGTTTTTAGGGATTTCGATATTCCGTTTTTTATTGACCGCAAACGCCCTGTGATGCACCACCCATTAGTCGAATTAATCCGGTCAGCTGTAGAAACCGTGATGAAGGGCTGGACCTATGAACCTGTTTTTCGTTATTTAAAAACAGACCTTACTCCGATAACCCGGGAGAAGGTATTCCTTTTGGAAAACTATGTCCTCGCCCATGGCATCAGAGGGTCAAAATGGACAGACGGTTTTGACTGGACCTACCGCCGCCGTTACACTCTCAACGAGGAGGCGGAAATCGGTGACCGGGAAGAGACAGAACTCAGCGAGATAAACGAGGCCAGAAGGGAAGCGGCGGCGCAGTTGGCCGGCTTCAACAGGAAAATCCGGGACAGCAAGAATGTCCGGGAAATGGCGCGAGCCCTCTTTGAGCTCTTAGAAGAATTAGGCGCCATCGCAAAAATTGATCAATGGAGACTGGAAGCGGAAAATAAGGCCCAGCTGGACAAAGCCCGGGAGCACGCCCAAATCTGGTCAGGGGTAGTAAACCTGCTTGACGAAGTGGTAGAAGCCCTGGGGGACGAAGAGCTGACCCTCCGGGAGTTTGCCGGAATTCTGGACGCGGGCTTTGAAAGTATGGCTTTAGGCCTCATTCCGCCAGGTTTTGACCAGGTAATTGTGGCTTCTCTGGACCGGTCCAGGAACCCGGAAGTAAAAGCGGTGTTCCTGCTGGGAGTGAGTGAAGGGGTACTTCCGGCCAAAATAACTGATGACGGTATTTTTAATGACCGGGAAAGAGAAGGGCTGCATTCTTTGGGCCTTAATTTATCCCCCGACTCCAGGCAGCGGGCATTCAACGAACAATTTCTCGTCTATACCGCCTTAACCAGGTCTAGTGATAAACTGTGGGTCAGCTATCCGATGGCTGATGACGAAGGCCGCGCTGTCTCTCCTTCGCCTGTTACAGTAAGGATAAAAGAGCTGTTTCCAGAACTTCGGGAAACCATTTTTCAGGTCGAACCGGTTACCGGAGATGAAAATGACAGTTTGGAGTTTCTTGTCCGTCCCGGTCGAGCTTTAATTTACCTTACCGGCCGGCTGCGTGAAGCCAAAGCGGGGAGGACCCTTGACCCTGTCTGGCGGGATGTCTACAACTGGTTTCTGGAAGAAGGCCGCCGGCAGACAGCCGGAACTGTTCTGCAGTCAATTTTTTATGATAATGATGAAAAACCGATCACTCCTAAAACAAGCCGTTCCCTTCATGGCAGTCCGCTTAAGGCAAGTGTTTCCAGAATAGAAAGGTTCATGGCCTGCCCTTTTGCCTATTTTTCTTCATCCGGTCTTAGGTTAAAGGAAAGACCGGTGTTCCGTCTGGCCGCCCCTGATATGGGTGAATTTTTTCATGCCGCTTTAAAAAGTTTTGCCGATGAACTGCACAAATCCGGCGCGGACTGGGGAAGTCTTAGCGCTGAAGACTGTATTGAACTCACCGGAAAAATAGTTGAAGAACTGGCGCCCCAACTGCAGAGCGAAATCCTGCTCAGCACTGCCCGATATCGTTATTTAACAGGCAAACTGAAAAGGAATGTCTCGCGGGCTGTAATTGTTCTCGGTGAACACGCCAGGCGCAGTGATTTTCGACCGGTAGGCCTGGAATTATCCTTTGGCCCCGACGGTCAGCTTCCGGCTCTGGTCATCGACCTCCCGGACGGGGAATCTCTCTGTCTGGCAGGCCGGATAGACCGGCTTGACATCGCGAAAACAGACACCGGAACATACCTCCGGGTTATTGACTACAAATCATCAGACAACAGGCTCAAACCTGAAGACATATATTACGGTCTGAAGCTGCAGCTGCTTGCTTATCTCCATGTCACCCTGCTGGCTTATGCCAGGACGTTTGGCCGGCCAGTAAAACCGGGGGGGATATTGTATTTCACCGTTAAGGAACCTATCGTCAATACGAATGGGCCGCTTTCAAAGGAAGAAGCAGACAGGGCAGTCCTGGCTGAACTAAAAATGAGAGGACTTATCCTGGCCGACCCACAGGTCTTTAAAACTATGGACCGTCATATTCAGACCGGCTACTCCGAGCTGTTTTCGGTAGGGCTGAAAAATGACGGCTCTTTTTACCAGGGTTCTCCTGTTATTGAAGAAACACAGTTTGAAATTCTCCGCAGACACTTAGAAATGCTTTTGAAAAGGGCTGGTAAACGGATCCTGGACGGTGATGTCGCTATCTCACCTTACCGCCGGGAGAAGTCATCTGCCTGCCAGTTTTGCACCTTTAAACCGGTATGTAAATTTGATCCCCTTTTAGCAGGTAATAAGCACCGGGTTTTACCAGCAATCCCCCGGGCAGAGGTTTGGGACCTGATGCAGAAAGGGAGGGAAGACATTGAGCAACCCCAACTGGACTGAAGAGCAGCTGGATGCTGTTACGGCCAGGAACTGCAGCTTACTGGTGGCCGCGGCAGCCGGGACAGGAAAAACTGCCGTGCTCGTTGAACGGATAATCAGAAGAATTACAGATAGTCAGGACCCTGTGGATATTGATAAACTGCTCGTTGTCACTTTTACGAAAGCGGCTGCCGCCGAAATGCGGGAAAGGGTAAACCGCGCAATCGTCAAAGAGTTGAACAAGTTCCCGGAATCAAGGCATCTAAACCGCCAGCTGACCCTCCTAAACCGGGCCTCTATTACAACCCTGCACTCCTTTTGTCTTGACATCGTAAAACAGTATTTTTACTGTCTTGACCTAGACCCTTCCTTCCGGGTAGCCGATGATACCGAAGCTGCCTTATTAAGGCTGGAAACGTTAGAAGAGCTGTTTGAGGAACATTATACTTCCGGGTTAGATGATTTTTTAAATTTGGTGGACTCTTATGGCGGGGATAGAAATGATAACAATTTACAGGAAATGATCCTAACTCTTTACGAGTTTGCAGTCAGCAACCCCTGGCCTGAGGAATGGCTGAACGGGATGGCCCAAAATTACACCTGCCGGGAGGAAGTGCCCCTTAGCCGGACGGCCTGGGGCCGGACCCTTACCAGGTGGCTGGAGATACAGCTACAGGGATGCCGGATGAAACTGGAACGGGCTGCCAAACTTGCTTCCTCACCCGATGGACCTGCTGTCTATCTTGATAACCTGGGTAGTGATATGTCTCTCGTTGACGACCTGCTCAGTGCTAATGATATAGGCTGGGAGGAACTTTATAACATTATTAGCCTGGCAAAATTTAATAAGCTTAAACCATGCCGGGATAAATTCGCAGATGATTCATTGTTAAAATCGGTCAAAAAAATGCGCGATGAAGTAAAAAAAACCGTTAATAATATTAAATCCGAATTTTTTTTCCGCCCTCCCGAACAGCTAACTGCTGACCTGAACAGGGTGGCGCCCTTCGTTGAAACTTTGGCCCAACTGGTCACCGAGTTTAGAGCCAGATACGCGAAGGCCAAAGCTGCCAGAGCCCTCGTCGATTTTGCTGACCTTGAGCACTTCTGCCTGCAGATCCTCACTGATAAGTCATCATCATCTGACATGATAGTTCCTTCGGAGATTGCCCTGGGGTTAAGAAAGCAGATTGTCGAGGTGCTCGTAGATGAATACCAGGACATCAATGCTGTCCAGGAGTCTGTTTTAGAGCTCGTTTCCAGGGCTCGGCCGGAAACCCCAAACCTTTTCATGGTAGGTGATGTGAAACAGAGCATTTACCGTTTCCGCCTAGCCGAACCTGCTCTGTTTATGGAAAAATACCTTTCATACTCCCGGGAAAGGAATGCCCCGGACCGAGGAATAGATTTAACCCGAAACTTCCGCTGCCGTCAGGAAGTCGTGGATGCTGTCAATTTTATTTTCCGTCAGCTCATGACTGCCGGGGCAGGAGAGATATCTTATGACCAAAAGGCTGAGCTGGTTTGCGGGGCCCATTATCCGCCAACAGATTCTAAAATAATTACAACAGCAGGGCCTGCCGAATTGTACCTAATCGAAAAAAAACCGCATAACACTAACAAAGGTTTGACAGACAACGGTTTGATAGACAGCAGTTGGACAGATGATGATACAGCAGATGACGACAGTGCAGACCTTGACGCCATCCAACGGGAAGCGCGTTTGACAGCGGGGCGGATAAAAGAAATGGTAAACGGAAATTCGGTTCAGCCCGGGCCGGAATTCTTCGTATATGACCGCCAGGATGCGAATTACCGGCCTGTCCGATACCGGGATATCGTAGTTCTGCTCCGGGCTGCCCGCAACACGGCTGACACCTTTTTGGAGGAGTTTCGCCTGGCCGGAATACCCGCTTACGCCGACCTTGGTACAGGCTATTTTGAAGCCATTGAAATTGAAACTATGATGTCATTACTAAAAATTATTGATAATCCGAGGCAGGATATACCCCTGGCCGCAGTTTTGCGGTCTCCTGTAGTAGGATTGAACGCCGAACAGCTGGCTGCTGTGAGGCTGCGGGATACATTAGGCCAGCTGTATGACGCTGTCCAGAAGTCTGCCCGGCTTGGTGAAAACGGTGTTGACCTGCAGCTGCAAGGTTTTCTGAACAGGTTGGAGGAATGGCGTACCTTGGCCCACCAGGGACCGCTGGCCCAGTTAATCTGGCTTCTCTATAATGAGACCCGATATTATGCTTATGTGGGTGGGATGCCGGCCGGAGCCCAACGCCAGGCCAACCTCCGGGCATTACATGACAGGGCCCGCCAGTATGAAGCGACATCCTTCCGCGGCCTGTTTCGGTTTTTGCGTTTTATAAATCACCTCCGGGAGACCGGTAACGACCTGGGCTCTGCCCGTTCCCTGGGGGAAAACGAGGATGTTGTGCGCGTAATAAGCATCCACAAAAGTAAAGGGTTAGAGTTCCCGGTTGTCATTGCCGCCGGATTAGGCAAACAGTTTAATACAGCTGATTTTAGAAAAAAAGCGTTGATTCATAAGGAACTGGGAGTGGGCCTGCCGGTAGTCGACCATGACTTATGTTTATCATACCCATCAATTGCTCAGGCTGCTGTAAAAAAGAGGCTTCAGATGGAGTCTTTAGCCGAAGAGATGCGCATCCTTTATGTAGCCTTAACACGGACTAAAGAAAAGCTTATTCTGGTGGGTTCAGTTAATAACATAAAAAACGCGGCCGCCCGCTGGTGTGAAAACGTTGGTGTAGAAGGCTGGCCCCTGCCTGACCCCGACCTTTCTGCCGCCAGATGCTTTCTGGATTGGATTTGCCCTGCTGTAGCGCGCCATCCTGACGGGGCAGTTTTAAGGAATCTTTCCTCGTGCGGGATAAGCCCGGTTGAGCCTTTCAGCAGTGATCCCTCGCGCTGGCAGGTTTATTTTCCGGAGGCATCCTGGATAAGTCCCCATTTTGTTGCCGAAACCCCGAGGAAAAGCACCTCGGCGTTCCGACAAAACAGGGAAGCCCCTGACCCCGGGATGACCGGCCCTGAGGCTGTCTTGATAGAGAGTGTCCGCAGGTTGGAACAGGTTAATTCGGCCGGAAAACACAAGTTGTCCTTAAACGCCTGTCTCAGCTGGGAATACCCCTTTCGAAAGGTGGCCGGGAAACCGGTTAAAGCCTCTGTAACAGAAGTAAAACGGCGTTTCGCAGGGGAATCCGGTGGAGATGAAACATACCCCCTCTGGACAGCGGGTAAAACATCTCCATTGAAGAGACCGGTTTTTCTGCAGCAGGCGTCATCTTCACTATCGGCTGCGGAACGCGGTTCGGCTTTACATCTCGTTATGCAGCACATTGATTTAACGGGTGGACTAAATGAGGCCGGAATTAGAGCAAAGCTGGAAGCCATGGTGGCAGACGAGTTCCTGACGAAGGAACAGGCTGGCGCCGTAAATCTGCAGTGGATTTTAAAGTTTTTTCAATCACCACTGGGCTTAAGAATAGCAAATGCAGTTGATGTGAAAAGAGAAATCCCTTTTACGATGTTGGTACCAGCCCATAAGGTTTATGACGACCTTGACAGTTCAGACCGGGAGCAGCTTCTCATCCAAGGGGTCATTGACTGTTTGTTTGATGAAGGGGACGGTTATGTAATTGTAGATTATAAAACCGACACTGCCAGACTTGGGCAGGTTGAGGAAACAATCAGGAAATATGGGGGACAGTTGAACCTTTATGCTGCCGCCATCGAGACAATTCTACGCCTCCCGGTAAAAGAAAAGTACCTCTATATGTTTGCCACCGGGCAGGAAATTAAGTGTGTTTAAAAGCGAAAGGAGCCGGCCCAATGAGAATTCTGCATACTTCTGACTGGCACTTGGGGAAAACCTTGGAAGGCCGCACCCGCATCGAGGAACAAAGAGAATTTATTGATGAGCTCTGCACCATCCTGGAATCGGAAAACATCAACCTCGTCCTCGTGGCAGGTGATGTTTTTGATACATACAATCCATCTGCCGAAGCCGAGAAAGTGTTCTATGAAGCTTTGGAGCGGATAAGCGGAAATGGCCGGAGAGCGGTTGTTGTGATTGCCGGGAACCATGACAGCCCTGACCGCCTTCATGCCGCCAATCCACTGGCATATAAGCAGGGCATCTTTTTGCTGGGCTATCCGGGAGAAGACCTGAAACCGGCAGGCGGCCCCGGTTGGCTCGAACTGTCTGTCCCCGGCTGCGCAGAAAGAGCCGTTATTGCCTGTCTTCCATATCCCTCAGAGCAGAGATTAAATGATATCCTGTCCCTGTCTCTCGATGATAAGGATATGCAGAAGGCATACAGCGAACGGGTCGCCGCGGCTTTTCAACAGGCCTCGGCGAATTACCGTGATGACACTGTCAACCTTGCTGTCAGTCATCTTTTTGTCCTCGGGGGAATGAGTTCAGATTCGGAAAGGGAAATTCAATTAGGCGGCGCCTATGTAGTAGAACCGGCCGCCATGCCGGCCAAAGCCCATTATGTCGCCTTGGGACATCTGCACCGTCCACAGGCGGTAGGGGGTACCCCTGTTCCCTGCCGTTACTCAGGTTCACCTCTTTGCTACAGTTTTTCTGAGACCGACCAGCAGAAAGAAGTTGTGTTGATAGAGGCCATGCCTGGATTTGAAACAATCATCAAACAAATCAGGCTGACTGCCGGCAAACCCATGCGTCTCCTTAGGTTTGCCGATTACGAGCAGGCCTGCGATTGGTGCGGTTCTGATGAAAATAAAAACACCTGGGCAGATATCGAGATCCAGTCCCCCGAACCACTAACAAGCCAGCAGGTGGCAGAGCTGAGAAAAATACACGCAGGCATAATTAATGTCCGGGTAATCCTGCCTGGTATTAACAATGAGGAAAACAGTGGTCCGCGTTTGTCCGAACTGCCGTTGGAAGTGAAATTCAGCCGTTTTGTGGCCAGAGAAACGGGCACAGCCCCTCAGCAGGAACTCATTGACCTGCTCCTGGACCTCCTTGAGGGGAGTGAAAATCTTGAAGCCTCTTAATTTAAAGTTTTCCGGCCTGCAGAGTTATCGGGAACAGCAGGAGATAAGTTTCAGTGACCTCGGGCTGCTCGGCATTTTCGGGGTTTTCGGCCCTACCGGGGCCGGAAAGTCGACTGTGCTTGATGCAATTACTTTGGCCCTTTTTGGCAAAGTTGAACGGGCCAAGAGCGGAACACGCGGTATCATGAACCAGTTTGAAAACAAGCTGATGGTCTCTTTTGAATTCTCGCTCGGTGATGAGCGCTACATCGCCGAACGGATTTACGGCCGGGAAAAACATGACCCTGTAGCAGTCAGGAATAAGGGCGCCCGCCTAATCAAAATATCAGGTGAGACCCGCGTGTTGGCTGATAAAGCCGGTGAGATGGATGCCAGGGTACTGGAATTGCTGGGGATGACTTTTGAGGACTTTTCCCGGGCGGTCATCCTTCCTCAGGGTAAGTTTGACCAGTTCCTTAAACTGACCGGTAGTGAAAGGGCCAGGATGCTGGAAAACATCTTTGGTCTTGAACGTTATGGAGAAAACCTCTGGAAAAAGGCTTCCGCACTGGAAAACAAGCTGCATAACGAACTGCGCACAAATGAAAAGCTTATTGAACAGCTGGGTGAAGCATCAGATGAAATGATAAATAAAGCTGAAGAACTTCTGAAACTGCAGGCCAAAACCGTCAGGGAAAAAGCGGCGCTCAGAAAAAACGCCGAAACCCTAATCAAGGAGACAGAACAAACTGCCGTTATTTATGAAGAAATATCCATCCTGAAAAAAGAAGAGGAGACCCTCGAGGCCGAAAAGCCTTTAATGGACAGACATAAAACCCGTTTAGAAAAAGCAAAAAAAGCAATCCCCCTGGGACATATTCTGTCCCAAATCGAAGACCTGTCAAAAAAAGAACATGAGGAATCAGTCAAATATGAGACCCATGAAATCATCGCCCAGCAGATAAAAGCCAGGCTGAACGATTCCCGGGAGCAGCTGGCCGCAGCAAAATCCGGAGAAACAGAGTTAAACCGCTTAAAAGAAAAAGAACTTCCCCAGGCTGCCCTGGCATTTGATTATGAAAAACATGCCGCCAAACAGGAAGCAGAAATTAAGCTTCTGGAACAGGCTGCCGGCAGGAAGCAGAAAGAACTAAAGGCGCTAAAAGAAGAGGGCCAGGAAAAAGGAAAACTCCTCGAGACAACCCAGCAGGAGATAGAAGCCCTCTCTTTAAAACGCCGTTCTATTACAGGAATATTGTCGAACCGCCGGGAAATTGAAAGCGCCGTGGCTGCCTTAGCAGACCTCGAGAATGCTGAAATTCAGGCCAAAGAAGCCCGGGAAACCATGCAGATGAGGGAGACAGCACTGGCGGCCGAGGAACATAAACTAAAAACAATTTTGGCTCTAAATATTAACCCTCCCATGGGAAATGTGTTAACAGACAGCCTAGCTCAACTTTTGCCATTCGTCTCGGTTTTAGTTCAGGGGGCAGAAGCAGATCTCAATAAAGCCGAGGAAAACCGGGATCAGATAACAGCTAAAAACATGGCCGCTTTTTTGGCGGAGAAGCTATCCGAAGGTAAACCATGCCCTGTCTGCGGGTCATCCGAGCACCCGCACCCGGCTGTCGATGCTGAACACGACGAGCAAGGAGCTGCCTTCGCCATTGATATAGCCCTAAAAGCCAAAGAAAAACTGGACCGGCTCCGGGACTGGGAAACAAAAGCAGGTCTCGCTGCTAACACTTACCAAACAGTGGAAAAAGAGATTTCCACAATTCACCGGCCCAACCTTGAAGTGAAACAACAGGCTTTAACGGAAGCTCGCACCATGGTTGCCGATGAATCCGGTTTTCTCGCCAAAAACCTGGAGGCCTTCCCTCAGTCTGGTTTACCCGGTTCAGAGCCTGATGCCATCCGCTTAATCAGAGAAGCCCTGCGGAAAGCAGATAAAGACAACATTGAGCTTACAAATAAAATAACAGTTCTTCAGCAAACCGAAAAAAATCTCGTTCCGGAAATTACCGAACTCAGAGAAAGGTATGCCAAAATTAAAGCTGAAGAAACCGGTTTTAGGGAAAACGCTTCCCGGGGGAACAGTATTCTAACTGAACTCGCTAATAATATCAAGGAAATCACCGGTGGTATTTCACCTGGAGATTTTGAGCAAAACCTAACGAAAATGATTAACTCACTACAGAAAGAGATTACAGAATCTCAAATGGCCTGGGAATCTGCCGGTAAAGAGGACAGGGAAATCGAAAAAACCACAGGGGCCCTAAAAGCCGGGTTAGATAAGATAAAAGAGCACTTGGCAGACCTGAACACATCCCTCGGGAAAAGCTTGTCCATAGCTGGCTTTACGAATTTATCAGAGTTGAAGGAGTCCCTGCTCGACGAGTTTTCATATGATAAAATTCAAAAAGCCCTGGAGACCCATAATAAATCCGTTGACCATACAGCTAAAAAATTGATTGAACTGCACAGTAAAATAAAAGACCTGCAATTTACTCCGGAAGATTTGATAGAAGCGAACAAAACCCTCGATAGCGCCAAAACGGAGCATGAAGAAGCTGTCAGAGAAGAAGGGATTCTGCAGAACCGGTTGGACGTTCTGCGCAAAAAACAGGTCCAGTGGCTGTTTCTCCGCGACGAAGATACCCGCTTAAAACACCGTAAAGAGCTGGCTTCCAGATTGGTCAGTCTTTTGAAAGGCAGAAGGTTCGTCCAGTTTCTGGCTGAGGAACACTTAAGAGACATGGCGGCCGAAGCCTCAATCCGCCTGGGAATTCTGACCGGCCATCGCTATGCGCTGGAACTGGATGAAGACTGCAGCTTCGTGATGAGGGACGACTATAACGGCGGCCTGCGCCGCCCTGTCAACACGTTGTCCGGAGGAGAAACATTCCTTACTTCACTTTCCCTGGCCCTCGCCCTTTCGTCGAAAATACAGCTTAAAGGGCAGTTTCCGCTAGAGTTTTTCTTCCTTGATGAAGGGTTTGGGACTCTTGACCCGGAGAAACTGGAAGTCGTTATTAACACGCTGGAACGGCTGCATGACGGTAATCGGATGGTTGGAGTAATCACCCATGTCCCGGAACTGCGCAACAGGTTCCCGCGCTACATAGAGGTAATTCCATCCAGCAGTGACGGGTCGGGAAGCAAGGTCACAATAAAAACTAATTAACCGAAAAGATGTCGGAAGAATACGCCTGCCCATTCCCTAACATATTCCATGTCATAAACAACGCTTTTGCTCATATGTTTAGTAGTAAATGGAAGACATAGGGGGCGTTGTTTTTGAAAAGGGAAGACAACTACAATATTCACGAACAGATAGAAACATATCAAAAGGTCGTGAAAAACAACCCTCAGGATATCTGGTCATTAATCCGCTTAGGATATACTTACACGAGGGCCAGCAAATACAGAGAAGCAGTGGAAGCCTATAAACAGGCCCTGCAGTTGGACCCGTCGATGTATCTGGCCCATTACGGGCTGGGATATTCCTACATGAAATACAAACGTATAGACGAAGCGATAAATTCATTTCAGACGG
Source organism: Firmicutes bacterium HGW-Firmicutes-8 (assembly GCA_002840165.1). GTDB lineage: Bacteria > Bacillota > Thermincolia > Thermincolales > UBA2595 > GW-Firmicutes-8. Next base: position 12,256 of record PGZN01000042.1, read on the forward strand.
CCCTGGAATACAATCCAAATTATATCCAGGCTCACTACCGACTGGGATATATAGCCTGTGAGCAGCAGAGATATGAGGACGCGGTTTTTCACCTGACAAAACTCGTGGAACTTGAAGAGAAACATGCCAAGGGGCATTTTTGTTTGGGCAAATCATATAATTCCATGGAACGGTGGGATGACGCTGTAACAGCCCTGCAGAAAGCACTTGAACTAAACCCCGGTTTTGAGTTTGCGTGGTACCAGCTGAGTGTTGCTTACGTGGGTAAAAAACAGTACCAGCAGGCCATGGAGACTCTAAAGAAGGTTGTCGAAATCAACCCTAACCTGGAATACATCTATGACCAAATGGGCCGTATTTACCTGAAGATGAGAAGGTTTAAAGAAGCAATTGAAATGCACAAAAGGGCAGTTGAGATAGCCCCCAAACTAGCCTACCTCTGGAAAAACCTCGGGGTTGCTTACCTGAGGGGAAACAAATACTGGGAAGCCATAGCCAGCCTTAACAAGTCCCTTGATATAAACAAAAATAACGGGACAGCCCATTACTATTTAGGCTGTTCTTACCAAAACCTGGGGGAAAAAGCCCTTAGTGAAAAACATTTTCGAGAAACCCTGAGGCTGCTGCCTAACCACCAAAAAGCTAAACTTTTATTAAATGAATTAGAGCCTGTTGAGACGATAACCGCAGACATTAAACCAGATGAATCCCTGACCGGTGACAGTGTTATCGATAAAAAATTACAGCTGTTAAGAGAAAAATGGAAAGGAAATACACCATAATTAAGGGGTTGGGTGTTTTACGAGTTAAAATACCCAACCCCTTCTGTCAGCTATTCGTCGTTTAAACTTTTAAGGAAAGTAAATCACATGAGTACTATAAAGGGCGGACCATCAATTTTGATGGCCTGCCCTTTTAGTACGACGCGTGCCCAGCTAAGCACGCGTCGTCAAAAACGAAACTATTTCAGACAAGAAAGTGGGAGGAAATAAAGAAAAATCACCCCCTCCTACCCGATTACTAAAATCCTGAATGTTAAGTTGAATGGCAGGGAAAAATAAATATTGTAACTATTTTAAACTACAGGAGGCGGCCAGATGAAGGAATTTATAAAACGCAGTTTATTTCTGGGAATTGGACTTGTAGCGGCAAGCAGGGAGCAGGTAGAAAAAATCGTTGATGATATGGTTAAAAAAGGTGAAATATCCTCAACAGAATCAAAAGAACTGTTAAACGACCTGATCAGTAAGGGGGAAGATGAACAGAAAAGACTTTCCAATATGGTTAAGGACCAGATTAGGGAAGTTTTAGATGACTTGAACATAGCTACCAAAGAAGATATTAATAAACTGGAAAAACGGCTTGAAACATTGGAAAAAGGGAGCTTGTCAGGGCAGGAGTAGAAAATAATGTTTAAAAGACAAATCAGGCACCTCCAACGCTATCATCAACTGGCTAATATTCTGGCTAATAACGGTTTCGGCTGGTTTATCCAGGAGATAGGACTTTCCAATATTCCGGTATTGTCCAGGTTGAGGGGCGGGGAAACAGCCGACGAAGCCGGTTCGTCAGTTTATCGGCGCATACGTAAGGTTATTCAGGAACTCGGCCCAACTTATGTGAAAATGGGTCAGATAGCTAGTACCAGGCCGGACCTGCTGCCCCAGGAACTTATTGATGAGCTGGCCCAACTTCAGGACCGGGTTCCTCCGTTCCCGTATGAGAATGTAAAGGAAATCATTGAAGAAGAGTTAAAAGCGGCGGTTGACCAACTGTTTACAGAATTTGCTCCTGAACCAATCGCAGCCGCTTCGATTGGTCAGGTTCACAAAGCGAAACTAAAATCAGGAGAAACGGTCGCCGTTAAAGTCCAGCGTCCCGGCATTCAAAGCGCCATAAAAACAGACCTGGAGATATTAAAAAGCGTGGCGCTGCTGGCGGAAAGACGTTTTGACTGGGCCGGTCATTACCGAATATCAGAGGTGGTTAACGAGTTTGCCAAATCATTAAACAAGGAAATGGATTATAACATAGAAGCCCGGAATACCGACAGGTTCCTTAAAATGTATAAAGATGCACCTTACATAAAAATTCCGGAAATATACTGGGAATATACAACGTCCAAAGTATTGGTGATGGAGTTTGTCAGTGCGACCAAACTGAACGAGGTGCTCCAATCCAATGGGCCGGAGTTCGACAGAAGGCTTCTGGCGGAACGAATTTCCAAAGCCATCTTCAGCCAACTGCTTGACTACGGATTCTTTCATGCTGACCCCCATCCGGGGAATCTTGCAGTATTGCCGGACAACATAGTTGTTTTTATGGATTTCGGGATGGCAGGCCGACTGTCAGAAGAAATGCAGGATAACTTTGCCCTTTTAATTATCGGGATGATGCGCAGGAATACGGACATGGTTATCAGGTCCGTATCGAAAATGGGCCTGGTGCCTGAAGATATCAATATGCCGGAACTGCGCAAAGATGTTGACGAACTCAGGGAAAAATATTACGATGTGCCCCTCAGCCAGGTACATCTTGGGGAGGCAGTCAACAATATTTTCAAAGTGGCATTCCGGCACCGCATTAAAATGCCTGCAGATCTCACGCTGGTGGGTAAAGCGCTGCTGATCGTTGAAGGGGCGGTTGAACAGCTGGATCCGGAATTCAGCATAATTGATGTGGCTGAACCATTTGGCAGGAAACTGCTGAGAAAGCGCCTTGACCCCCGGCGCAGGCTGGAACGCGCTATTAAGCACGTGGGAGAATACGCTGAATTTGTTTCGGAACTGCCTAAGCTGCTGAACAAGCTGACCCGGCAGGTTTATGCGGGAAGACTTACGCTTATGCTGGAATTCCGCGAGAGCGCGGAACTGATGCAAAAACTTGACCGCATAAGCAACCGTATTTCCTTTAGTATTATTCTCCTGGCTTTCAGTATTTTTATGGCCGGGCTGATGGTTTCTTTGAGTTTAGTTAGAAAAACTGTTGTATTTGGGGGCCTGCCCCTGTTGGAAACAGGTTTTATCTTTACGGTCGGACTGTTTGTTTGGCTGCTGTGGTCAATAATAAAGTCAGGACGTTTGTAACACCCGGAGTCGGCGAAGGTTTGCCGAGCCTATTTCAAACCTGACATTGAAGTATCCATTGTTGTGCAATATAATAAATTTGTATAAACCTGTATAAACTGTTTCTACCATGATTCATATTAAATTTGCAGAGGATGTTTTCAATGAGCCTTACAGAACGGAGAAAACATTTTCTCCAGTTGCTTATGAAACTCTACGAGAAGACAAAACTGCCCGTGCATTACGGCGCCATTGCGAAAGCAGTCGGCGTCAGCAAATGGACGGCTTATGATGTGCTCAGGGAGCTAGAAAAGAAAGGCTACCTGCAGCGCGGTTATACAGTGAACCCCAATGAAACAGGGCGGTCGCTGATAGTATTCTCTCCCACGCCCGAGGCAGATCGGCTGTTTAGCCAACCGCTGAAAGGAATCTCAGACCGGGAAGAGTGGAACCAGGTCAGGAAAAAGGTGCTGCCTTTTCTGGAAGGGCTTGGCAATCTTAATTTAAGCCAGTCAGTTGAACAAATCGTAAATGTGGTTTCCGGCGTACATACAAGGGTTGAATTTTGCGCCTACATACTCGGGCTGCTTGGCACATACCTTAACGGGCTGGGGACAAGGAAAAAGGATTTAATCAAGCGTTTAACTTACGTTTCAGCAAAACCACAATTGCAACTGACATTGTTTGTGGGTGCGGTAACAGGCGCCGCCATACAAACTGCCGGCAGGGAGATGAGCCTGCAGATAACGGAATTAATCGGCAGGTTCGTCAACTGCCTGGATGAACTCAGCCCGGAAGAAGCGGAGGTCCTCAACGATTTTTTATTTAACCTTTAGATTTTAAAAAAGCGAGAAGTTTTTCAGATTAAATATCAGCCTTGATACCTTTATAGACAGACCTAGCGCGGATGAACGGATAATCTCCGCCGCGGCGCAGTATTTATCCACAAAACAGACCACAAGCGATTCTTTGTACACCGGAAACTTTAAAGTTAAAGGCCACATATGTTTTTTTATGATATCGCGCTCGACTTTGTTTAATTCAAATATTATCTCCGCGTTAGTCAAAGCTATCTCAGGGTGGCGGAAAGCGTGCTTTCCGTCACTCAATTCCGTAGTTCTCCAATCATATAAGAAAAGATCGTGCAGCAGTCCGCCCCTGGCAGCCGATTTATAGTCCAGACCCAGGGCCTTGCAAATTAAAAAACTGTATACCGATACATTTAAACAGTGGTCGTAACATGTTACCGAATGATGATGCCTGAATCGTTTCATCATTTGCACAGTATTGTCGGCCAATAACTCGCTTACGCACTGTTTATATCCGTGTTTATCAGGCGTGCCATTTCTTAATTTGGGTTTTGATTTTTGCTGTTTTGTCATATATATAACCTCTTATCTCGTGATTTAGTTTGTCGCTATTTATGAAATAGAGCTGCGGGAAGGCCATAAAGATTCTTTTATACCTGGCGAATGCAGCAATAGATTTCTCCAGTGGGTTTTTGTAATAATCCTGGATAATTCGTTTCAGGTCCAAAATATCGCCTGTCGTTATTATGGTGTCTATTATTAAGTAAGCTGTTGCAATGAAACCTGCGATAAATCTTACTGCCTGCGGCAGGGAAGCGCTAAAACCGAAAACCGGCGGGTGTATGATTTCAATCAGGATATAGGCCAGAAAACCCCATAAAATAGAATATTTCAGACAGACTTTCCCCTGTATGTTTAAAAATTCGTCGCTGTAGTCCCACCATTTGCAGTTGAAAAGTTTTTCGAGTACGAAACCTGTACAATATTCCAGTATTGTGGCAATCATTATGGCCGCAATGATTTTGGCAACCTGGGAATACGCAGACGTCTCAACAAAACTGTCCATCGCGGCGGAAGAACAGATAACAGCGAGAGAGCCAAAGCCATATATCGGGCAAAAAGGTCCGCGTAAGAATCCTCTGTTAATAAATCTCTTTGCTTCAATACTGGCATAAACTGTTTCCAGAATCCATCCGGCAAAAGAATACAATGAAAAAAAGAATAATAAGTATGTAAAAAAGTTAATCTTCAAGATTGCTCACTCCCCTGGTTACTGAAAACGGTTCAAAGAAAATTATACCCAAAAAACCAAAAAAGTCAAGTTGACAATGCAAGCAGGAATTGTTAAAATCTTAACAGTAGGTCGGATGTCCGAATTAACAGGAAGGGGGTATTACAATGTCCATGGATGAAGTAGATGAAAAAGTGGGCCAGTCTAAAAAGATACTTGACGCTGCCTATGAGTGCATCTCCGCCAAGGGCTACGCCAATGTTTCCTTAAGAGAAATTGCAGAAAGAGCCGGGGTTGTTTTAAGCCAGCTAAACTACTATTACGGCAACAAAGAAGGCCTTTTTAAAGAAGTGATAAAATTGATGATGGCAAAATACCTGGTAGAAGTTGAGCGCTGCCTGAATAAAGGGGAGACGGCAAAAGAAAAAATGTCCAATTTAATAAAGTTTTTCAAGGAAATGCTGAGAAACAATCCTGGCCTTTTCCGCCTGTTTTATGATTTTAACGGTCTGGCGCTGTGGTCGCCCCCTTTCAGAGATTTGCTGCGAAAACTGTTTAAAGATTTATCCGGCATGATAGAAAAAACGGTCTTAAAAAATACTCAGTTGAAGGACAGTATGCAGGGTTATCCGCCTAAATTTTTAGCCAGGATGATTTTAGGAGCCATGTTCGGAACGGCTATCCAGGTAATCCTGGACCGGGAGGAAGAAAACCTGCCCGATGCCCTGAATGCTGTTCAAATAATATTTGAATAATAATAAAAAGGGTTAAGTTTGATTCCGTTAAGACGGATATCCGATTATTAATAAACGGCCATATTTTTGCCGTTTATAGTTCGGACAAACGACCTATAATATCTTGGCCGAATAACTACGACGCCGGGGATGATTGCAGAAATAGGAATTGAAAATTAAGGGGAGAGGCGGTCAAAGGAACATGAATGGGAAGAGAAAGATCATCATTTTTTCTGTATTGATTGTCATGGCTGTAGTCATGGCTGGAGTAAGTTTCTATTACTGGTATCAAAACGCCTACTATGTATCAACGGAAGATGCCAGGGTTGCAGGGGATATCGTTAAGGTAAGCCCGCAAATCCCGGCAAAGCTCCTTGATTTTAGCGCGGAAGAAGGGCAAATCGTTCAGAAAGGCCAGGTCCTTGGCCGGCAGGAAATGGTAAACTTACCGGATTCGAGCCTTGAAATGGCTGTTATCAGGGCGCCGATAAGCGGAATGGTGATCAAAAAGCAGGCAAATGTCGGCGAAGTGGTTGCTCCCGGCCAGCCTTTGGCGGTGCTTGTCGACCCGGAGGGACTATATATCAGCGCCAATATCGAAGAGACTAAACTAAAAAAGGTGGAACCCGGACAGCCGGTTGATGTTGTTATTGACCAGTACCCCGATAAGCATTTCACCGGAAGGGTTGATTCCATCGGACAGGCAACCGCCGCAGTTTTTTCAATAATTCCCACGTCAACGGGGGGCAATTTTACAAAAGTTGTCCAGAAAATTCCCGTCAAGATAAAACTGGAGAAGCCTGGCATTAAGATTCTGCCAGGCGCCAGCTCTGTCGTTAAAATTTCCACCAGATACAACTAATCCAGTGACGGACTCCAAAATGAAACCGGGAGGCGCGCCATGAACAAATTATCCAAGTGGCTGATACTGGCAGCCATAATTATAGGCCTGACAATGGATTTGTTGGACCTGACAATCGTAAATGTTGCCATTCCTAAATTAATGGCTGTTTTTAATGCGAACATTGACCAGGTGCAGTGGATTGCCACCGCCTACATGATGACCATAGGCTTAATTATCCCGATAACCGCTTACCTGGCGGATACATTTGGCATTAAAAAGGTATTTTTGTTAAGCCTGCTGCTTTTTACCACCGGCTCCGCATTGTGCGGCTTATCCTGGAGCCTGAACTCCCTAATATTTTTCCGCATAGTGCAGGCCCTCGGTGGGGGAATGATTATGCCTTTAGCTTTTTCAATAATATATAAGACTTTCGATGAAAAGGAACGTTCCGTTGCTATGGGAATTATGGGCATCCCGCTGCTGGTCGCTCCTGCACTCGGCCCGGTTATCGGGGGTTACCTGGTAGAACATGCCGACTGGCACCTCATCTTTTTAATTAATATACCTGTTGGTGTACTGGCTGTTCTAATGGGATTTTTTATTCTTCCCAAATATGAAAAAATCCGCAGCAACCTTGACTGGGCGAGTTTTTTCTTTTCCTCAGCCGGGCTTGCTTCGCTGCTAGTGGCGTTAAGCAACGGTCCTACCAACGGGTGGGACAGTCTGTACATTGTTTTCCTGTTAATCATTGCATTCTTTTTCCTTGCCTTGTTTGTCATTCTCCAGCTTATAACCGACCAGCCGCTGTTGGAACTGCGCCTGTTTAAAAACCCCACTTTTGCCGCAAGTATGGTGTTGAGCGTCTTTTCCATAATGGCCATCATGGGAACATTGTTTCTGTTGCCTATTTTTATCCAGGACTTAAAAGGATATGGCCCTTTTAAGACCGGCCTTATGATGATGCCGCAGGCTTTGGTAGCGGCACTGGTAATGCCATTGTCGGGTTACCTGTTAAACAGGGTGGGGCCGGGGTTGATGAGTATAACCGGTATCGGAGTACTCAGTTTCGGTACGTATAAATTCTTTTTTATGGACCTGAACACGCCTGATTCATATATCATGGGACTCTTAATTCTCCTGGGGATAGGTATGGGTCTGGGAATGATGCCGGCAATTATAGTCGGACTGAACACCGTGCCGGAGCGCCTGACCAACCAGGGTTCATCCCTCCTTAACATGTTGCGTCAAGTGGGAAGTTCTTTTGGAATTGCCATTCTGTCCAGCGTTTTGCAGACAAGGCAGGACGTTAACTTATTAAGGCTGGCGGAACAGGTAAACGAGTTTTCTTTTACCACTAACCAGTTTTTGCAGCAAATAACTGGTTACCTAAGAAACGCCGGGGTGTGGGCGGACCAAGCATTTAATTTAGGCGGGGCGTTTCTTTACAGGGAAGTTGCATTAAAGGCTGCCGTGCTGTCATTCCAGGAGACTTTTCTGGTGGCGACGCTTTTTGGCCTGCTGGCGCTTATTCCAAGCGTTTTACTGTTATTTTGCGGTTCTTCTTCCGTTGGGAAAAACAGCGGCAGTGGGTTCAATTTGCATTAGGAGGGTACAATTTGAAAATCGTAGTTGATGCCATGGGAGGGGATTACGCTCCTATTGAAATAGTAAAAGGAGCCATAGAAGCCGCAAGGGAATTTGAAATTGATATTATATTTGTTGGCGATGAAAAAAAAGTCAAGGCAGAACTTGCTAAGTACGACGCCGGAAAGCTGCCTGTCTCTGTTGTTCATGCCCCGGAAGTAATAGAAATGGGAGAGCCCCCGGCAGTAGCTCTAAGGAAGAAAAAGGGTTCTTCAATTATGATTGGCACAAAACTTGTTATAGAAGGCTTCGGGGATGCTTTTGTATCTGCCGGGAACACCGGGGCGGTCATGGGGTCATCCTTGCTTGGGTTCGGCAGGGTTAAGGGGATTCACAGGCCGGCTATTGCCAGCGTATTCCCGACCATAAAAGGGTTTACTATGATTCTTGATATTGGCGCAAACGCTGAATGTGACCCGCAAAATTTGCAGCAATTTGCTGTTATGGGAAATATATATTCAAGCAAAATACTGGGTGTCGATGAACCAAAAGTAGGCTTATTAAACATCGGGGAAGAGGAGACCAAGGGGAACCCCCTGTACGTTGAAGCATTTAAACTAATTAAACAAAGCAATCTGAATTTTATAGGTAATATTGAGGGACGGGACATTACCGGTGATGTTGCCGATGTAATAGTCTGTGACGGGTTTGTGGGAAATGTGGTCCTGAAATTCGGTGAAGGCCTGGCCAGAGACCTGATGTCAATGATAAAAGAAGAACTAAAGAAAAACATTTTCGTAAAAATCGGCGCGGCCCTGGTTTTTTCACAAGCCAAAGGTTTGAGAAAGAAAACAGATTACGCGGAATACGGGGGAGCCCCTCTTTTGGGGGTCAACGGCGTATGTATTATCTGTCACGGCACTTCCCAGGCAAGGGCTGTAAAAAATGCCATTCGCGTGGCTAAAGAGTGTGTTGAAATAAATGTGGTTGAATGTATCAAGAAAAGTATCGGTGAAAGATTGAATGGAGATGATTAAAAAACTGAAGGGGGAATTAGATGGTTAGAACATCTTTCGGAATCGGCAGGCTGAGGGCAGCCATGATTGAAGGGGACTGCGAAACAGGAACAGTAGCCTGTGGACAAATTGCAGGTCTGATCAAGGAAATAAAACCCGCCAAAGCAATTGTTGACGAGATTGTGGAAGGGGCAAAAACTGTTATCCAAAACCTGAGGTAAAACGAAGCTTAAGTTGTCTTTTATCTTTCCGAGACAGGGTTCACAAAGTCTAGGCATAATTTTTTTCAATGTTTGCTTACATTTATTAACTGACGTTGGCACTTCATAACAGCTACGCTGGTATTACCCCTTATTTCAAGTAATGATTCGACATATGAAAAACTGGTTTTTCAGGGAAACAGGTTAGTCGGTTTTATTTTGTTAGGTAAGACCGAAAAAGCAGGAGTTTTGACTTCTTTGGTCTCTCATGATACGATTACCCCTACACAAAAAGACAAACTTCTGAGAGGCTCATTTTCCTTCACCTCGGTGGTCGGTTTAGCCCCTGTAGGGTTATAAAAACTAAATACATCTGCAAAGGATTTTACCCCGAAAAAGTTCGCCTCTTTTCGGGGTTTTTCTTTGTCGTTTATTGAACTTATTTGGCGCACGATTCTTACTCTTTCTAGCAGGGAAAGGCTTTAACTTCCTAGAAATCTTATCAGGAAAAAGCCTAAATGAAAAGGGGAGATATTATAAAATGGGCAGTATAAAAAAAGATTCCAGCCAGTCATGGACAGCCCCAACATTTTACTATCTAGTAGGCCTATTTTTTGAAACGGTCGGTCAGGTCCACAAGGCTATTCAATTCTACAACAGGTCGGCTTTCCTTACTCCGGAAAAGAGCTATCTGTTCTTTAAAATTGGGCATCTGCAGTACCAAAACGGTCTGACTAAAGAAGCCGCCAAGTCTTTTCGCAAAGCAGTGAGTTTAAGCAGAGACCCCTCTTCAGTTTTTTGGTTGGAAACTTCGGCCGCTACATTTGATAATAACATCCTGTCAGCTGCTCCGGAATGGTTCAATGAAGAACTCATCAACCGGCCTAATTCCGTTAAAGCTCTGCTGGCCAAAGGTATAAGCTACTACCATCGCGGTTTAAACAAAGAAGCCCAGTCTTTATTCAGGCAGGCCCTGGATTTTGACCCAAGCAGCTTTGATGCTCAACTTTATTACGGGCTTTGTTTGTGTCTATCGAAAAATTACAGAGAAGCTTTATTGCATTTTTCGAAGGCTGAATTCCTCCAACCCGCCAACCCGGCTGTTTTTGTGAACAAAGGGTTATGTTACAGCAATCTGGGCAATCACCATGAAGCCTTAAAAAACTATGTAAAAGCAGAACAGCTTGGGCTTATCAATGTGGAACTCCTTAACAACAAGGGCTTTTCCCTCATTGAACTGGGTCTGTTCAGTGAAGCCCAGACCTGCTACGACCTGGCCCTTGAGTTGAATCCAGGTGATTTGACCCTCCTCAGCAACAAGGGGACATGCCTCTATAAATCGGGGCGGCATGCGGAAGCTCTGGATTGTTTTGACAGGGCCCTGCAGGTTGACTCTACTGATGTAATGCTGTTAAATAATAAATCACTCTGCCTGGAGGCTATGGGACGTAATGCTGAAGCCCTTGAGGCCTATAAGAAAGCCCTTGATATGGAACCAAAAAACCCAACCCTTAATATCAACAAGGGAGGGTGTTTGGCAAAACTTAACAGGCACTATGAGGCATTAGCCTGCTATGACAAAATAATCAAGCATCACCCCTACAACCGTGAAATCTGGAGTTACAAAGGAATGCTGCTGGAAAAAATGGGGCGGGACAATGAAGCGGTAAACTGCTACAATAGGGCGCTAGGGTTGCAGTAAAGCGGCCAGCGGCTAGCGGCCAGTGACCAATATTAAGGAAATTTAAAAAAGTTGCTCGCATTTAAAGCGGACAACTTTTTTGTTTTTGTATGTTTTTCAATTCTAAAAAGAAAACACAGAG
>PGZN01000043.1:0-885 GCA_002840165.1 Firmicutes bacterium HGW-Firmicutes-8
TCCTGTTCATTTTGGATTTCCCCCTTTTCACTGTTAGCTTGATTATACGGGGGATTCCTGGAGTACAAAATGCCTGTTAATTAATTACTTTTCTGGCGGTCGGTTTGGACCGGAATCGGTGGCTGGTTTGCGCCGGAATAATCAGTCCAGACTACAACCAGCTAGCGCATCTACAAAAAAAGCAAAAATCCCGCAGTGACAAGGTTTGTGCACTACGGGATAAACTTATTCAGTGACATTATTAATTACCTTACCGTGACAAGGTGAATTATATTTTGTGACAACATTAAATATAATTCACATTCAGCCAAAGCACAAGAAGTTATTGTAAGAAGCAATAGTGCCAGTATAATTAAATTCTACCTAACGATGCAAACACCTTATAGTTTTCAGCTTTTATCTAGTAGATAGAAAAAAACCATCCTCCAAGGGATAGCTTTTGGTCTGTTCTACCAGTGCAGCTAGGCAGTCTTACCCCTTTAGGTTTTGACCGGCTTTTGCTCTCCCAGCTACCGCAAAGTCTGCCATATATTCTAAGTTCTGTGAAATCTGCACAATAACTAATACTCCGCCTATCAGCCAAATCCCTGCACCCTTCGACACCAATCGTTCCCCATATTTCGACCACATTCGACTACCAATGTCCACTATGGCTACAGATATCCCCAACAACGGTTACACTCATTCAATGAATCCATGGCCCACCATCTTTTTCCCCAGCGAAAGTTTGTCTCACAGAGTTGTCCACCCAAGGCCCGCCATGCCATCTATGTTGTCAAGCATAGTAGGCCGGGGGTGGTATGTTTCTCCGGGCGGAGTCTAATCCCAGCCGACCCACGAGCGCGCAGCGGGAGTGGTAGCAAATCAAAGCGACCCCAGGTCGGC
>PGZN01000043.1:948-26165 GCA_002840165.1 Firmicutes bacterium HGW-Firmicutes-8
GACAACCCTTTGCGTTCCGGCTTCAGGCCGTCAGCAAGAGCCAGCGCCTTTTCCCATGTTTTTTCCGTTTCATTCTTGAGAAACTCATACAGGGAATTTAATTCCTCGGCTTCGTCATACTTTTGCAGGCACTCGTAGTACATCCGCTTATCCTCGTCATAGACAATGAGGGGCGGGTGATTATGTGTCATGAGATAGTAATTTATGAGCGTCCTGCCGACACGTCCGTTACCGTCTGCAAAGGGATGGATATACTCAAACCTGGCATGAAGGTAAGCAGCGGCTTTCAAAACATCCTCGCCCTCATACGCATTTACTTCGGCAATCAGTTCCGCCAGGTCGTTTTCCACATTTTCTGCAGCGGAGCCGACCTCATATGTCCCGCCGGTAAGAATCCTGTGAATTTCCTTAATCAATTCCATGCTGAGAGGTTCCTTTATTACGACTTTTTCTTTCAAAACCTCATAGCACAGCTTTTGATTTTGCTGTTCAAACAGAGCGCGGGGACTTCCGGTATACTCCACAACCCTGCCGTTTTCAAAGATTTCCCTTGTATCATGATAAGTGATTTCCTCTTTGTATGACTGCCACATCCCGACAACCCGGTTATATTGCTCCAAGCGCATTCCTCCTTTTTTCACATTACTGGTTTAATTATACCACAGTATAAATAAACTTAGGCAAAATTAGCTGTGAAATTCACCACAGGCGAATTCCTTCATCTGTCCGGTAATTTGGCTTTCTTGAACTGATGAATAGAGAATTACTCTGGTTAAGGCGCCCTCCAATTCCCTGATGTTCGAATGAAATTGTTCAGCTATGCAAGTAATAACATCACTGGGAACCTGAAGTTGTTCTGATTCGACTCTCTTTTTTAAAATTGCTATGCGTGTTTCAAGGTCAGGTGGCTGTATATCTATAACTAACCCTCCCTCAAACCTTGAACAGAGACTTTCTTCCAAAGAAGGTATTTGTTTTGGATATTTTGCACTGGATATTATAATTTGCTTGTTTGCTTCGTATAAAGCATTAAAGGTATGAAAAAATTCTTCCTGGGTTCTTTCTTTGCCTGCCAAAAAATGAATATCGTCAATTAATAGAACATCCACATTCCTGTATTTACTCCAAAACTTCGCAATCCTGTTATCCCGAATGGAGTTAATTAACTCATACGTAAACTTCTCTGAGGATGCATAAAAGACTTTAGCGTCAGGGTTATTTTTAAGTACATGATGTCCAATTGCCTGTATTAGGTGGGTTTTACCTAAACCAACCCCTCCGTATACAAAGAGAGGGTTATAAGATTTTGCCGGAGATTCTGCTGCTGCAAGTGCGGCCGAATGAGCAAATCTATTACTGTCACCGACTACAAATGTATCAAATGTATATTTAGGATTAAGATTTGTAGAGAAAATATCTTCGGTACCGGTTGTACACCGCTCAGATGATGGCTTACCGGAATCAGGCACTACAAAAGCAATCCCCAATTCCCGGTTTGTTTCTTCTTCCAATGATTTTTTGATAAGTTCATAGTAACGGGCTTCCAGCCAATCCTTTGCAAATGCGTTTGGAACCTCTATTGCCATCGTATTATTATCAAAACGTATTAGTTTAGTAGGTTTTAGCCACGTTTCAAAAGAGGGTCCAGTTACTTGCTTTTCAATTATCGATAATGCTTTTTGCCATAAATCATTAAGATCAGAACTCAACATCGCCAACCTCCATAGAACAATAATTTAGTTAAATATCCTTTATTAATACTTCGGACACACCTATTACTTTCCCTTTTTTAATTTTTCCCCGTTTTGATCTGTCCCCGCAAAACTGACATTCACCTGTCAGTTTTTTTTGCCTTTTCTCCCAGGCGAGAAGTTTGTCTTACAGAGTTGTCCACCTAAGGCCAGCCATGCCTCCTGTGTTGTCAAGTATATAAGGCCGGGGGTGGTATGTTTCTCCGGGCGGAGTCTGATCCCAGCCGACCCACGAGCGCGCAGCGCCCCGGCCTCGCTCAGGCTAGACACTAAACAGAGGCTGCCCCAATTGAGACAACCTCTGTAAGATAAACCGAGACATTTCTTGACTATTTGCCCTCATATATGGTACTATGATTAAAGATTCTCGAAGGAGAGATAAATGATGAATAAAAAGAATCTTAAATATTATCTAGAACTGCCTTATAGAATAGTATTATATCCTTCTCCGGAAGGCGGGTTTGTGGTGGAGATTCCCGAACTGCCCGGATGCTTGAGCCAGGGGGAAACCGTAGATGAGGCTTATGACATGATTGAAGATGCCAAAAAAGCATGGTTGGAATCTGCTTTGGAGGACGGAATCGAGATACCGGAACCGGCCAAGAATGTGGAAGAATACTCAGGAAAACTCAATATCCGCATACCCAGAACCCTGCATAAACTGCTGGCCGAAACAGCCAAACAAGAAAAGGTCAGCCTGAATCAGTATATCAGCTTTACATTGTCCAGGGGAACAGGACATAAATTCATGGAGCAATCTGAAATTTATAGAACCGTCAAAAAACGCCGTACTAAAGCTGACTCAAAAGACTAATTAAAATACATGCCGCAGAACAGCGAAACCGACATTCACCTGTCGGTTTTTTTCCTTTTCTCCCAGGCGAGAAGTTTGTTTACAGAGTTGTGCAACTGAGGCCAGCCTTTCTTACAGTCTTGTCAAGTATATAAGGCCGGGGCAGGCATGTTCCGCAGGGCGGGCCAGCAGGTATATTGACAAAAAGAGGGTTGGGTATTTTATAAGGGGTTCCCTTGCGCTGCCGTCGTTAGCAATCTTGCTGCCAACCGCAGGCCGCAAGGCAAGGGGTCCCAGCATGTCTGAAGATGGCGAAGGCCGCCGGTAAGTTTATGGTTTTGAAACGGGAGGCGGCCAGCTTATAAGGAATGCATTCTGAGCCATCAAGTTCTGGGACATTGCATTGCGGCCTGCGGTTGGCAGCTTAGATTGCTCGACGGCGAGCGGGAAACCCGTTAAAATACCCAACCCCTGCCCCCAGCTGCCTAAGCTGTGGCCCGCCCGGAGGAACATGCCTGCCCCGGCCTGCTTAGGCTAGACACACAAAAACAGAGGCTGCCTCAATTGAGACAACCTCTGTAATAATACTTCTTAGAACAATCCACTGACTTCCCCAGTCTCTGTATTTACATCTACCTTCCGGTAGGCCGGGTCGGAAGCGGTACCAGGCATCAGGGAAATTTCCCCGGCGCATGGGCAGAGGAACTTGGCGCCACCATAGACTAAAACGTCGCGGATCGGCAGCATCCAGCCCTTGGGTACACCCTTCATTGTCGGGTCGTGGGTAAGACTCAGGTGAGTCTTCACCATCATAGTCTGGAAATCTGCGTAGGCAGGATCAGCTTCGAATCTCTTAGCTTTAGCTTCGGCAATCGGCGCCCAAGTAACGCCATCAGCGCCGTAAACTTCTCTGGCAATCATGTCAACACGCTGACGGAGAGGCATTTCGAGCGGATAAAGAGGCTTGTAATTGGACTTCTCGTTGCAGGCATCCATAACAACGTCAGCCAGTTCAGCAGCACCTTCGCCACCGTACATCCAGTGGTCAGACCTGGCGCAGCGAACACCGTACTCAGCGCACTTCTTCCTGATCAGATCGATTTCTTTATCAGTGTCAGTGTAGAAGCTGTTTATGCAGACAACCGGAACGATTCCGGACTTCTTAACAACACCAACCATATGGAACAGGTTCTCGCAGCCCTTGTCGACGAGGTCGAGGTTTTCCTGGGTATATTCTGGAGGCAGAGGACGTCCGGGGGCAACGGTTGGGCCGCCACCGTGCATCTTGAGAGCCCTGATGGTAGCAACAATAACAGAAACGTTGGGGATGTTGCCACTTAAGCGGCATTTTACGTTCCAGAATTTTTCGAAACCGATATCAGCTGCGAAGCCGGACTCGGTTACGGTGTAGTCAAATAATTTCATCCCTAATCGGTCAGAGATAATGGAGTTTTGGCCAATAGCGATGTTAGCAAACGGCCCGGCATGGATCAGAACAGGCTGGCCTTCTACTGAGTAGCAGAGGGTCGGGTTGATCGTATTACGCATCCATGCGCACATTGCCCCGGCAACATCCAGGTCGGTAGTGGTAACCGGCTTGCCAGTCCTGTCATAGGCCACGATAATCTTGCCAAGACGATCTCTTAAGTCTGCCAGGTCTCTGGAAACTGCAAGGATAGCCATTAATTCGGAACCAACAGCGATACCGAATCTTGACGACATTGGGTAGCCGTCTTTCTTGCCGCCGAGACCGATTGTAATATTACGCAGAGCTTGAGCACAGAAATCTATGATCCAGCCCATTTCCACATTCTTGGGGTCTATATCAAGACGCCTTAAACCGCGTTTGGTCAGCTCTGCATCGGTATAGTTGCACTCGTGCTGATACCTGGAAGTAAGAGCTACCATAGCGAGGTTATGGGCATTCATGATATCGTTAATATCACCGGTAAGGCCTAAGGAAAACTCGGTCATCGGGATCAGCAGGGCGTTACCGCCACCGGCCGCGGTCCCTTTAACGTTCATTGTAGGGCCGCCGGAAGGCTGGCGTAATGCTCCACCAACGTTCTTTCCTTTAACCCCGAGTCCTTGAATAAGGCCCATGGCAACAGTGGTTTTGCCCTCTCCGAACGGTGTCGGAGTAATGGCTGTAACCTCAACATATTTGCCGTCCGGCTTATCCTTTAAACGCTTCATAATTTTGATGAAGTCAAGTCTAGGTGTCTTGCCAAAAGGAATAACTTCTCCCTTTTGCAGCCCAAGTTTTTCTACCCATTCCTCAGGAGCAGGTAAAAACTTTTCAGCCTCTGCGGCTATTTGCCAGTCTTTGAATTTGGATGGATCCATTGTCCTTGGATTATAAGGCATTCGTTAATCTCTCCCTTCGATTCATTAAAGTTTGGTTAGAATTTTTGAACATGAAAGAATTTTCTCCTCCGTGCTTAAACCATTAACCCCCCCTTTAACCAAATTAATAAAATTATATCTCTTCCGGCAACCGCAAATTTACCGTTACCGATATTCCCGGTCATTTTTAACGGCAGCTGCCACCCGGTACTTATGAAAATATTCACAAGCCTCCACCTGTTTTAATATTGGGAAGGCATCCAAACTATGTATTTATTGTTTAGCCTTATAAATATTCGCGACTTATGTAAAATCTCCTGCCATTATAGACAAAATATTTGAAAAATTTATAATCTTTCTTGTCTAGGAAAATCCTAACAGGGCCTTTATAGCATATAAGCTGTTCTTTTCCGATAGAACTAATCCTACAACTTTTTTTCCTCGTTTTTCTTCATGAATTTTTCCTTGTTAATGATAAACCTCTCGTGGGTCCCCTCGCCGATTTTTTCCCTGGCATCATAGGCCTCGACCTTAAAGACCAGGCGTTTACCTTCAATCTCAAGCAGCTCGCTTTTGGCCGCTACTTCCATCCCTAAAGGGGTCGCCGCGATGTGGGAGGAAGTGATTTTTATGCCCACAGTGGTATGGCCTTCAGGCAGGAAAGGCTGTACAGAGGACAGGGCAGCATTCTCCATCAAAGCGATCATGGCCGGTGTGGCAAAAACAGGTATACTACCGCTGCCGTGTGTTATCGCAGTATTTCTGTCAGACACAACCGTCTTTGCTTCTCCAATTATGCCCGCCTTTAAAGATGGCTCCATAGTTACACCCCCACTACATAAAATTTTTGTAATAGTTAAGATTCGGTGTTTTTGGTAAAATTCCTGCCGGAAAGCACAAAATAAAAGAACAGCAGGCCGTTTTGACCTGCTGCTCGTCATTTTACCACTATCCATTTTCTTTATTCATATATCCAGTCTTCTAATATTTTCTTATATGCGCAGAGTTCTTTATCAGTAAAGTATATGGCAATTTCGCGGTTAGCGCTTTCAACCGAATCCGAACCGTGAATAACGTTCCGGCTGACTTCGATGGCAAAATCGCCTCTGATTGTTCCCGACCCGGCATTGGCCGGATTGGTAGCCCCGTTCATAGCCCTGACAGCCGTTACAACGTCCTTACCCTCTAGAACCATGGCAACAACCGGACCAGACGTGATATAGGCAACAAGGCCCTCAAAAAACGGTTTGCCAATATGTTCCCCGTAGTGCTTTTCAGCAATTGCCCTGTCCATCTGCAGCATCCTAAGCCCAACAATCTTGAAGCCTTTTTTCTCAAAACGGGAGATTATTTCTCCGACTAGATTTCTCTGTACGCCATCAGGTTTAACCATTACATAGGTTCTTTCCAAACTGGTCCGCCTCCCGGTATCATAGATATCTCATTTATCCTCAGGTTCTTTGTCCTGAGGTTCCTCAGTCCTGTTAAATGTCACTTCAGGCGCTTTGTCATCAGGTACTTTGTCGTCAGGCGCTTTGTCATCAGGTACTTTATCGTCCGGAGGGGGGTTGTCCCCGTCTTCTTCCTCCGGATGCTGCTCATAAGCTTCAGCCTGTTTAAGGGGAGCATTGATAATGCTCTTGTCTTTATCCTGGTCTGCTTCCTTAGCCAGCCTAACTTTTTTAGCTTCCTCCACACTGCGCCCTTCGATTAATGCAGTAAATTCGTCTGAGTCTAGGGTTTCTTTGTCCATCAGAGTATTAGCTATTAGGTGCAGCTTCTCCATGTTTGCCTGCAGCAATTTTTCAGCTTTTACATAACATTCGTCAATTATCTTACGGACTTCTTTATCAATGGAGTAAGCGATCTCTTCACTGTAGTTACGGTCACGGGTAATATCCCGCCCAAGGAAAACCTGCTCAGTTTTCCGACCCAGGGTTAACGGTCCTAACGCCTCACTCATACCATATTCCATAATCATCTTACGGGCAATTCCAGTGGCCCTCTCCAGGTCATTTTGGGCCCCGGTGCTGATATCCCCTAGGACTAGGCTCTCAGCCACCCGGCCGCCTAAGAGGACAATAATTTCGTCAAGCAGCATGGATTTAGTCCTGTAATACCTGTCCTCAGTCGGCAGAATTAAAGTATACCCTCCGGCCCGGCCCCTGGGGATAATTGAAACCTTGTGCACTGGGTCGGAATCAGGCAGCATCGTACTAACCAAGGCATGCCCCGCTTCGTGGAAGGACACAAGTTTTTTCTCTTTATCACTGATCACCTTGGACTTTTTCTCCGGTCCCGCTACAACACGCTCAATGGCATCTTCCATCTCAAGCATGTGGATCTGTTTTTTATTATGACGGGCAGACAGCAGGGCCGCTTCATTGACCATGTTAGCCAAGTCCGCCCCGGTAAACCCGGGTGTCCTCCGGGCCAACACTCCTAAATCAACATCGCTGGCAAGCGGTTTACCCTTAATATGGACCTGCAGTATCTCCTTGCGGCCGGTTATATCAGGTACATCTACAACGATCTGCCGGTCGAAACGACCAGGCCTCAGTAATGCTGGATCCAGTATGTCAGGCCGGTTGGTTGCGGCAATAATGATTATGCCCTCATTTGGACTAAAACCGTCCATTTCCACAAGCAATTGGTTTAATGTCTGTTCGCGTTCATCATGACCGCCGCCCAATCCGGCGCCGCGCTGGCGGCCGACTGCGTCGATCTCGTCAATGAATACAATGCAGGGTGAGTTTTTCTTAGCCTGTTCGAATAAATCCCGAACCCTGGAAGCGCCTACCCCGACAAACATCTCAACAAAGTCTGAACCACTGATACTGAAGAAGGGCACCCCGGCTTCACCGGCAACGGCTCTACCAAGGAGTGTCTTCCCTGTACCGGGAGGTCCATATAAAAGTACCCCTTTAGGTATCTTCGCACCCAGTTCATTAAACTTTTTGGGGTGTTTAAGGAACTCCACAACTTCTTCCAGTTCCTGTTTAACCTCATCAGCTCCGGCTACATCTTCGAATGTAACCCGTTTTTTATCATCGGCATGCAGGCGGGCCCGGCTTTTTCCAAACGACATTACCCGGCTGCCGCCTCCCTGAGTCTGGTTAAGCATGAAGAACACAATTCCGATTAACAATAAGATTGGCAGGAAATTGATAAACAGGTTTGTCCACCAAGGGGCTTTGGGTGGCAACTTGTACTGGTAAGTGATATTATTCTCCCTTAATTTCTTGGACAGGTCGCTTATTTCCTCAACTGAGCCTATCGAGATAAAATCTTTTCCCTTAAATTTACCTTTAATAGTTGTTGCCTGATCCTCGGGCTGGATAGATATATCTTTAACCTCTTTTTTTTCGATAGCAGTATACAGTTCGTTACTTTTTAGTTCCGTGGTAGTTTGTGGGGCAGGGGAGGTATATTTAATAATGGCTACCGCCAGTATAACAATCAACAAATATATGCTTAGGTTTTTAAAAATGCGGTTCAACCACTTCACCCCTCTCAACTAAAGGAATTCGCAAACTTTTCATGCTTCGTAATTGTATCACAAAACAAATTGGTTTTCAATTTCGTTTTTTAGATATCTCCTATTAATTTCAACTTTAAAGCCCTCTTTGTATCCCGGTTAGCCAGCCATCTCCCGTCAGCCCTTAGGCCGACCACCCAGATTACCTCGTCGTCCCCATTGACCAGGACAGGCTGGCGGTCTCTCACCGGGCGGGGAATCTTGTCATCAATAAAAAACTTTTTCAGTTTTTTTGAGCCCTCCAGACCATATGGTTTAAACCAATCTCCGGGTTTACGGCTGCGGACGGTTAACGGTTGGCTGACCAAATCAAAATCTAGCGTGATTTCGTCCCGTTTTTGTTTAGCGGGACTGCTCGTGTCCTTTACCGTTAACTCTGCCAGGATGGCTTCCCCGGTTTCAGGTATCGGAGTCAGTCCGGGGACTGCTAATTTGTGGGCATATGTCAAAACCTCAACTTCGGAAGTTAATCTTGAGAACGTAAACTGTCTGTAAGATTTACTTAGCCTAATGCCAAGCGGCAGGTCAACACCGGACCCCGATTGACTGTTTCTGAGCACGTCGACAGCCGCTGTCAGGTGAACAAATCCCAGGTTGTGATTCGTTCCAGCCAGTAAGGCCCATGCCCGGCGGGCCAGACGTCTTTGAAACAGGGCGGGTAAACTCAAAAATTTGTCCAAACTAAACACAATCTGCTCAGGCTCCTGGTTCAAACAAACATCGACCCACTGCTCCCGAACCAGGTCTTCCAGGTAATTCTCCTCATCCCGCATAATTTCGCCGGTACGGACTAATGTCTCAATCAAATTGGAATTATATTCTTTCTCCAGTATGGGGATTAATTCTAACCTCAATTTATTCCTGGTATAAATATTTTTCAGGTTGCTTTGGTCGAGTCTCGTTACAAGGCTCTTGTCCCTGCAGTATTCCTCAATTTGGGTTCGGGAAATTTCTATCAGGGGGCGGCAGACCCAGCCATCCCTTACCGGCGGTATCCCCCCTAGGCCGGAAAGCCCGCTTCCTCTCAGAAAGTGGAGTAGGATCGTCTCCGCCTGGTCGTTAGCATTATGGCCTGTCGCCAGTTTGCTGCATTTAAGCTCTCTGGCTGTATCTGCAAAAAAAAGGTAGCGTACCTCCCTGGCAGCTGCCTGGGCTGACAATTTATTTTCCAAAGCGTAACTGGCAATATCTTCTTTTCTGATTACCGCCTTTATCTGAAGTTCATCAGCCAGGCAGCGGACAAATTCCGCATCCTCTGCTGATTCTCGCCCCCTAAAACTGTGGTCCAGGTGGGCAATAAACAATTCAATCTGCAGCTCCTGTGACATACTGTTAAGCAAATGAATCAGGGCCACGGAATCCGGACCTCCGGAAACCCCGACCAAAACCCGGTCTCCCGGAACAAACATGTTGTATTTTCGAATGGTTGTCTTAACCTGCTCAAGCATGGATGCAACCTCTCTCCCGCCCGGTTATCGTTCTCCATTCGACATCCACTCATCTTTTCCTGCACTCGAAAACAAGTTTCAGGGTAAATGCCAAAAATACTGTTAGTATTGTTATTTTACTGGTAATAGTAAGCCAAGCTTAACATAAACGAAACGGCCGACGCTATCCCAATAAAATTAACGAATCCCCCAATTCCCTCACAGCCGGCTTTTACCTCATCTTCTTCCAGGACTATTGACAGCTCGGCGGCAACCTCGCGGCACCGGGGCGGCCTCTGCTGCAGGGTTTTTAAAACAGCTTCCCGCAGAAGGGGATGCTTAATACCCCTGGTTATTATGGAAATAAAGCCTGCTAACCCGGCTCCGGTTCCGCTCACTTTGCCAAGAGCCAGCGAAGTTAAAAACATCCCCAAAGTAAAGGTATCATAATTTTCATCAGCTATCCTCGTCCCTGCCTGCCAGCTGGCCCGATCATAGTCTGGGGTGTATTGCTTTAAACTCTGTCCTTTAAAACATACACTTCCGTAATCAATAACATATATAATATTATTTTTAAAATCATAAAGGACATTACCCGGTTTTAAATCACCGAACACCAGCCCCGCCCGGTGAAGGCAGTCCAGAAAGCGGGCTGCCTGCTGACCTATCATGGCGACCTGGCGGGCTGTAAGCCTACCCTTGTATTTGCCCAGACTGACTCCGGGACAATAATCAAGTACTATATAATGGTATACTGTGCTGCCAATCTGAAAATCATCCAGTTCGTAAACCCCAGGTACAGCTTTTAGCTTTACCGTCCGGTTACCACGATTCAGGAAAAGTAGAGTACGATGTTCACGCGTTATGCCGATGAGGTCTGATGAAATTTTCATCGCCCGCAGTTCGCCATTTTCATCTTTCACCAGGTAAACAACACCGGTACCACCTCGTCCCAGAAGGCGGATAACCTTGTAGCAGTTCCTTTCCCACCTGCCGGTAATAAGTGCTCCCGGTTTAAAAGAGAGTAGACATTCAAGTGTTTTCATATAATTTCCCCTCTTAACCCGTTAGTAACCAAGATGATTTGTTTTAAAATTCCTCCGGAAAGCACAAAAATACCCCCTTAATGGGTATTTGTTCCCAAAATATACCTCTGTTATACTTGAACTCAGAGTAAGGTTTATTAAGGTTTTCCCAAGACTGCTACCGTCTGGTAAGTAATGTCCCAAAGTCAGAGGGGATGACTGTCCGCATAAGGGTTTTCCTTTGTTCCCCTTGTTCCGCCACTTAGTGAAGATACTTTAGAGACAGCCCGATGATCAGCGGTTTCTGTTCACCGCTGTGAGCCTGACTACGGCTACAGTCAGGTCATCATCGACAACACCCCCGGAATTTTGGACAGCCTTGTTCAACAACAGGTCAGCAATATTCTGCGGGTCGGTTGTAATGGCATTCTGCAGAGTATCCATAATCCAGAACTCACTTGCCTGTTCATCATCGGCATAGCCCAACAACCCATCAGATACCATCACAAGTACATCGTCATTACCTATCGGCTGTTGCAGGGTATCCACCTCAATATTGTTCAAGATTCCAATCGGCAGGCTGTTAGCCCGAATCATGCTGACCTGGTCTCCCCGTTTGATAAAACTGGGGGCAGCTCCTATTTTAATAAAATCAGTTACCCCCTTCATTAAATCAATAACGGCCAAATCCACTGTAGTAAATGTCTCATCAGGTGAACCCAGGACTAGGATCGAATTAACTGTCTTAACGGCCGTGTTTTTGTCAAAGCCTGTTTCGAGAAGCTTTTCCAATAAGGTTATCGTGGCCCTGCTTTCCACCGCGGCTTTAGGTCCTACTCCCATACCGTCACTAAGTACAACGGCAAATTTACCATCCCTCAGGTCAAAGGTGGAGAAACTGTCCCCGGAAACCAGATTACAGTCTTTGGCCACTGAGGCAAACCCGGTTTCCACTACAAAAGCCCGGGATGGCAAAAGTTTGAATTCGCAGACCGGTTCCCCGGTTTTTTTAGTGCAGTAATTTGCATTGAGGACGGTTAGCGGTTGAGATAAGATACGGGAAACAAGGGGGTTAATCCCATTTATGCATTCCATTTTTCCCCCGCACGAAGGGCATGAAATATTTACTTCTAATTGGTCATTCCCTTCACTAATCACACTTAAGTCAAAAATATTGTAACCTGCCTTCGTCAGCTGAGAGCGCAGAATTATTTCAATGTCCTCCCGCATTTGAATATCTTTTTTAACCTCATTGGCCAGGTTTTGCATAATTGATGCAATTCCGTCCAGCTGCCCTGCAACGATATCTTTGCCCTCTGCAACTTTACGCTGCCACACCCGGGCCTGTTTATATGTCTCAAAAAGACAGTTAACAGTCACAGCCATTTCTTTTAGCCTGGCACACCGTTTTTGAATTTCCGGGGATACATGTTCAGGGGTAAGCCGGCCATTTAATTCTATATAAGAAAGCATGTCCATTAGATTCCTATATGTTTTGTAAAACTCCTTATCCCAACAAATCCGGTAAAGGGAGCACCCTTTACAGACCTTAGTGGAAACCCCGTTAAAAAGATTTTGCAGGTTATTCTCTTCATAAACCCGCGTATCACACGAAACTTCTGCAAAGGCCCGGGAAAGCTCGGTAAAAATACGGGAATATTCACGTACCTTATTGGCGGTAACCTCTCTGACTCTTTTATCATTAACTGAACGCGAATTAAAACTAAAAAGGCTGTTTTTAACCATTGACCTGGCGGCATATAGTCGTTTTGGGGGTATTGACATAAAAAGGACTACCGCTAACCCCGTTTCGGTAAAGGTTGTCATAAGCTTGGAATAGTCAGTTAAATAAATAGAAAGTAATACATTACCTAAGATAAAGCCTATGCAAATCCCTATCCGTCCAAAGCCCCGGAACATCCCCGCCAGCAGTCCGGAAAATGAATAAACCGCCACCATACCTGGAGCAATCACGGAAGTTATGCTGGGAACCATCCCTACCAAAGTCCCCATTGCAGCGGCAAACCCGGATCCTCCGGTAAAAGCGGCAAACAATACTAAAGCTCTTCCGACAATATTCTTGAACTCAACCCCAAATACTGTTAGTTCTGACAGGCCGGTTAAAAATGCCACTATCAGAACAGCTCCGCCTATTATCTGGTCCTTTTTCAGGGAGCCCAGGCTCCCTTTTTTGCGCAGTACCGGTAAGGCCCTTGTTAAAAGAAAGGTGGCGCTGCCGGCCAAAACACCTTCAAAGATGGCCAATAGATAGTTGTATAAGACGGGGTCAAAATATGCTTGAATACCCACCTTCACAGCGATTATTAAGCCGCATACGAGAACAGGAACTCCATACCACTTCTGGCGAAACTGTCCCCTTGCCCGGCTGAGAATGATAAACAGCAGCACAAGAGATGTTACAGTCGCACCCAAATCGTACCCGGTTTTTACAGTCGCCAGGCCCCCAGCCGCAGCGGCTAAAACCCAAAAGCCTTTATCAGGTAAAACAATCATCACAGCCGCTAATAAAGCGGCAGCAAAAGGAATTATGCCTCCGGCCAAAACGGCACGGCCTGTAAAAAATGACAGGACACTTAAAAAACCGGTTTCCCAGGAAACCGCGGCCACCAGGAAATTTTGTACAGCCCGTTTCGGAAATGACGGCCAAACAAACCTCGGTTTCCGCTTGCGGCCTGCCAGCCGGTGGTAAGAATAGACATCTGATCTTTCGTTCATATCGGCACCGCCTGTTAGTTCGTTTGTTCTATTATATTACATCACTGGAAAAATCCTTGTCAGGATAAGTAGAACAGGCTAAAAATTGTTTCGACCGGATTCGCCGGAAAGCTCAGAAGAACAACAAAAAAGCGTATGAGTTTCATACGCTGATTAAAGCGGATTACCTATGGGTTCTTCTGGGTCTATTAACGAGGCTTAATACCAGTTCCCCTTTTAAGGAACATCCTTCACCTGCCTCAAGGTTAACCCGTTCTATAATTAAGCCTGGCTTAAAATTCCTGGGACGGTTGATAAACTCCAAATCTACAAAGGTGTGAAACGGCCGCTCGAACTGGACGGTATTTAACTCCTGCGAAGATCGACCGGTTCCCGCAGGAAGTTCTTCCCCGCTGTCTGTAATCAAACCGTCAGCCCGGAGCCGCAAATGACTAAAAAAGTCATCGTATTCTATTTCCCTAATTTTGTCGGGTTCTGATTGATTTAGGGCCTCGAAATACGATACGGTAACCTGATAGGATCCCCGAATCTCCATTTCCCCACGGTTTAATCGGAAATCTCTGATCTCAGGGACGACCGAAATGCTGGAAATACAGCCAACCTCCGGGTAGTTTTCGGGAAGCTGAAATTTTAGCGGAATCCTGGGAAACACATAGTTTTTTTGAATTTCCTGTACTACCAATTTACAATCCTCCTCAATACATTGCTTTATTTGATTTCTGGCGCGGGCAAAAGCCCGTCTGCCAATAGCTGTCAGGTAAGACACCGATACGCCACCAAACCGAATTGGGAATAGGCGGTTGAAATGGTTCCACTTTTTCAAAAAAAGGATTCCGCTCCTTAATATCGCGGCCTTTTTCCCTGACCTTGACCTCCTTTTTAAAACCGACTACCCGGTTATCTCTAACTGCTGATTTAAGAGAAATTACCCCCGACATCAGGACACCGCCTCCCGCTTTCCCCCGGAGGCCGGCATCATGCCTGGCTGCAATTAACAGTTTGTAGGTTACCGGTATACCCTCGCCGCTATCACTCCCGGCGGTACTGAAATCCCACTTTAACACCCCGCAGCCGGACCGGTCAACACTGAGATGCCCTATAACAACCGGTTCTCCATCCATTTCCTTTTGCAGCATTACCTGATATTTTATACGGGGGTGGGTTTCCGCAAACAGCCCTAGGCATTGGTGGGTACGGCAGTTCATGCGCCCTTTTGGCCCGGTGATTTCGATTTCGACTGTCCCAAACGGCTCTAGGACCCCTCCGGGAGGTTGGACAGGTGGATAGAGATTTGCTTTATAATAACGGTAATCAGGCCCCTGGGAAACTTCCATTGCCTACCTTCCTTTCTTAATAGATTTAAACAATCCTTCCCTAACAGTATATTAAAACCGGGAAGTATCCGTTACTCCGGCTTGCACATCCATATTTCGTATAGTATCATATATAACAAAGAGGCTGCCCTTTGGGACAGCCTTTTTGTTATATATCGCTTCTACTGCATTGTTCGCAATCAGGCGGTTTGGTCGCCTTCTGTGGAAATACCACCTCCCCGGTAGTCGGGTCAATATGAATTAACCAGTATCCGTAATCTCCGGCCTTATACCGTTGTCCCGGTAAAGGGTGCCAGTAAATATATCCGGTTGCTCCCCCGTAAGGTTGGTCCCGTAGGCAAAACCTACCTGGGACCCCATGCACTAAAAACCTAACTGCACCCTTGTGGTCATATTGGAGGCCCACAAGTTGGTGGCCTTGAAAAACAGGTCCTGTCCGGTAATTATTAAAATTTCCCGAACACACTTGCGATATCGGTTGAATCGGGTAATACATCCAATCTTGAAAGTAACCCGGATAGAACTTCCACCACTGGTAGTAAGGTAAGCCTTTGCCAAATGGCGAAACCTTTTCCATTTTAGGTTCTTCGGGCAAATTAACCTCTGTCAGTTCCAGATGACCCGTGAGAACCCTGTCTCCGGGTTCATTCGGTGCTGTATTCACACGCACTTCCAAAGTCGAAAATGAATCAATATCCAGCCCAGTGTCTTTGACATTGTCAGCATCAAAGGGCCAATTGCTCTCCCCTACCCCCTCCTTACTTATTGAAATAATTCCTGTATGTACAGGAATTTTTTTCGCAATGTCTTCATTGACAAGCCATATCCCATATCTGGGGTACTGTTCCCCGTTGTTTAACGGCAACAGGTTTTTAACAGAACATTGTAAAAATCCTTTATTCCCGTCTATCTCTATAGTCACCTTACCTCTGGGGCGCTTAACCGGGGTAATGGCATAGTTCCTTTTGTCTTCCCGGAGGACCGCTGTATACCGGCGGTATTCTGACCCCGTATGACAGTCCATGCCACCCCCCCTTCATCGAAAACCTTCTCCACCTTTCTGTCTTTAATAAATATATGCCTATATCCCGGGAACTTTAACAAAAAGTTCGGTTTTCGGTTAGAATTTATTTTCTTTTCTCCAAAGCCCGGTATAGGAGCCCATACATAATATCAGTCTCACTGACGGTAATCCCGTCTGTACCCAGTCCGTCCACCACAGCCAATGCTATTCTGACCCCGGCTGTAATAATGTCTGCCCTCTGCGGCTGTATACCAGGCACCCTTTTCCTCTCTTCCGGTGTCATTTTTTCGAACCGGTACAGGATATCTTGTATCCTCTGCCTAGTCAAAAAATATCCGTGAACTTTAGCCGGGTCGTAAATCTCCATCTCCCGGTCAACAGCCGCCAGCGTAGTCAGGGTCCCGCCCACCCCAACAAGTCTCCCTGCGCCGGAAGCCTTTATGGGAATAAGCGAGCCCGCCAACATTTCCCGGATATCCGCTAACCGGCTTTCGTTTTCTGTCATTCTTACCGCTCCAATTTTGAGACTGGCACAGTTCAACACCCCGGACCCGGTCCAGATAAACTCCGTACTGCCGCCGCCTATATCAATGACGACCCCGTCACAAAGATCGGCCTTCAAGCCCCGGACAACCCCCAGATAACTTAACTGGGCCTCTTCGTCTCCCGGCAAAACCCGGACGTCCCAGCCAACCCGCTGTTTAACTTCAGCCAAGAAATCCCGCTGGTTGGCAGCATCACGCACAGCACTCGTAGCAGCTGTAATTACATCCTCAGCCCCTGACTCCAAAATTATCTGCCTAAAATTAAGCAGGGCCTCAACTGTCCGGTCAACCGCCGGCGTTAGAAGATACGCCTGTTTTCCGATCCCTTCCCCAAGCCTTGTCGTAATAAGTCCGGTTTTTAAGACCCGGACCTCCCCGCCGGCGCTAACTTCAGCAATCAGAAGTCTTGTTGAATTGGTTCCAATATCCACTACAGCAATATTCATATTGGTTACTCCTTTGCCCGCAGCTGCCAACCGGCATCTGCAGTCAGGTTGTTTGCACTAATAAAAAAGCACCGTTTGGCCGGTGCTTTGATGATGAACTAAAATTAATATGACCTTTTTGAACCTCTGCCGCCTCTTTTGGCATCAGTACTGCGGCGGATGTCCTGCTGCCTCTCGTCACTTTCTTTCATAAACTTGGTCAGCCTATCTTCAAAATTAGCCCCTTCCCTTTTATCAAACTTGCCGGTCCTTTTAGCAGTATTTACGTGGTGAACCGGCTTGGGGGAATCATGAACAACAGGGGTTTGCGCCTGTTTTATCGACAAACCTATTTTGCCTTTTTCTACGGCAATCACTTTGACTGTAATACGTTCTTTGTCCTTAAGATAGTCTTTGACGTCTCTTACATATGCATCAGCCACTTCGGATATATGAACCAATCCGGTCTGGCCATCCGACAGCTCAACAAAAGCGCCAAAGTTGGTGATGCCTGTAACCACGCCTTCAACAATGCTCCCTATTTCGATTGACATAAAACCAAAAATCCCCCTTAAACGCCGTCAATAGCGAAAACCCGTAATTTATAGTCAATCAAATTATAACCGAACGGTTTTAGAGTGTCAAGATGTCGGTTATTGTCAGTGCACCTCCGTTTTCTTAGGATTTTTTGATGATTTGGGTGCCGCGCTCCCGCTAGCGCCCGGTTTTGCCTCCAGAATTATCTTCTCTCCCGGTTTAACAAGTCCCAGCTTCTCCCGGGCTTCTCTTTCCACATAAGCCCCTGAACCGAGTTGGTCCACCTGTTTGCGGAGGTCAGTGTTTTTAAGCCGAAGCTCGTCCACCTGGTCCTGAATTTTTTTTATCTCATGCTGAACATTATACATTTCTGCCATTTGTCCGCCAAAAGAATAAAAAATGAATCCCAAAATAATTAAAAGAACGACACTGGGGCCTTTAAGTTTAAACTTTTTTCTCTTCCTCTGTTGGCCCCGGTCCGAAACTAACATTTTTCCGGCTTTACCGGTTTTCTTAACTTTGGCAGATAAAACCATTAGGAGCCGCCCTCCTCTTCCTCAGGACCATATAACCCCAGGGTATTACCAGGTATTACAATGACGACCTCATATCCCTTATTCCTGGCACGGTTAAATAGGGTTGCCACCGTACTGGACGTAAGACCGAGCTTTTTGGCAATGCTCTCACTGGAATTGCCCGTTTCTTTTAAAACAACGACCTGTCGCTCTCTAAAACTGAGCTTTTCAGCGCCTCTGATTTCTATTTTCATTACTGCCACCCGCTAGACTGTCTAGTTATCCACAAATTGTCCACATACTGTGTACAATCTTAGTACAAATATTGATTCTACACACGAAAAATAATTCCTTCTTTTGGGAAGCAAAAAATAAATTTCTTTCTATTATTAAGAAACACCTATTCCTTTTTGAACAGGGAATCCAACTTGTGTTTTATATAACCAAGGGTCTTCGTACAAGCCATCCCCAGGTAACCGATAGGAATGATAATAGTGTTTTTCGCCAGAATCAGAGGGTAGGTGACCACCAGCCAGATAAATTTTGTTAGTTTTACAACCAAGGCCGCAGCTTTTTTTATCAGTGCTATCAGCCTGAGCAAAATTGTTACAACCGGCCGGCTGAAAAGTTTAATGTATGCTAAAGCCCCAGCTAAAACTCCTATCACAACATAAAACCGGACTTCCCCCCAGTTGCCGATTAAAAGCAAAAAAAATACTACCAGGGTGGAAATTACCCAAAACAAGAGATCTCCCAGGTAAGCAAAAACTTTTCTTTGACAGACAACCCCCTTGGTTACCCGGTAAAAGTCAAAAAGTGTTCCGACCGTAATACCCATCAGAACTGTAACGCCAAAGGCAAAAAACTGGGATGACAGAGACTGCATCAGTCCCCTCCCTCCAAATCTTCTATCGTTTTACCTTAAGATTCGCTGGATTATACCCTTACCTTTACCTTTGATTCCTTTGGCGCTTTTTTCATCTGTAAAATCGACTGATTTGCAGTGACCTTCAATCGTCAAAGTTCCGTTATCCAGGTTCAACTGCACGATATGAAGGTTCTGGCCTTTAAAAATGAGAGTTCCCATTTTTGTTTCCAACAGGATTTCTTCGTCATCAAAGCTCTCGACATTTTCAACACCTTCAATTACAGCGTGTTTCCTGTTGGTCATTACAATTTTATATTCCGGTGACTCGTCTCGCCCGTTCATAATACTGTCCCCTCCCTCAGTTCCTTTGCAAAAAACATGGCTTTACTATTCTCATAAATATTCAGGAGTAGGACGAAATATGCCTGCAAATCAGTTGACAGTTGTCAGTTGTCAGTTGTCAGTTGTCAGTTGACAGTTGACAGTTGACAGATAACAGGTGGCACGTGGCAGGTATCATGCATGTCTTAGGTGTTAGTGGGAGTGCTCTACGGATGTGGATTGTAGAAAGGCCTTTTTAAAATGAAAGGTTCGCGCTCAAGCGCGAACCAACCTTTTTGCCTCGTTCCGCTCAATGCGGAACGAGGCATCAAAATGATATGAATCCCAGTCACTGGTCACTGGTCACTTGTCACTGACCACTGGCCACTGTTTTTGTTACTTCCACAACTTTTCAATCGTCACATCTCTAAAATAAAACCCTACTATTTCCGCGGGTTTCTTACCTTCGGTCGCCATTTTCTTTGCTCCCCACTGACACATTCCAACCCCGTGCCCGTAGCCCCTGCCTGACATTACAAGTTTGCCGTTTTGGACAGAAATGCTGTCAATGTATATCGAACGCATTTTGTCACTACCAAGGGCCAGCCTCAGCGCTGGTCCCCCAACGGTAGCCTTACCTATCCGCAGGGATTCCGCCCTTCCCGAAGGGCCTTTTTTAGTCACAGCAACATTTCCTGCCCCGATATCACCGGGGTCGGTACCTGTTGTGCTTTTTACAGCAGTTCGTATGGTATCAAGGGGGAACGATGCAGTCCATTTTTTATTTTCCGGGACGGTTATACTTAGACAACCGTCTTTCACACCGGCTTTAATGTACGGAGTTTGTTCCTGTTTATAGGCCAAACCTTCAACGGCAGAAGCTTCAGTTCCACCGTCACAGGCGCTGAACCAAGCGTTTATATACCTGCCCTTATACTTGACAACTTCTCCACGCGTCATCTCTACAGCCCGCCGGACGTTATCATTTATTTTGGTCGGGGCATATGCCTGAAATTCCTCGACACTGGTAGAGGCATCGGTTTTATGTTTGGGCACTCCGCCTTTGTCTTTGATTTGTTTTAACGTAAATGTACGGGCCAAAATAGCCTGGGCCGCAAGAGCGTTCAAAGGCCAGCCAGTATCCATTTCGGCAGCTACAACACCTTTTATATACTCTTCTATTTTGACCTGTTTAACTTGACCTGTCTCATTCACATACAGGCTTATTGTTGGTTCCGCCATTGTCTTGGGGACCGGTTTTTTCTGTTTCGTGCATCCGGCCGCTATACCGAAAGTACCGGTAATAACCAATAGAACTGCAATTACTCTTCTCAGATCTTTTCTCATCCAAAATCCCCCTTTAATTGCTGAAGATAGTATTTTCGGGGGCCTGATAAGATATAAGTGGAAATTACAGGTATTTAGTTTTTACTGTCAACTGTCAACTGTCAACTGTCAACTGTCAACTGTCAACTGTCAACTGTCAACTGTCAACTGTCAACTAATTCTGGTCTCTTCAATAACGCGGTAAAGGTTTTTAGCCTGGTCAGCCCTTATCGTGTTTGGGGTATCCAGAACCTCAATCTTTATTCTTTTTGTGCCAAAATCGAGTTCCAGGGTATCTCCAGGCTTGATTTCTGTACTGGGTTTAGCCACTCGGCCGTTGACAGCTACTCTGCCGCTTTCGCATACTTCTTTAGCCAAGGTTCTCCGCTTGATAACCCGGGATACTTTTAAAAATTTGTCGAGCCGCATTTTTACCTCCTACCGGCAAAAGAATGCAATATAAATTAACTGGACAATTTCTGAATACAGAAAAAAATCAGGTTCAAAGAACCTGATTTTATCTTTACTTCTTAGCAACAGAGTCTTTCAAGCCTTTTCCGGCTTTAAAAGCGGGTACTTTAGCTGCGGCAATTTTGATTTCCGCCCCAGTCTGTGGGTTACGCCCTTTCCTGGCGGCGCGTTTACGGACCTCAAAAGTTCCGAAGCCGACCAGTTGAACTTTGTCACCCTTGGCAAGCGCTTGTTCAATGCTTCCAAATAAAGCATTTACAGCTTTCTCGGAGTCCTTTTTCGTTAAGCCTGACTTTTCTGCAACACTAGAAACTAGGTCCTGTTTGTTCACTAAAACCCCTCCTAAATTTTTTGTAAGTGATTTTTTTAGAATTCCACTTATTGCTATTCGCTAAAACCCTTTAATATCCTGCTTCCTAACCAATTTTTTCTTACAAACTCTAAGATTTTTTACCTTTTAGTCCCTCTTTAGCCTTTTCCCACAGCATGTCCAGTTCCTGTAAGTCCATTTCCCTAAGGTTTACGCAAGCTTGAGAAGCCGCGTTCTCCATGTAAACAAAACGTTCCTTGAATTTTTGGATAGCCATTATCAGGGCTTCGTCGGAATTAACCTTTAATAAGCGGGCTAGGTTTACTACCGCAAATAAGAGGTCACCGATTTCATCCTGCACCCTATCCTGGTCATCACCTGAAACTACTTCTATAAGTTCGCTGATTTCTTCTTTAACTTTGTCTAAAGCCCCGGAATAGTCAGGCCAGTCAAATCCTACTTTAGCGGCTTTACACTGAATTTTATCAGCCTTTACCAAGGCCGGTATATTTTTGGGGATACCGTCTAAAAGAGACTGCCGGATTTCACCCTTTTTTTCCAATTCCCCCTTTTTTATTTCTTCCCAGTTGGCCGAAACCTCTTCGCTGTTTTTGACACTTACGCTGCCAAAAACATGCGGGTGTCTCCTGACGAGTTTTTCCGATATAATTTCAATTACATCATTTAGATCAAAAAACCCGCTTTCCCTTGCTATCTGGGCGTGGAAGACTATCTGTAATAATAAGTCTCCCAATTCTTCGCAGACTTTATACATATTACCTTCATCTATTGCATCTAACACTTCATAAGTTTCCTCAATCAGGTATTTTTTTAATGAAATATGAGTCTGTTCCCGGTCCCATGGGCAGCCGTTGACATCTCTAAGCTGTTCTAAAATGTCGGCCATTCTGTCAAGCGGATACCTGCTCACCACCGACTTTGTCTCATCATGGGGGGGTAGATAAACACAGGTTAGATGATCAATCCAGGTAAGCCTGTCCAATTCATATAAAGGAACCTCCGCAACCCGCTCCAGCTCCGGTATCCCGGCGGCGCTAATAACGGTAATCATGTGCTCATCAGGGTAAAATTTCATCAGCGAGAGTTTCACCTCTGAGGCTACCAAAGAGCTGTACACCTGCATTATGAGATTCGGTATCGTAGGGTCAGGCCGGAATTCCCGCCCGTGTATCTCCCCGATTAAACCAAGTCCGTCTATCACTTTTAGTCCGGCGGATAAATCCAGAGCCAAACTGGCCGCCACCGTATCAATAAAACTGATCGCCGGTAATATTTCAAATGGTATTTTAGCAGCCTTGGCCATCTCAATGATTTTCAGAACTGATTCTTCCCCTACCAGAGGGTGTCCCGGCACAGCAAACAAGACCGGGCCATCACATACAGCCTTTGTTACGCTTTCAGCTATTTCACTGTATACCCTGGCAAAATCATCGTATTGTTCATACAGGTGATCGAATGTACTAAAATTAATCCCGATTTTTGCCAGTTCTTCAACTACGGGATGTTTGCCGGTGCGGAAGAAGACTCGCCTGGCAGTTTTAAGCTTTTCGAGGGTACCTACTGAAAGGGTCCCTGTCCCACCCGGGCCAAGGCCTGCAATAACTATCTTTTTGATCAAATTAATCACCGCTTCCATTATAAGAAACTATCTTTTTCTGCTTAGACTCCGAAAAATAATGCCAGGCCCAATAATCCCAATCTTTTGGAACGAGCCCAGAACTGCTAAAACCAATACATAACAGATGACACCGGCCAGAATAGATATAACGGTGGCCCAGGAACTCCCTAAAACCGTTTTTAAGTAGAAATAAGAGAAGTATACACCCACACCCATTATTGTAGCAGCTGTGGTGGGTTTGAGCAACATTGTCCGAAGATCGGGCCTCCAACCCGTGTAGTGAAGGACAAAAATAAAATTGAGTGTGGAAGATATAAGAAACCCGCCGACAGTACCAAGTGCAGCCCCGATGATACCCACTCGGGGAACAGCTGTCAGCGTATAATTGATAAAAAATTTAATCACCGCCCCTAAAGCGAGATTAATGGCCGGCAGGAATGTTCTCCCCATGCCCTGCAGGACACCTGATGTTGTTTGATGCAGCCCAAGCAGAACTGCCGCCGGAGCCAAAAAAGCCAGAGACACTCCCGCCTCGGGGCACTTAAATAAAAGGTCCGAAACCGGGGCGCCGAGGACAGCTAATCCAACTGCCGCCGGTAAGCAAACCATAATCGTAATTTCTAAAGCGGTCCCGATCTGCTTATTCACTTCGCGGTAATTACCGCGTTCAAAAAGGCTTGATATCGCCGGTACCAGCGACGACGCAAGGGAGATTGTGATGATAGTTGGTAAATTAACAAGGGTAACGGCCCCTCCACTGAGCTGACCGTACAGTTGGGCGGCTCGGGAAACAGAATAACCGGCAAGGTGCAGGCGGCCGGGTACAGTTAATGCATCAACGGCCTGCATCACCGGCATAACCAAACCAGCCAGGGAAATCGGGAGGGCCAGGACAATAACCCTGTTAAGGATCCCAAACACCCCCCGGTTGGACCCTTTACCTATAAACCCGGTTTTACTTGGGCGAACTATGTCAAAGCGGGGTTTTTGAAAATAAAGCCCGGCAAGAAATATAATCCCGGCCGCAGCCCCGGTAACCGTACCGAAAGTGGCCGCTGCAGCTGCAAATTCAATCCCTCTGGGGAGAAGAAAATATGCGCCTACAAGTACCGTAAGAACCCTGACAGCTTGCTCCAATACCTGGGAGCAGGCAGTTGGCGCCATTTCCTGATACCCCTGGAAATAACCCCTGAATACTGACATCACACTTACCAAAAATACAGCCGGGGCAATCGCCATAATGCTGTAACCAGCTCTGGAGTCAAGCAGCACATGCCCAGCTAAGTAATACGCACTTTTATACAGCAGTATAGAAGTCGTCCCTGAGAAAAGCGCGATAAAGAGCAGGGATACCCGAAAAACCTTGGTAACCCCATAATAATCCCTTCTGGCTAGGTTTTCCGAAACCAGTTTCGATATCGCGACTGGAATGCCTGCACTTGACACAGCTAAAAGCATCGTATATAAAGGATACGCCATCTGATACAGTCCCATACCCTCTGACCCTACTACCCTGAAGAACGGGATCCGGTACAGAGCGCCAAGAAGCTTGCTGATCAATCCGGCAATTGTTAATATTGCTGCCCCCCTGAGAAATGAGCTTGTTCCCAATTTGCCCTGCCCTCCCCAAATAGATTCTTTTAATGTTTATTTGGGGATAAGCAATTTTATTATTAGGGGTTTCCCCATTTTGTCGGAACGGCGGGCGCCATAATACCCGGTATCAATCAGAGCCCGGGGTTCCGGTAATAAAATGGGGACCTCTCAGTGTCCACCAGCCCACTTTTCCCTTTCCCCAAAAGTGGGCTGTCCTAAAGAGACATCCTCTTTCACTTTTGGCACAGGAGGGGTTGGTGTGTTCCGTAGGGCGAACCCGACTGGCTTGTTGGCAAATGACCTACAGTTAGAGGGGATGGCTGTCCGTAACGGGGTTTCCTTTGTTTCCATTTTTGCGCCACTTGCCTCAGAGACTGGCGGTGCCGCAGGGCGGAGCCACGGGTAATGGAGGTCGGTCGTCAGATGTCAGAGATTGGACAATCGTTATTTTTTTTCCTCCCCACGATGGCTGTCTTAAAGAGACATCCTCTTTCACTTTTAGCACAGGAGGGGTTGGTGTGTTCCGGAGGGCGAACCCGACTGGCTTGTTGGCAAATGACCTACAGTTAGAGGGGATGGCTGTTCGCATAAGGGGTTTCCTTTGTTCCCCTTGATCCGCCACTTGCCGAAGATACTGGCAGAGCCGCAGGGCGGAGCCACGGACGGCGGAGCCGCCCAGCGCCACGGACG
>PGZN01000092.1 GCA_002840165.1 Firmicutes bacterium HGW-Firmicutes-8
GACAATTACTTATTGTCGCTTGTCATTTATCAATTTTGACAATTGAAAATTAACAATTACTTCATTCGTTCTTTATTTGTTTTTTAATTGTCAATTGTCCATTGTCAATTGTCAATTGTTTAGGTTAGTGGCGCACAATGAGAACAAGAGAAACCCCGTTGCGGACAGCCATCCCCTCGACCCCCACTTATTTGCCAACAAGCCCCGCTAAGAGCCGCCCGCAGGAACAACACACCAGCCCCTCGGTCATGTACAAAAAAAAGAGGCGCCTCGTTTGAGGCAACCTCTACTTCGCAAAGACGTGCTCACCGATCCGGGTAATAATTGGCCTGGACCAAACCCATCTGCTCGTAGCCGTAGCCGGGTTCCAGTAATAGATGGCTTCACCTGTCGGGTCATAACCTGACATCGCTAATTCGGCTGCTTTCACAGACTTGGCATCCGGGTCCAGCCAGATTTGGCCGTCACTGACCGCATCAAACGCCCCCGGCTCAAATACCACTCCGTTAACCGTGTGAGGAAAACGGCCCGATTGGGTCCTGTTCAGGATTACCGCAGCTACCGCTACCTGACCTTCAAACGATTCGCCCCTGGCCTCGCCGTGGATAACCCTGGCCAGCATCATTACATCTTTTCTTGATGCTCCCCTGGAAACATCCTTGATCTGCCGATTTTGATTCTCTATTTGGTTGTCTTTTTTATCCTTTTTGTTGTCATCATACAGGGCCTTTCTCGTTTTCCCGTCAAAAATACCGGTTTGTTTCAAGTTATTCTTTTTCTGCACATCTATTACGGCATACCATGTCCTCAACCCGTAAATCCCGTCAAAGGGTTCCAGGCGGTAGCCTTTTTTATTGAGGTCAACCTGCAGCTGCCGGACATCACCGCCGATTTTCCCAATTACCAGATCCCTTTGACTGTTGGCCTCGACCGGCTTTTCAAAAGACGCCAGCATCATCATAACCAGAATACCAATGAAAAAATATAAACTTAATCTTTTTGTTTTTTCCATAGATATCCCTCCTATCCTAAAACTTCATTAGAGTTTGTCCGGCAGAGAGACACCTGACGATTATACTAAAAACCGGCTGCTTCGGCAACCTGACCCACACCCCTTTAAAACCAAATAGGCCCCCCAGGGCCTATCAATGGGCAAACAATCTCTCATCGTCCCTAATCATCCCGTTTCCCTCTTCATCACACAGCCATGGTCACAATTGTCAATTGTACATTGTCAATTGTCAATTGGCCATTAGCTGCCGGCCAGCCTTCTCACGGCTTTCAGGTTTCTCTCCCAGTCCTCATCACTGTCTACCGGTATCTCCAGGATAAAAGGTACATTTTTTAACAGCGGGTGTCTGAAGATAGCCTTAAAGCCCTTTTCCCCGATGTAGCCCTGACCTATTACGGCATGTCTGTCCTTGGTTGACCCCAGAGGAAACATGGAGTCATTGGCATGAATCAGCTTAAGGTTAGCCAGGCTTACCACCTCGTCCAGTTTTCTTAACGTCTCATCAACTTTTGCTTTATCAGTCAGGTCATAGCCTGCCGCAAAACCGTGACAGGTATCAAAACATATCCCTGCCCGGGGAATCTTAAGCTCATCTAATACATATTTCAGCTGCTCAAAAGTACTCCCAACTTCACTCCCGGCTCCGGAAGTGTTCTCCAGCAGGAGCATGGCCTCCCCGTGGTAGTTCTTTATAGCCTCATTGAGGGCTTTGGCCACTTGGGCCAGACCCTTTTCTGTTCCATCTCCCTTATGGCTGCCCATATGCAGGACCAGATAAGAAGCCCCCAGCAGGTTGGCCCGGGACATGTCCTCTTTCACCATGTCCACGGCGTATTGATGCATTTCGGGGTCTGAGGTAGCCAGGTTCAACACATAAGGAATATGAATAGCAACCGGGTTAATATCATTCTTCATACATAAATCCCGAAACTGGTTGACCTCCTCCTGGCTTAAAGCCCTGGCCTTGCCCCCCCGGGGGCTGCGCGAGAACATCTGGCAGGCGTTACACTGGAGACGCGCCATACGTTCGGCGGCCTTTACAAACCCTTGATTAATTCTGGTATGGATACCCAGCCTCATAATAATACACCTCCAAATTAGGCCTGGTTGCGCTAGGGCAAATCATATTCACCTTTGCGTAAATCCTGGAGTATGGCCAGGATCTCCTCTTTGTACCGGGCGGGTGAATATACGGCTCCCCAGCCTTTCTGGGTTTGAAACAGCCCGTCATAAGCCGCATCATGGTAAGACTTCATCAAATACGGAATACTTCTTTCCTGTAATACTGATTCCAACAGCTGTGCTTCTATCCCGTTTTCGAGGACAGCAGCCTTTACATAATCATCCATATCATTATCTCCTCGCATAATAAGTTTAGCCATCAAAGCGGCATTCGTTATGATGGAATATTATTTTTAATTGTTGTTAATCTTATATGTGAGCATTAATTGTCATAACTATACTGATTTCGTTTATTTATTTGAACACTTTATTCGAAAGGGATGTTTGTGCGTTGGATATTAAAAATGACCGCAGTGTAGCCGGGGCTATTGCCGGACTGGTGGGCTCGATTATTCAGGAAATGTCTACTCTTATTATTAAGTACCTCGGATTTAGCGACAAGTCATTTATTGATTATTCGTCTGTGATGGTAATGTTCCATCGACCTAACAACTTTATGGAGCTTGTAGTAGCCTGGACTGCTCACTTTGCTGTGGGGATAACGTTGGGCCTCCTATTTGTCCAGGTATTTATGATTACTTCTGCCAAGTATCTATTTTTAAAGGGGATTTTCTACGGATTTGTGCTGTGGTTTATACTTCTCGGGCTGGGGACAGTATTTAGGCTGCCTGAGTTCACATCTCTTCCTTGGAATGTAGCGATGACTACATTTATTGGTTCACTTGTTTGGAGTCTGTCTGTTGCTTATATATTACGGATATTAGAAAAGACAACTCTTATATAGGGTCAGGCACCTGCCGTCTTTGGCTCACCGACATAAGCTCTTCCAGCAGCGCCCGGTTGAGGTTTTCTTCCGAGTATACAGGTATGCCGCGCTTTCTTAAAAGAGCGGTCGTAACACCCTGGCCATCTAATGCAATACCCGAAAAACTACCGTCATAAATCTGCGAACTGCCGCATGACGGGCTTCGTTCCTTAAGAACAGCTGCTCTTATTGGAAACGAGCCCGCTATTTTTATGACTTCACAGGCGCCTTTTAAAAACTGGCTCGTATAATCATGTCCCTCTCTGTCCCGGACCCGGGCCAGACCGGCCAATACCAGTTCGCCGGACCCGTTAACAATCTCTGCCGGACTGCGCGGGGTGGGAAGCCCCCCAAGCTGTTCGGGGCAGATGGGGATAAACAGGCCTAACTGTCTGTATTCCATCAGCAAGGGACAATCGTTGGAAGCGCCGTCATATTTGGTGCATATGCCCAACAAACATGAGCTGATTAATATCATTAATGAATAACACCTCCCAATATAGGAGAAATTAGAGAAAAACAATCTTAAAGGAACGTCAAAATGTTTAAGCTCAAAAACAGGTTTTATCTTATCGTTTTAAATGGAATCGTGTCTGGAGCAGTAGGACTCCTTTATAGTTATTTCTCGAAAATGATTTACCAGCCCCGTCAAAATATGCCTCAATCAATAGCTGACAACTCCTTTAAAAGAAACCACAGAGATCACAGAGAAGAACGGAGAACACAGAGAGTAAGCGGTAACCCATACTAATTCCTTCTTCCGAAGCATGCTGGTAATTAAAATGAAATAGGCTCTCTTGTTTCCAGTGAATCACGATATCTCTGTGCCCTGGTATGGTAAAATGCCTTTAAAAGAAGGATAATCCCCAGCGACTATATAACATTTGAAGGACCTAGCAGGGAACTTCAAAATGCCACC
>PGZN01000044.1 GCA_002840165.1 Firmicutes bacterium HGW-Firmicutes-8
CTCTTCACTGTTCAGTTTTCAAGGACCATGCGGCCGGTTGCCCTGCCGCGGATTCTTAGTCTACCAAATTCACTGTCTCCAGTCAACCGGTAACTTTTGGTAGATACCGGCCCCTGGGCGCTGTTGGAATTCTATTATATCATGGATGATGTAACATTGTCAAGTGGCAGTAACGGCTTCCCGTTTTTGGCCAGCCTTTTAAAACACTAAATTTTTTAGTCGCGGGGCTTCATTTGTGGGAACAATAAGACATCCCGGATTGAGGGGGAGCCGGTGAAAAGCATAACCAGCCTGTCTATGCCAATACCCAAGCCCCCGGCAGGAGGCATACCGTACTCCAATGCATTAATATAGTCTTCATCCATCATGTGAGCTTCATCATCACCGGCTGCCCTTTGTTCAACCTGATTCCTGAATCGCTGTTCCTGGTCAATGGGGTCATTAAGCTCCGAAAATGCATTGGCTGTCTCGCGGGCATAAATAAACGCCTCAAACCGGTATGTATATGCTGGGTCTTCACTTTTTCTTTTAGCTAAAGGTGATATTTCCACAGGATAGTCAGTAATAAAGGTTGGCTGAATTAACTTAGGTTCCACAAATTCTTCAAAAACCTCGTTAATCAGGCTTCCTCTCGTTGCACCTTCCTCAACATTCAGCCCTAGCCCTTTAGCCGCTCCCCTGGCTGCAGCATCATCCTTAACTTCGGTAAAATCAACACCGGTATACTGCTTTATGGCCTCAAGCATAGGTATCCTCTGCCATGGCGGGGTTAGGTCAATTATCTGGCCCTCATATTCAACCTCAGTGTAATCGGCGTAAGCCCTGTAAACTTCGAGCATAGTAAACTCGGGGTTATGTTTGGTAGATATACCTTCATTCCGGAAATTCCTGTTTAGTTCATAAACCTGTTCCAACCCACCGACCAACAACCTTTTTAGGTATAGTTCAGGGGCAACTCTAAGGTACAGGTCCATATCCAACGTATTGTGGTGGGTAATAAAAGGCCTTGCTGCCGCCCCACCGGGAATCTGGTGCATCATCGGGGTTTCTACTTCGAGGTAACCCTGCTTGTCCAGGTAATTCCTAATCGCCCTAATCATTCGGCTGCGGGTAATAAATACCTGTTTAACCTCCGGGTTTACAATCAGGTCAACATACCTTTGGCGATATCTTAGTTCGACATCTTTAAGGCCGTGCCACTTCTCCGGCAGAGGCCGCAGTGATTTTGACAAAAGTGTTATTTCCCCTGCCCACACTGAAATCTCACCCCTCTGGGTTTTAAAAACCTTTCCCGAGACGCCGATTATGTCCCCTATATCAAAATGAGTAAAAAGTTCGTACTGTTCCGCGCCTATTTCGTTTACCCTGGCGTATACCTGAATCCTGCCGCTGACATCCTGAATATGGGCAAAAGTGGCTTTCCCCATGTCCCGTTTAGCCATAATCCTACCAGCTATGACTACCTGGCTGTTCTCCAATTCGTCGAACCGGTCTAATATTTCCT
The DNA here is from genome assembly GCA_002840165.1 of Firmicutes bacterium HGW-Firmicutes-8. GTDB lineage: Bacteria > Bacillota > Thermincolia > Thermincolales > UBA2595 > GW-Firmicutes-8. Next base: position 1,505 of record PGZN01000044.1, read on the forward strand.
GGGCTTTATGGGTAGTATTGAACTTACCGCCAAACGGGTTGATGCCTTTCTCCTTCAGTTCTTCAAGCTTTCTTCTGCGCACAAGCAGTAGTTCTTTTAGATCTAATTCCTGGGTCATGGCCCTACCTCCAAAAAATGTCCGGAATCCTCAGAAGGGTTCCGGACTTAGTATCTGCTTATTTTCCGATGTTCATAATTTCGTATCGAAGCTTCCCTGCCGGGACTGATACTTCCACAACACTTCCGTTTTTTTGACCAAGTATCGCTTTTCCGACTGGAGACTCATTAGATATCTTGTTTTTTGCCGGGTCGGCCTCAGCCGAACCGACAATCGTATAATCTATTTCGTCCCCCACTTCCAGGTCCTTTAATCTTACTATTGAACCTACGGAAACTACATCTGTATGGATATCTCCTTCATCTATCACCCTGGCATTGCGGAGCATTTTTTCCAGGGTCAGGATTCTCCCCTCAATCATCGCCTGTTCGTTTTTGGCATCCTCATACTCAGAGTTTTCGCTAATATCGCCAAATTCGATGGCTTCTTTAATCCTCTCGGCGATCTCTCTTCTCTTAACAGATTTGAAATGCTCCAGTTCCTGTTCCAGTTTTTTAAGGCCGTCAAGAGTAAGTATTACTTCTTTTTCCACCATTATCTCGCTCCCCTTTAGGTTTTAGACCGGAATTGCCCGGTACGCAACGTTTGTGTAGTGCAGTATATGCGTGAGCAATTAAATTATACTCCCCCGAGCACTAAAAGAGTGTCAAGTAATGGCTTGACACTAAAGAGGCGTATTGTAACCTTCCAGGATTACAAGAACCGTCATCTTTATGGAAATATTATAAAGAGATTACTAACCGTTGTCAAGGTTATCCGGTTAAAAAGCCCAATTATCATTAAACCGTACCAGTGACCAATACTTTTCGCATGGCATTGTTTTTGATATTGTGTATTTCAGCTTCGGTTACAGCTTTCTCGAAACTGCGGAACCCAGCCACTTTAAAGCCGTGTTTTTTCGCCAGCTTATCAATTTCAGCAACTTGTTTAAAGTTTAGATCCCGGCCTAAAGTAAAACTTTCATATCTTTTTTCCAGAGCGAGAATCATTGTTTCCGCCATACAGGCAAAAGCCATCCCGGGAGGAAATCCGAAGTTAAGATTAAAATTAACATCACCCGGCACTTCCACCAGGCCGCCTTCGATAACCAAAACATCATTTCTCAGTTCTGCAACTTGGCGTGAAACATTCCGTGGTCTAGACACATCACATATAACGGCGCCCGGTTTCAAATCCTCCGGAGATACTAAAACCTTCACCGAGTTCGTAACAGTTATGACGATATCTGCGTTTTTCAAGGACTGCTTTATATCTCGACTGATTTTTGTTACCAACCCGGTGTCATATAATATTCTACTGGCCAGTTTATTTAGTTTTACTTCATCTTTCCCGACCAGTGTCAAATTCCTCACCTGCCGGGCTAAAATATCTGCACAGACACTTCCGATAGACCCGGTAGCCCCAATAATCACTACATTTGCCTTATCGAGGTTGTGGCCCATAACAGAAGCTGCCATTTTTGTTCCTTCGATTGCCGTCGCTACAGTATAACTGTTTCCGGTAGTAACCGGAATGTTTAAGTTTCTGGCTACTGTGATACCGGCGTCTCCGACCACTTTTGTATATGCTCCAAGCCCCAGAATTTTAGCCCCAAGTTTTTCCGCCACCCTGCCTGCGCGAATAATTTTGTTGATTACGAGCTTCTCAGGAAGCCCAATTATCTGTTTAGCAGTTAAGGGACAGCTTACAAACCACCCGTGGACCTGGTTGTGTTTGGAAGTAACCCCGGTTATTTCTGAAGTCTTAAAAGGCGGAACATATTTTAATATCTGGGCAATTAAAAAGTCGGGCACATATTTAGCCGCCGGAAATTTTTTTAGAACATCTGCTTCATCCATAGGATGGATCATGAAAGCGAAATTGTCCATCTGGTCTCCCCCTAACCGGCTCGTTCCCCGTAAAAATTGACAATCCTTGGTTTAAAGCCTATCTTATCAAGCAATTCGGAGTAATTTTCCGGTGACATCTTGTCAGGCTCCTGCCCGGAAATGGCAATCAGTACCCCTTCCATAACATTTGTGCCAAAAGATCTTCCGTTTAATTCAGGGGTTGTCGTAATTAACATATTTACTCCCCTTGCCCTTAATAATTCTATATCATTTGAGGTCACCGTATTCGTAATAATACATTTTCCGGCCATGTTCGGCGGCATATATCTTCTGATAAAATGAAAATCCCCGGCAATAAAGTCTGCATCTTCGTAAAATTTACCATACTTGGGGTTAAGCTTCTCCTGCTTGTCACCCGTTGGGTAGAGCATTTTAAAGGGAAGCTTTACTGCAATCGGCGCAATCACACGGGCTAACCTTTGCAGGGACTTTATTGATGTAAGGCTGACCGGGATGCCCAAAGCAAACATGAGGTCACCGAAAGTCATCGCTGCTCCGGCTTCCCAAAGGCTTTCAGCCATCCCAAACCGATCAACGGCGCAAACCATCAATACCTTTTTGCCAGCAAATATCATCCCCGCTTCTTTTTGCAGATATTCTATTACTTTTCTCTCCAGGGTGTTTTTTAGTCCACTGCCATCCACAACAGGGGTTTTTTGAGCTGCCCGGGCAATACGCTCGGCATCCCGGAAGGTGTAACGGTTGGAACCGGCATATATGTAAAGGTCGATACCACCCAGACCAAATACGTCAACTATACCGTCATATTTCCTGATTATATCAATCGCTTCATCTATGTCACCATCGGTACCTACACGTTCTACCAGTACCTTCTCCCCTAAAAACTCTGCTTCTACGGAGTGGTCCCTTGTTGAAGAGCCTAGGCTTACACTCATTACCCTTTTCATCTGACCACCTCCCCTATAATATTAGCCGGCTTCTGAAAGGCCCTCAGTTTGATAGCATGTAAAATTTCCAGGACTTTGGCCGGCTCCACATATTTATCCTCTTCAATTGGGGATTCCCCAATTTCTAACCCTACTACCTCTTTATCCAGAATAGCTTCAATTATTTTGATTCGTTGGTTTGAGCCAATTACAAATACTACATCAAACGACCTGGCTTCGGCAATCAGGCTCATTATTCTATTTAACAAATCTATTCCCTCAGCCTTTTTTACAAAATCCCAACGCTCGTTCTCAGTCATAATGAGCGTAAATTCAATACCTTCCCTCTGTAATAAATCCAAAATCTCATCTTTGTTCTTGATAGGAAAACCCACTACGGCTATCCTATTTCCTTTACGGACCTCGCCTAAAGTTTCCAGTCTCGAGACAAAAGTCCTGTCAACCCCCAGCCGGTTGGCAATCTCCTGCTGGGCTACGCCTGTACTGCGCATCTCCAGGATCTGGTCAACCATTCTGCTAATTTTCCTTCTGCTTATAATTTTGCCGCCGATTCTTACCAGATCCATTTTACACACCTCATAAACTATTCTATCCAGTTCAACGGATAATTATGTGCACAATCTTGTGTACATAACCACTTAAATTATTTTAGCAAAATTCACCAGTTAAAGCAAGGAGTAAATTGTCATATAAAAGCCCACCAATCATTGTGATGGTGGGCTTATAAATGTTCTAGAACCGGATGAATTTTATTCTTTTTTGGAGAAGCCTATATATAAAGGCCGCGGCCAGCCCCCAGAAAAAGGCCGTAATTATATGAGTGAGCTGAGATACAGCTGAAATCCTTAATACTATCTTTGATGTAATAATGTTTGGTATGATAACCTCGTGAATTACCCAAAGAAAACCACCGAAACCTAATCCTTTGAGGTAAATATAATCGTCACCCCATTTACGCAGCACCAGAACAAACAAAAATGTAAAAGTTACTCCTATAATCAAATGGCCTATTATCCCGACGGTAGGTTCTATCCATTGGGGTTGTTTGGGAACCTGACCGACAGCAAGCTTGCCTACGAAAAGATAAAGCGGGGTTTTAATAAGTCCCGTAAGTTTTAAAATAAAAGTCAAAATTATTTCTAGCGCCGTCGCAGCAACACCAACCACAGCGCTTATTAGAAAGGTGTCCTTCTTCAAAACGAAAACCTCCTTTTCCCTAGTTTCCCAAAAACCTAAGGGATTATTCCGGAAGAATCATGAAAAAAGGACTACTATTAAGATTTCAACTGGGACTGGGACCGGCCATAATTTTCGAGAATATCGACTAACTCTTTCACCTCTGCCGCCCTGTTTATAAGTTCCTTAATTTTGGCCGAATTCTTCATTCCTTTGAGATACCAGGCAATATGCTTTCGCATCTCCGTTACAGCCTTGTGTTCACCTTTAAATGTGGCCGCCATCTGCAGGTGCCGGACGGCCATCCCCACCCTCTCACTAAAATCAGGCTCAGGCGGTATACTTCCGGTTTCAAGCAGACAAACCGTCCGCCGGAATAACCAGGGGTTGCCCAGCGAACCGCGTCCGACCATGACCCCGGCGCAACCGGTCTGTTTCATCATCGCCACTGCGTCCTGGGGTTCTTTGATATCACCGTTCCCAATAACAGGAATGGCAAGAGCATTTTTAACCTTCGTAATAATGTCCCAGTCCGCCTCCCCTAAATAAAACTGATCCCGGGTCCGCCCATGAACGATAACTGCAGCTGCTCCGCATGCTTCTGCTATTTCCGCAAGTTCAACAGCATTTACCGAATTATTGTCCCAACCCTTTCTGATTTTTACCGTCACCGGGACAGCGACAGCCTTAACAACAGCTTCAATAATTCTTCGGGCTAAAGGAAGGTTTGTCATCAACGCGCAGCCCTCAAAGTTTTTGACAACCTTAGGCGCCGGACAACCCATGTTTATGTCGACTACATCGGCCCCAGCGTTGACGACGATTTCTGCGGCAGCTGCCATCCGGCCTGGGTCGTTGCCAAAAATCTGGACACAGGTTGGACCTCGTTCCCCAGTCAGGTCAAACATTGTTTTTGTCTTTTCATTTTCATAAGCCAGGGCATTAACACTGATCATCTCTGTACTAACCAGGCCGCATCCGGCCTCTTCCGCGAGCAGCCGGAAGGCCTTGTCGGTGATGCCCGATAAAGGCGCCGAGATAACAGGATTAGCTAATTTGAGACTGCCAATTTGCACTCACTTTTTCCTCCAAGATAACTTTAACTTACTGATAATCCCTTTTTAAAAGATACCACAGAGAACACTGAGAATCCAGGATTCAATGAAAAGATGAGGTCACAGAGAGTAATCAATAACACCTGCTCCCCCGATTCAATTTAGAAACTCTGTATCTTGAGAAATTATAAATATAAAAAGATATTTACTACTAAGATATTCTTACCCTCGGTTTTCTCACTTACATAGATGGAACCTCTGGCAACTATTCTCTATTGTCCAAGTTACTTCCTGGCTTTTTTAAAAACGCGGAGACCGCGGAGGATGCGGAGAGCGCGGAGATAAAAAATTCATTTGTTAAGTTTTTTGGTGCCAAATTTGATAAAACAAAAACTTTGAAACATGGGGATTCTTTTTCTCCGCGTGCTCCGTTATCTCCGCGAACTCCGCGGTTTTCTTTGATACAGTAGAACTATGTTGAGTAGAAAAAAACATTAAGATGACTTGTAACTATTTTTTGTTTAGTACATATTTTATTCTATCTACTCAGCCTTGTCGGCTGCTCCCTCTGTACTACTACTTCGTGAAAGTTTGTTTTTTAAACTAAATTTTAATTAGCCGCGGATGACGCTGATTACGCGGATAATTACTGATGGTCCCTTTTGGACCACGGATGAAGTCCTCACTTTGTTGGGTGGAAAAGTAAACTCATATACCCTGTGACTGTTTTTTGTTTTGTTTATATCTTATTAAAAATTTATGTTTTATCCGCGTCGTTCTAATCCGCGTTATCCGCGTCATCCGCGGCCTTTTTCAAATGTTTGATTGCAGCTTTGCTGCGCTAGGTGCTCTGTGTTTTCTTTTTTATTTTAACGAATCTAGCTTTCATTAAGGTTGCGTTCATAGATAATTCTGAGGCCTTCGAGAGTTAGGTTGGGATTAACCCTGTCAATGTGATTGGACTCCTGGCTGATTAATTCCGCTAACCCGCCGGTTGCAACCACATTAACTTTCCCGCCGATTTCTTTCTCCATGCGGGTTATTATTCCATCTGTTTGTCCGACAAACCCGTAGATTATCCCGGACTGCATACTGGTCACCGTATTTTTACCGATGACTGTTTTAGGTTTACTCAGTTCTATCCGCGGCAGCTTGGCTGCCCTCATATAAAGAGCCTCTGTTGAGATGCCAATACCGGGAGCAATAGCTCCTCCAAGGTATTCTCCCTCTTTTGATATCACATCAAAAGTGGTGGCTGTCCCAAAATCAACTATAATTAGTGGGCCCCCGTATAAGTCGTAAGCCGCTATAGCGTTAACTATCCGGTCAGCGCCTACCTCTTTGGGATTATCATACCTGATAGGCATACCGGTTTTTACGCCGGGTCCAACAATCAGCGGCTTGATTCCAAAATATTTGACTGCCATACCCTCCATTGCAGGCATCACAGGAGGAACGACGGACGAAACAACAATCGCTTCAATATCTTCGTATTTTATATTGGAGTATTGAAACAACACCCTTATTTGAATTCCATATTCATCTGCGGTTTTGTCTTTATTCGTGGAAATCCTCCAACTCCGGACAAGCTTTTTTTCTTTAAAAACCCCCAGGACAATATTAGTGTTACCCATATCAATCACCAAAATCATTTAAAACACTCTCCTTTTAACCCCGCATCGCCTGTAACTTACAACCCTGGCCAAAAAGCGCTTAACTGCATTATATCATAATTAAACGGGATAAAAAAATAACTCCCATAAAGGAGTTATTGTGGTTTCACCTGCGGTCGTTTTCCCTAAGAGCAACACCGACTTCAATCTCTCCGAACTCGGTCAAAAGAGGAATCTGCAGACGTTTTATATTAATCGTTGAAATTACCACCCCGCGACCGCTTATTACAGTAGGTGGGGCAAGTGTTGAAGGAAACCCGGCTTTCTCAAGGTCGGCACTGGCAATACCGGTAATAACGTTCCCCATCTCTGCTATGGCGCTCTCTACCATTTCATTGAAAACAACTACCCGTTCATTTAATAAAGCAGAGACAATATTTTTACAAGTTCTTTCAGACATCCCATACATTACAATGCCCTGAACCGCGCCAATTACCCCAATTAAGACAGTGCAGTCCTGACAGGTATGAGCAGTAGACTCTATGGTTAAAGGCCCTTTTTCCACTGGAACGGAGCGGCCGGTCTCGGTTTCCAAAACCTTGATTGTTGCCGTAACAAAAGGGCTGATTACTTCAACCTTCAAATAATCTCACTCCTTCCCTTCTACGTTTGTTTCGACAAAACTCCGTTTTTCCCTGCTCTGAATGCTATTTTTTTCGAAATTTCGTTAGATACCGGATTGTCCCGTCATGACGGCAGCAGCGCCCTTTTTGAGGTTGTCGAGTGAAGGCCTAAGGGGTACCGGCAAAGACTAAGCCCCCTCTGATGAGGGGGCTTAGTCTTTTATTGTACCGCAGCTTGGGCATCTATGAGACCGGCTCCCTGTAGGTTAGGAGAAAATCCAAGGGTTTCAGCCGTCGATTTCAAATATGCCTTCATATTATCCGGTGTCATCGGCCCCCTGGCGGATATGACTAAAGCAGCCGTACCTGTAACATGAGGGGTAGCCATGGAAGTACCGCTGATAACTTTATAGAAACCGGTATTCCAAGTTGAATTAATATCCACCCCCGGAGCCGTAACGGCTACTTCGGGACCACGGCTGCTAAATGACGCAATCTGTCCACTGCTGTTTATAGCTGATACTGCTATCGTTTCCGGATACTTGGCAGGGTAATCGACACTATTTTCAGCAGGCCCATCATTACCGGCTGCCGCCACTTGAATTATACCTGCATTATATACTGCTTTTATCGCATCGTGAAATGACTGAACATCGGTATTGGTACCTAAACTCATATTTACGACCTGGATATTGTTATTAATCGCCCACTGCAGCCCCTCTATTATATCAGAGAGATAACCACTGCCATTGCGGTCCAAAGCCTTCACAGCGTAAATCTGCACCTGTGGAGCCGTTCCGACAACACCGATATTGTTATTGACAGCACCGATGATGCCTGCCACATGAGTGCCATGACCGTTATCATCCTGATATGTTTTGCGCGGATTGATAGTATTAATGCCCCCTTTGATATTCGCCTGTAAGTCGGGATGGTCCGTATCTACCCCAGTGTCAATAATCGCCACTTTAACTGCATTTCCGGTATAGACTTCCCAGGCTACGTCAGCATCGATACGGTCAATCCCCCATGGCAGCACCTGGGCCGGCTGAACAACAGGTGTAGATACTTTTGAAACTGCAACCACGATATCTTCATCTATTCGCAGTACCTGAGAATTATCAGCCAGCGCCTTTTCGGCCGTCTTGGACGGAAGGACTACAGCCTGCCCATTTATCAACCTCAATGATTTTTTTGCAGATCCCCCTGCCTTTTCAATGATTTTTAAGGCGGTACTCTCGTCAACCCCTTGTTTAAATACAATAATCTTATGCAACGGCTTTTCGCTAGGTGATGCCCAACTGCTCGCCAGGGTAAATGTAAAAAAAACACTTAACAAAAGTAAAGCAGTTCCAATTTTCTTTTTCATAGTCCTACCCTCTCTTTTTAATATTTATAATTCATTTTAAACTAGATTATAATAAAAAATCAACTAAAATTAAAAAATATCAGCTCAAGAAATATCTCTTTTTACTTGTTTGGCCACCGGACCTGCAACTAGGGATACAATACCTGCTTTGATTAAATCAAAGCCGATGAAGGGGAGAAAGGCTATTTTCAGCACACTCCAAACACCCGTCGCTCTGCCCGCGACGAAGTTAAGGACTGCATATAAATACGGTAAGCCTATCAGGTAAAGAACTACTATCCCCACACATGCAGCTATGAAATAGGTGTAAACACTTTTTTTCCGCCATATTTCCGAAATCCTGCCTGTAACATAGGCGGCTGCGATATACCCGAACAGGAAACCGGCGGACGGCTTTATCAGATACACCAATCCCCCATACGGGGGCGAAGCAAACACAGGTACCCCAACGAGACCGATGACGAGATATAAGGCCATACTTAAAGCGGCCAGCCTGCCCCCTAAAAGGACTCCTGACAGTAAGACAATAAACGGTAAAATACTAAAGGGGACAACACCCTCCCCCCCAAATCTGACGAGAAGCCCCCCGGCACAGGCAAGTGCCGCAAACATAGAGACCAAAGACATTTCTTTAACAGTTAATTTCAACTAAAATTCCCCCTTTTGTTAACCTTTCTTTGCCCCAGTGTTGACAATTAGCATAAAATAATAGGTTTGCGCCAGCAAACCTATTATTTTACACTCCCCAAAATCACATCACTAACCACTGACCACTATCTTCTAGCAACTAGCAACTAGCAACTAGCAACTAGCAACTAATCAAGAGTAACATCCCCACATAAAATTCTCTTCATTGACCCATCCTTTTTCATCAACAAAAGAGCGCCCTCATCATCAATGTCAAAAGCAATACCTTCATCAATGTTATTAAGGGAGTCAATCCTGACCCAACGGTTCAGAGTTACAGACATGCCCTTCCAGGCTGTTAATATTGAAGAAAATCCGCCTGCTAAAAAATCCTGATACAGGGAGTCGAGATTATTCAATAGCGCCGCTAAGAGTTCTGCCCGAACCACCGGGCCGCCTTTTTGTTCTGCCACTGAAGTTACGATCCCAGCCAGGTCGGCCGATACGTCCCCGGGGTCCAGATTAACATTTACGCCAATACCAATCACCAGGTAGTTGACTTTATCGGGTTCGGCATTCATTTCCGTAAGGATACCGGCAACCTTACGGTTATCTATTAAAATGTCATTAGGCCATTTTATCCCAGCCGGAAGACCGGACCACTCTCTAAGCGTTTTAGCAGCCGCAACCGCCCAGACGAGGGTAAGTTTAGGGATATCAACAGGAGCGATGGGAGGCCGCAAAATTACTGAGAACCAAAGACCCTGACCGGTCGGAGAATACCATATCCTACCCCTCCTGCCTCTTCCGTCTGTCTGTTCTTCGGCTATTACCACTGTCCCTTCAATTGCCCCTTGATGGGCTAATTCCTTGGCGAGCTCGTTGGTTGAACTAACCGTTTCCCGGTATACAATTTCCTTCCCGATTAAACCAGTCTTAAGTAATGCCGTAAACTCGTGTTCATACAGCTTATCCGGGGCTTCCAGCAGGCGGTACCCTACTTTGGAATGGGCTTCTATGCGGTACCCGGTTTCCCTCAATTTCTGTATGTGCTTCCAGACAGCAGTACGGGAAACCCCCAGCACCCGGCTGATTTCTTCCCCTGAAACATACTCCGGATGATATTTTTTAAGCAATGAGAGAATCTTTGCTTTCATAACTGCACCTCATTGACATTATTAATTTTAAAACAAACAACAGTATATTGTCAACCTTATAATTTGGCAAGGTTAACCAATGTACTGTTCCCCAGTCTTTATCTCACCTAAATCCAGGCTTATATCCAATGCTTTTACGGAATGGGTCAAGGCTCCCATGGAAATAAAGTCTACCCCGGCTTTGGCGTAATCGATAACGTTTTCTTCGTCTATCCCCCCGGATGCTTCTATCTGAGCCTGTCCGTCAATAGTTATTACCGCTTCTTTTATGGCGGCAAAATCCATGTTATCAAGCATGATGATATCAGCCCTGGCCTCCAGGGCTTCCCTGACACCATCCAGGGTTTCAACTTCAACTTCAATTTTCATAGTATGAGGGGCATTCCCCCGGGCTAAAGCTACCGCTTTTTTAATCCCCCCGGCAACTTTGATATGGTTATCCTTGATTAGAACCGCGTCGTACAAGCCAAAACGGTGGTTCTTCCCTCCCCCTATCCTGACGGCATACTTTTCGAGGATGCGCAGGCCGGGTGTAGTCTTCCTCGTATCCACTACGGTTGTATTATAATAGGTCAGCATTTCTGATATCCGGGCGGTCCTCGTGGCTATACCTGACAGGCGCTGCAGTAAATTGAGGGCTACCCTTTCCCCGGTTAGGATTGGCCGGGCCGGACCCGCAATTTCAGCCAAAATGTCCCCCTTAACAACCTTTTCCCCATCTTTTTTCTGAGCGATAAATTCAATTTTACTGTTAAGGATATAAAAAACCCTTTGGGCCACCGGAAGTCCTGCCACAACTCCTTCATCTTTGGCATAGATGAAACCCCGGGTAGTGGCGTCATCCGGAATCGTGCTGAGAGTAGTTACATCACCTGTTCCGATGTCTTCCCGTAAAGCTGTTTCTATAATTTCATCAACTAACCTCATATTCAAAAGCACAAACTCCACCCCCTGGATTTCTACGCAGGACAACGTGTTTTTTCCAGTTTACATCGTCTTTCATCACATAATCCTGCCTGTAATGTCCGCCCCGGCTCTCTGTCCTCATAAAAGCCGCCATGGTAATCAACTTGCCAACTGTCAGAATATTATATGTCTCCATGCTCTTGACACTGCAGGCAGCATCTGACAGAAGGGCCTCCAGCCGTTCAAATTCATCCAGGGCTTCCTGCAGGTGTCTGCCTTCCCTGACAATTCCAACTTTGTCCCACATCATGCTCTGGATAAGACCTTTTGTCCGGAGGACCCCCTCGCGTTCACAGGGAAGCAACTCGGAATTCATAAAATCAACTGTTTGTGCTTCGGTTCGGCTGGCAAACTGGGGCCTGCAGTATTCCACGATTCTGTGACCAAAAACCAGGCCATCCAATAAGGAGTTGCTCGCTAACCTGTTAGCGCCATGCACTCCCTGGCAGGCTACCTCCCCACAGGCGTAAAGGCCCCGCACAGAAGTCTCCCCATTCAGGTTAGTCTGTACTCCTCCCATCATATAATGGGCTGCAGGGGCAACAGGAATCATTTCATTGGCTACATCGATTCCATACTGGGCACATGTTTTCGTAATGGTAGGGAATCTTTTCTTCACTTTTTCACCGGCCATCGGTGATAAGTCAAGATATACATGAGTAGTGTCAGTGGCTGCCATTTCACTTATGATGGCCCGGGCTACAATATCCCTTGACGCCAACTCCGCGCCGGGATGATACCTCAGCATAAACCGTTCCCCGTGAATGTTTCGCAGGACAGCTCCCTCTCCTCTGACTGCCTCGGAGATTAAAAACCGGGGCGCCCCCGGAAGATATAATGCGGTGGGATGAAACTGCATAAATTCAACATCCATAACTGCGGCCCCGGCCCGGAAAGCTAAGGCGATACCGTCTCCAGTAGCAACTTCCGGATTGGTAGTATTGCCAAACACTTGACCGGCGCCACCTGATGACAAGACGACAATTTTTGCGTAATAAACCATGATTTCGTCAGTCAGGCTGTTCTTAACCAAAACTCCATAACAGGTATTATCTTTCGTCAATAAATCTATTACGAGATGGTCCTCCAAAAATTCGACCTTGCGGTCTTTTAATACACTTCTGGCCAGGGTGTTTTGAATCTCACCTCCGGTGGAATCTCCGGCGTGCAGGATTCTCCGGCGACTATGAGCGGCCTCTCTGGTAAAAGCCAGTTTCCCGTCCAGGCGATCAAAGTTGGCGCCCAACTCGATCAATTCCCGGACCCGCTTCGGTCCCTCATTGACTAGGACCTCCACGGCATCAATATTGCAGAGTCCCGCCCCGGCTTCCAAGGTATCTGCCCTGTGCAAAGTCGGGGAGTCGGCACTGTGGATAGCTACCGCAATTCCTCCCTGAGCCCTTTCAGTGTTAGTGTCACCTATCTTCTTTTTAGTCAGAACCGTTACCTTGGCAAAAGTGCTGGCCTCCAAAGCCGTATACAATCCGGCAATCCCACTGCCAATAATCAGGACATCCGTTTGCTTTTGAGGAAGTTTCCGGGTGTCAAAATTGATGATGTATCTGGGAATCAAGCGAATCCCCCCCCCCGCTATTTAACTGCAATCATCCGTTTTACGGCGCCAAGGGCTTTCTCGCGGACGGCTTCCGGCACCGTTATGCGGGGATGCATTTCCTGCAAAGCCCATTTTACCTTCTCTAAAGTTGTTGCTTTCATATTTGGACAAATCAACTTGTTTGAGGCCATAAAGAACTTTTTGTCCGGACATCTTCTTTGAAGCTGGTGGAGTATTCCTATCTCTGTCCCAATAATATATTCCCGGCCGCCATTATCGTTGGCGAACTTTATCATCCCTGATGTGCTGAATACTTCGTCAGCCAGCGCCACTACCTCAGGCCGGCATTCCGGATGCACCATCACAACTGCGCCAGGATGAGCATTTTTAGCTTTTTGAATGTCACTGACCGTTAATTTGTCATGGGTATTACAGTATCCTGGCCAATAAATAATTTCCCGGCCTGTTTGCAGACCCACGTAGTGTCCCAGGTTCTTGTCAGGGACAAATATAATACGGTTGTGCTCCGGTATCGATTTGACAACTTTTACGGCATTTGCTGAGGTACAGCAGATATCGGATTCAGCTTTCACATCAGCCGATGAGTTAACATAACAGACGACAACCGCGTCAGGAAATTCCTTCTTTTTTTCCCGCAGGGCATCGGCAGTTACCATATCTGCCATTGGGCATCCGGCATTGGACTCCGGCAGCAGCACCGTTTTCCGGGGAGACAGGATGGCGGCTGTTTCGGCCATAAAATGAACTCCGCAAAACACGATAACATCCGCATCTGTTTGCGCGGCTTCCTGTGAAAGGCCAAGTGAATCCCCCGTAAAATCAGCTATATCCTGAACCTCCGGTCTTTGGTATAAGTGAGCGAGAATTACGGCATTCCGCTTTTTTTTAAGTTCTGTTATTTCTTCGGCAAGGTCGGAAAATCCTCTCCGGTTGTCAGCCAAATATACCAACTCCTAATTTCGTTCAATAATCTGCTTATCTGATATCCCCGGCATTTTCCTCAGAACTGATTTCGCTGATAGCGTTTTTATCATCAACAAAAATTACTCTGGGCTTAAACTGTGCCGCCTCTTGGTTATCCACCACCGCATATGAGATGATGATAATCCTGTCCCCCTCATGGGCAAGGCGCGCAGCGGCTCCGTTAAGACAGATCACCCCCGAACCTCTAGGGCCCCGGATAACATAAGTTTCAAACCGTGCTCCGTTATTATTGTTCACAATCTGGACCTTCTCATTAGGCAAGACATCAGCGGCTTCCATCAGAGCCTCGTCGATTGTGATACTGCCCACGTAATTTAAATTGGCTTCAGTAACTTTAGCACGGTGTATCTTAGATTTTAGCATAGTCCTAAACATTTTCTATACCTCCACAATTATGTTATCAATTAACCTGGTCCGGCCGATGAATACCGCTGCCGCAGCCAGAGAGCTGCCCTTAAGGTATTCGGTTTCGGCAAGCTCCGGGAATGACAGGACTTCAACATAATCGATCCTGGCTAGAGGCTCCTGGCCTATTAACCCCTCAATCTTCTGTTTAAGGGCCCCGGTGTTTCTTTCTCCGGCATCTACAAGGTTTTTGGCAGCCTCCAGACTCCGGTACAAACAAAGGGCTGCCGCCCTCTCTTCCGGATTTAAGTAGGAATTTCGTGAACTCATCGCCAGCCCGTCTTTTTCTCTCACCGTCGGGCGAATCTGTATTGTGAGGTTCATATTAAGGTCTATGGCCATTTTCTGCAGTACAGCTGCCTGCTGGGCATCTTTCTGACCAAAGAAGGCGATGTCAGGTTGAACAATATTAAAAAGCTTTGTTACGACCGTCGTGACACCCTTGAAATGGCCGGGCCTCGACCTTCCGCACAGTTTATCGGTGAGTTTTTCGACATCTACAAAAGTTGAGTAACCCTGGGGATACATTTCCCTAACCTGGGGAGCAAAAATCACATCGGCGCCGGCCGCCTCAGCCAGAGAGCTGTCCCGCCTGAGGTCTCTCGGGTATTCCTGATAATCTTCCCCCACACCGAACTGGAGCGGATTGACGAAAATGCTCACTACAACAAAATCAGTCTGCTTTTTTGCTTTCCGCATCAGGGTCTGGTGCCCTTCGTGCAGATACCCCATTGTAGGGACAAATCCAATGGTTTTATTCTGCCCGCGCACGCTTCGTACAAAGGCCTTTATTTCATCAATACTTTGAATTACCTGCATACATTCCTCCACAATAGGTGCTAGGTGCTAGGTGCTAGGTGCTAGTTCCTAGGTGCTAGTTCCTAGTTCCTAGGTATTAGTTGCCTGTAACCGGGGAACGCTCACTGACGCTCAAGGGTTAAATTGTAGTTCGAGTATACGAACCCTCTGATTTTACATAAGCAACCAATCACTAGCAACTAGCAACTAGCAACTAGCAACTAGCAACTAGCAACTAATAGAGTTTGCCGATTTCACTTTCTTCCATGTCGAAGCTGTGTTCCGGCCCTGGGAAGTTTCCTTCCTTGACATCTGATTTATACTGGCTGACTGCTTCCAGTATCGTATTGTGTAAAGAGGCATACCTCTTAACAAACTTAGGTGATATATCTGAATAAAGCCCTAAAAGGTCGTGAATAACAAGCACCTGGCCGTCACAATCAACCCCTGCCCCGATACCGATAGTCGGAACCTCGAGCCGTTTAGTGACCATCTTGGCCAAGGCTGCCGGGACACATTCCAGCACTATCGCAAAAACCCCCGCATCCTGTAAAGCTAAAGCATTGTTTAAGATTATCCGGGCGGCAGCTTCATCTTTTCCCTGGACCCGGTATCCACCAAGTTTATTTACAGATTGGGGCGTTAGGCCCAGGTGCCCCATAACCGGGATTCCTGCGGCAATGATGGCCTGAACCGTAGGGGCAATTTCTCTTCCCCCTTCGAGCTTGACTGCGTTGGCGCCTGCCTCCTGAAGGAACCGGCCTGCATTTTTGACACTTTCACCAGTTGATATCTGGTAGGACATAAAGGGCATATCGGCTACTAGAAGCGCGTTTTTGGTTCCCCTTGAGACGGCCTTGGTATGGATAATCATGTCTTCCATCGTAACCGGAATCGTAGAATCATAGCCCAGCAGAACCATACCCAGAGAATCGCCTACGAGTAAAACATCTATCCCGGCTTTTTCCAGTAATATCGCTTTGGAATAGTCATAGCATGTAAGAACAGTGATTTTTTCACCGCGGGTCTTCATTTCTTTGAGCTTGACAGTAGTAACCTTAGACATCGGCTTCCCCCTCTTCCCGGAAAATGCTGAACAGCTTTTCCGCACCAACTTTGTCGATACTTCCCTTTTCGATGGCCACTTGGGTTGTATACCGGCCAAGGGTTTTATACAGTTCTGCCAAACTTGGGTCTAAGACCTTCATGGCCTCCAAGTGCCTTTCAATAGTGCCGGCGTCACCCCTGGCCACAGGTCCTGTCAGGGATTTAACAGGCCCCAAAACCTCTATATTGGCCAGAGTGCCTTTAATTAACGGCAGCAAGGCCTCTGCAGCCTGTTCGGGAGACATCCCGATACAGCTGAAAATACTTACCGCAAAATGGATTACAGCCACCAGGTAGTTGGAAGCAATACAGGCGCCCAAATGATACAGGGCTTTATCCTCGCTCTTCATCAAAAACGGTTTTCCGCCAAGGTCTGCCACTATCTTAAAAACTGCATCGACAGCCCTGTTATCCCCCTGGATGGCGAAAAAAGACCCCGGAAGATTGGCTATTGCCTTTTCTATGGTGGCAAATGACTGAAGAGGATGGGCAGCTCCTATCGCCGCTCCTTTTTCCTTTAGTGGACTTAAGACTTCGGCTGGCAGGGCGCCGCTCATATGATAGAATATGTGTTTATTATTTACCGTCCCGGAATCCGCTAAACGGCTGGCCACACTGCTCAGTTCCCGGTCCGGAGTCGTCAGAAAAACGATGTCGGCTTCCGTTATTATATCGCCTGGCACAGTGGTAGACTTACATCCAAGCTCAGCGGCCAAGCCCGCAGCCGAAACGCCGGTTTTCGAACAGACCCCTGTAACAGTATACCCTTTTTGCCGCAGCAGCAGGGCAACAGCTGAACCTACAACACCAGTTCCGATTACCGCAACGTGACACATAGGGCATGCTCCTCCGGCAGACTAATGATGGAAAATATAAAAACCCCTCAGGGCAATCCCCCGAAAGGTTTTTGGCAGCAAAAATCAACTATACCCACCGTCTTGGTCCTAAAGGCTTCAAGCGGTTATAACAGGATAAGCTGAAGAAATACCCTCCGGTGCGGTTCCAGTATGGATACCACCCAGTAATATTAATTTTACCATATTTTTTGCGGAATGCAAATGTATTTTTTCCCCGCGGTTAACTGGTCTCTTACTTCCAAAATCGTCCGTCCGTCGGCACTTACCATGTCACCGGCTATCTCTGCTAACGGGACGATGACGAAAGCGCGTTCCGCCATCCTGGGATGGGGAATTGTCAGGTTTTCAGTTTCTACTGTGATTGTATCATAAAGAAGAATGTCAAGATCTATCGTCCTTGGGCCCCACCGGACGACCCTGACTCGGCCCAGGAAGTCTTCAATGCCCTGGAGTGCCGCAAGCAGCTGGTCCGGCGAAAGTTCGGTCTCAACTTCCGCTGCACAATTATGAAACCAGGGCTGGTTTTCGTATCCCACCGGTTCTGTAAGGTAAAGAGACGAAACGCCAGTTACTTTCAGCCCGTCGATTTCATTTATCATCTGCAGGGCCTCCCTGATATTGGCTGCCGGGTTCCCCTGGTTTGAACCAAGGCCTATATATGCCCTGACCATTATCCCTTAGGCCTTCTGGTTATTTCACATCCCATATAGTCGAAAATCCCGCTGATAGGGGCATGAGGCTTGCGGACCTTGACGAGAACCTGATCAATTTTATAGGCAGCCAATATTTCCTTCGCGATTGCCTCAGCCAAGGCTTCAATGAGGTTAAATGTCTGCCGGGTAGTAATGTTTTTTACGATAGCATAAATGTCCGCATAATTGGGTGTCTTGGCTATATCATCGGTCATCCCGGCCTTACTTAAATCAAGAGTGAGCTCCACATCAACAATAAACTTTTGCCCCATTGCCTTTTCTTCCGCAAAAACACCGTGTCTGCCGAAAAACTGCAGGCCTGCCAGGATAAGTTTATCTTTGCCCATACTGTTACCTCCTTACAATGGCGTCAGTCATTTTGACTACCCGCACCATCTCTTTAATGTCATGCACTCTGACTATATCTGCACCCTGGGTTATCCCATAAGTTACGGTAGCTGCGGTACCCTCGACCCGCTCAGTAACCGGCAGGTCCAAGGTATTGCCAATCATCGATTTTCTTGATGTCCCCAATAATATCGGGCAGCCAAGGGTTTTCAGTTCCCACAGGCGGTGGAGAACCTCCAGGTTTTGGCCGGTATCCTTCCCAAAACCTATCCCCGGGTCAAGAACTATGTTTTCCTCACTGACGCCTGCTGCCAAAGCCGTTTCAGTACTCACTTTCAGGGAATCGAGGAGATCATCCATCATGCTGTTGTATTGTGTTCCTTGCTGGTTATGCATCAGAATCAGCGGGATATCATCGTAACCGGCAACGACATTGGCTAACGCGGGGTCAGCCTTAAGCCCCCAAACATCATTAATAATATGGGCGCCTTCTTTAACCGCCTGGCTGGCAACACCCGATTTATAAGTATCAACGGAAATCGGAACATCTGTCTCCTGAACCAGCCGCTTAAGAACAGGCATAACTCTTTCCAGCTCTTCTTCCAGCGTTACCGGCTCGGCTGAAGGTCTGGTAGACTCCCCGCCAATATCTATAATATCAGCCCCCTGTTCAACCATTTCCAGGGCATGTCTGACAGCTGTGTCGATGTCAAAAAACCGGCCTCCATCGGAAAAGGAGTCGGGTGTGATATTAAGTATTCCCATAATAAGTGTCCGTTGGCCTATGGGCAGCAGGCGCCCCCGACAGTTTAAGCCATCCCGGCCGCTCTTCTCCAGATTGGCCAGAGTCTTAACCAGTAATTCCGCGAGTTTACCCAGTCCAAAAGGCTGGGCTTTCAGTTTACAAATGACTTTACTATACTGTTTAACTGTTCCCATTAACAGGACATCGGTTTTTTCGACCGAAAAATTGCCAACTCCCCGGCTGACTGCAGCTTCTCCCCCATTAGAGAGCATCTCCTGTTTTAGGATAACTGCCGCCTTAGTAGAGAGGTCCTCTATCTTGATAGTCCTGTGAACCGCCTTGGGAGTCATTATATTAGTACCCGGGCTGTCAGCGCCAATTTGGGCAATTTCCAGCCTGGCCTGTTCCGCACAGTCAATCTTAATCGCCCGTACCCTCACAGTATCATTCCCCCAGACCTAAAATGTGGTTACTCTTAAACAGTTATTCTTAGTATATCAGGGCCTTGCGTCCTGTCTCCATCTCGTCATACTTATGGCATTCATCACTCGCTTCACACTGGGAACAAAGTCTGGACAGATTGTCAGCCCTGTATAAACGTTCCCCCAGAAGAGACATGCTTTCGGCCATCCGCCGGTGTTCCCTGATAGCTGTAGTTATAATCCTGATTTCTTTGCTGTCAAATCCAGCCTTTCTTAGTATGTCCCCCGCTATAACGGAACTCACCACCGCGTGGTCTTCCCCAGTTTGATACTCTTTCCAGCGGCCGATATCATGCAGCACTCCCGCAGCATAAATCATCTCCTTAGCAAGCTTCATATTCAGGTCGTTTTCTGCCATAAACCGCCTGATATCTCCACTCTCCAGCATCAGGATATACGTGATCCGGGCAACATCTACCAAGTGCTGAAAGGTATGCCGGCAAAACTGCCGGTCAGCTTCGCTGCTGTTGTTTTTGGCGACATATTCAGTGAAACACGAATCTGCCAAAACCGCTTCTACTCTAGTCAAAAAACTCCCCCCGTAACTACCGAGGCTTAAGCTTAGTTTGCTTAGCAATAACTTTCTTTATTAGACACATTCCGCAGAAATCCTGCTGTTTTTTAAAAAAGGAACACACCTTCCCTGTCTTTTTTCAAAAGGAATCGATCTAGGGCTTGTTGACAAATATGAATGGACAGAGGGGACGGCTGTTCACATAAGGGCTTTCTCTTGTTCTCCTTGTCCGCCACTAACCGAAGTAACTGGCAGAGCCTTGGGTTTCACCCGCCCAAGCGACGTCCGTGTCGCTGGGCGGCTCCGCCATCCGTGGCTCCGCCCTGCGGCTCTGCCAGTTACTTCGGCAAGTGGCGGATCAAGGGAAACAAAGGAAAACCCTTATGCGAACAGCCATCCCCTCTGTCTTTCGAGCATATGTCAACAAGCCCCCCCTCTATGTTTTCAAGAAAAAAGACCCAAGAAAAAAGGTTGCAGCATCCAAAAAAGATGTGCAGCCTTTGACAATGCCTTTATCTGCTACTTTCCATAATGCTCAGAAATTCCTGCGGTGAAACAACTATCGGTTCCCTCGGAAAATGTTTTATATTCCCTGTCGCCAGATATGCCTTGGCACTCCTGGCAACCTCATAAAACTTCTTGTCATCTTCATCCTCAAATGCGCTTGAAATCGGCTCAGGTACTACTGAAATGCCCGTATGGACAATAAAATCAACAACCTGTCTGGCTGCCTTCCAGGCAAAACCATATTTAGGCCGCTCGAGCACATCCTGATATTCTGCTATTATACGGCTGTCAAAGCACACGGTAATATTGCCGTTAAGTACATGGTCAAAAACCTTTGCAGGATTGCCGGAAGGTGATAGAAGTGCGGAAACAAGAATATTTGTATCTATTACCGCTTTGATCATTTCCGTTTCTCCTTGCGTACCTTAGATATTTCAGCATCAATTTCATCTATAGTCATTTCTGCCTTACCACTTCTAATAGAAGAAAGACGCAGCTTGTTGACCGCCCTCATAGCCATGGACTGCCTAACACTGGCCAGTACATCCTCAAGATTTTCATCGTCTATTTCAATCATCAGTGCAGTTGGCTTGCCATTATTGGTAATTATGACTTCATGTGTTTCTGCAAGTTTCTCCCAAACTTCGCGCGGATGTGTCCTTAAATCCCTTACAGTATAGAACTGCATAACATCACCTCATAATTTTGTTTCTTTAATTATACCATATTGTCACCCAATCGTCTACTTTCTAAACACTAAAAAATCTGCCGGATGGTGAGTTCGTTCGATGTTATTATTCCATGTCAATCCCGAACATGCCGGAGATATCAGCATCATCAATAATCCTGTGGCTTTTTGTATTGGCTTTTTTTAGCAGTGTCTGAGACTTCTGATTTATTGCCGCTGAGATAAGATCATCAATTTTTACTTTCCGCAATATAAAAAACAATTCAAGATTATCGTCAAGCCTTGCTCCAATCCCGTAAAGGACTGCCGCCACATGCTTACACATATACGCCCAGTCAGGGCAGCTACAGTTTAATGATATCTCTTGTGGCGCCGGAAATAAACCTTTACCCTGTACTGTAAACAATTCAGAGAGAGCCTTAGGGAATTTACCTTCAATAAGTTCCTGTAATGAATCAATTTTACCCTCACAGGCTTTCGTAATTGCCTCCCATGTATCCTTGGCTAGCGGCTGAATAGCAATGTCCACTTGATACGGCTTTTTTCGGTTT
>PGZN01000045.1:0-11462 GCA_002840165.1 Firmicutes bacterium HGW-Firmicutes-8
AGATTGGAAGCAAGTAAAGAATGGCAACAAATCCAGTAATTTCAATGGTTCAAGCCTTTTTTATCACCGCCTCGTTATGTTTAGGCGGGAATCCAGGATAAAAGCAGCTTCTGTTTTCTTCTCTATTTCCTTTAAATAGGCCACACCAGCATCTACGTGATTTATAGGTAAATGATTTGCTTTCCTTTTGCCACATAACACCTCCTGATTTTCTTCATCGAGCTTTCCTAAATCATGAAAACAAGCTGACCATAAGACTACGTTCAAGAAACTTTTTTGCAGAGCTGCTGGTCCATATTTCAGCATTTCTTTCACATTGGTTTGAGCACGTCTAAAAACACCTATAACATGTTCTTGATAGGTTTGTTCCGGCAATCCTTTTTTTGGTTGTGCGCTGTGGGCCAACAGTTTCATATTATATCTCGTCCATTAAATCTCTAACTTTTTGAGTTTTATCTTTTAACTTTTCATCCAATTCCACAATTTGTTTCTTTAAGCCCTCGAAGTCATAATCCTTCCATGATGCAGATGGTTTTTCTATATCACCAATTCTTTTTGGTGTTAACGCTTCAATGATTTTAAAATCATTGTATTTTCCAACGGGTGATTTATGTTCAACATAAAAAGCATGCTGAATATTAACCTGTGATCGAATATACGAGGCTGTATGAGTATACGAATATGGTATGACCTTTAATAGTAAATCAATATCCTTTTTAGTACAGTTCGTTTTGCTTGCCGCTGTGGCATTAATGAAAAACGGCATACAATAAACACCATGCTGAACAATACGAAATCCAAGCGGAGCCATGCCTCTGCTTTTATCATCTTCCACTGGCGCTACCTTTGTTGTCGTCATCCGCTCAATTCTAACAGGGGAAATAGATACTGCCAAGGCAAATTGTGCAGCTCCTGTCTGAATCTTATCGGACAGATTCTCTTCCAGAAAGGTATTGCCAAAAATCCGGGCATCCCAATATTTTTCAAGAAAAACATTCTTCTTCATATCATCCATTACAAT
This sequence comes from Firmicutes bacterium HGW-Firmicutes-8, assembly GCA_002840165.1. Classification (GTDB taxonomy): domain Bacteria; phylum Bacillota; class Thermincolia; order Thermincolales; family UBA2595; genus GW-Firmicutes-8. The sequence goes on from PGZN01000045.1 coordinate 1,022, forward strand.
TTTCCGGTCAATATCTCGTTTCTCTAACAAATCATATTTACTATAGTCATTTTTCCCAATACCCAAACTTTCACTAATTTCTTTCCATACTGGTCCTTCCTTATGTAACACAAGGTCGCGCACTTTTCGTTTAAATGATACTGGTGATATTTCTCCTCTCCCATCATGCCTTTGTCTCGGGTCGCTTTCCCTGTCAGGATCTCCGTTTGGATTCGAGTTAATCACCTCTAAGACCAGCAGACCAGTTCCACGGTTAATAATGTTTTCCATTACTTGTTCCTCCTTTATTCTTTTTCTATTTTAGCAAGATAACCTAATAACACCTGTGCCCGTTCTGCTTCATTAAAACTTTCAGGAATTTCTTCTCCACTCATTTCAAGAGTAACGTCTCCCATTTTGTTAACAGCCCATTTGGCAAGTTTAGCTTCTTTATCTGTATCTGCCCATGCCTTATAGATCATGATTCTTTCTTGTAATAGACTCAGCGCTCTATCAGGGAATTCTACTGCTGTAGACATAGTCGAATTTCCAATCAACCGAGGTGGTATATCGCCTTTCCTGACGTTTAAGCAATACTCCCGATGTAATACATCTGATAACATCATTAATCGGCCAATGTTAAAAGCTATGCTATGCATATAATCCTCCTTATAATAATTTAGTTTATATAGCAATATCGATAATAGCGAAATCGCAAGACAATTGTCGTATACCGCTCTTTTATTGATTTTATAAAGTTCCTTCCTATTGTAAAAATGTCCGAAATTGATTATTAGACCCTGCACATGCTCACGGACTTTCGATAATAGTTTTTTACAGGATTCTTGTTCATTCGCTAATGATGGAATAAACACGTCATAGACTTCTTTTAACGAAATTCCAGGGACTTTTTCAAATTTCAAATCTTGCTTGCCATTTTTAGCTTCAAATTTCCAGTATTTTTTCATGAGATTCAGTATTTGACCGGGATACGGACAAAAAGGCTCAATTATCTTTTGTTCCTGATTAATCTTGATTCTATACGCAATATACGGAAAATTCTTTGAGGCCTTCTGCCATTTAGTTGTGCCTAAAATTATACTGTTAACACTATACGTTTCAGATAATTGAATTTGTTTCCGCATATCATCAACTCTATTTATAACAATAGCTTTTATTTGGGCATTAGGATTTCTTTCTGTTTTTTCTTTTAAATTGCCGCATACCTGTTCGGTTAAGTTTTCAAATTTTATCACCTCCTGTTCAAAATCAGGCGCGTCTCCCATCATCTTTGCCAAATCATCATCAAGTTCCGGTTCATCTTCGACATATACAATAAGTAAATTTTGCTCTTTATCCTTGCTTCCCGGCACCTGAACCCAAGTCTTGTCTTCTCTATCAGCTTGTGTAAGAAAATCAAGTGCATTGTTCATTTCACATACTATTTCCTTACCAACCTTAAAAGATTGTAGACTTTCCATCTTATAACGAGTTAAACATGGTATAGACTTGTTGTTACAAAATAAATATGTATTCCCAATAATTGGCAACTTGGGCTGTGGATATTTCTCTTTTTCAATTACGTGGCATTCACCCGTTAATTGACAAATTTCTGTGTCCAAAATTTTAATTTCGTTAGTATTTTTTTTATTTAACTCTCTAATCAAAATACTTTTTAATCTCACATCTCTAACTTTATATTTAAAATTTTGGGAGTCATTAATATCAAAAGCAATTTGGGTTTTCGAACAAAATAGCTTTTTATCTTTATTATAACTTCCAATAAGGATATCTTTTATCAACTCTAACATTGGGTTTTCAAAGGTCGTTAACTGGTCTTTAATTAAGCCAATAAGTTTAATATAAAACTGTTTTTGTTCATATTGATTTCCGGGGAATCTGCTGATCAATTCATATAGGGATCTCAATTCTGACAGATTATGAGAAATAGGTGATAATTGATCTTTTGTCCACTTTGAAACAATAATATCATCGCTTTGTGGATTACTATTATCAAAGTCTAACTGGGATAATGTTTCAATTTTCTCTTCTTTCTTCTTCTTTAGTTTCCATATTTTATCAAAGTCTACTGATAGATTGTGATTAACAATAGGTTTTTGAACACGAATAATTGGAAAGCTGTTATGGTTACCATTGCTATGCTTCCATAATTTTACGAAGTCTTCTTTTGGAACAAATTCGATGTCTCTTGGCTGTTTGTTCTTATCAATTTCTACGTATATACCTGCACTTTTAGCAGGACCATTAATATCTCTATGAGTAGTAACTTGGAGAAGTCCCTTTTCTTTCAGGTTTTGTGCCATCACATATAAATCATTAATCATAATTCAGTATCCCTTCAACAATTTTAACATCCTGCTTGTATATAGGGTGCAATCTCCCATTTTCTGGTTTGTCAAACATGCTGTATAGCATAGATGGGACCACCAAATTTATTGATTTATCAACATTTGTTGAATCTCGAAGCGGGCCAAAATAAGAAGGTACGAATTCTTTCCATCCGAGGCATGGGGTATAACGAAAGCTACCCTGTTTTAAACGTCTTAAAAAAATTTCCTGAAGTGCATGAAGATGATTATTATTGAAAGGGGCTTTATAAATTTCCTCAACTACGCCATATACTTTATAGCAAACATCCGTCAAAATAGTTGCCGCTAATTGAAAATTTCTTGTGCCTTTTTTCTTTAAAGGACCGCCACAATTATTAAAATATCGATGATATATAAACGGCGAACATATTTCTACCCTTATTGGTCTTATGTATGCAGATTTTATTCTAGCTACGGATTCAAACATACCTTTTAAGGCCGAGAATGTTGGAACAGGGTATGATACTGGGGCTGACCCGGTATCTGGCCGGGTAAACATTGCGGCATGTCCCTGAACCTCAAATTCAACAGGGTAACTCTTTGCATTCATAATTTTTCCTCCTCGCTATTGAATACAATCATTAAAATTAACAGGTTCACCGCCGGAATCTCCGGCTTTTTTCTTTTACCCCCGGCTGTCACCTAACACCTGGCACATGTCACCTAACCTATGACTCTCTGCGCTCTCCATCTTCTCTCCGCTCCCTCCGCGTCTTCTTTTTTCTCCTGGCCACTGGTCGCTGGCCGCCGGCCGCTGTCGCATCCGCCTCTCATTCACTCCTGTGTCCCAACCACCACCCCGCTGCAAATACTGCCCACAGCGGCTACCCTATCTTTACATGTGCTATTTTTTCAGCATTTTCAAATATCAGCTTATCTTTTCCGGAAATAATGATATAATATAGAGTAAGGAAATGTTGAATTGTAAGAAAAGTAAAGTATATCAAGGAGGTATCCCACATGGAACTTGCCAGGCTCTCCTCAAAAGGTCAGATAACTATACCTATCGAAATCCGTAAAAAACTAAATCTAAAAGAAGGTGATAAAGTTTTGTTTTTGGAGGAAAACGGCAAAATCATAATAGCCAATTCCTCTCTGATCGCACTGAGGGAATTTCAGCAGGCTATGGAAGGAGAAGCAGAAAAACAGGGACTCCGTTCAGAAGAAGACGTTAATGAACTGGTGAAAGAAATCAGGGGTGAACTACGGCGGAAGTAGACGTGATTATTACTGGTGACAAAGATTTTCTAGGCTTAGGAATAGAAAAGCCAATCATCTATACTCCGGCAGAGTTCATAGCCTTTATTTCATAAACCGCTCTCCAATTTAATGGCGCTTTTTTCTTCCCCACCACAAGCGACCAGCCGCCGGAATCTCCGGTATTTTTCTTTTTCTACAACTCACTCCTGGCCCTTGGCACCTGTCATTCAGCTGCCCACCGCCCTCTGCTCATCACCAAAAAATTCCTTTATGCCTCACTCGCGTTTTTTTGATGCAGCCGGTCGTTGTCCACCACCAATTGCTTATGATATAATCTACCTACACATGAAACTTTCTCTTGCTTCCCCATACATATTATGGTAATATCATTATAGAACATGTGTTCGTCCTAATTGTGAGGAGGTGAATTAATTGCTGGATGCTGAGGACCTAAAACAAATTAAAAATGTAATGCTGGAAGCTATCGAACCGTTCCTAACAAAGATTTATAATAAGCAGATGGAACACGATGAAAAGTTTGAACAGATTGACAAAAGGTTTGAACAGGTAGACAAAAGGTTCGATCAAATTGATGCCCGATTGGACAAGCTGGAAGCCCGGATAGACAACCTGGAAAAAGACGTTGCTGAAATCAAAGGGTACCACAAAAACCTGGAGAAAACCCTTGAAATGATTAAACGGCTGTTTACAGATATCACATTTAAAGTTAAGCCATTAGAAGACAAGGTATTCGACCTGGAAAACAACCCGGAATCTGCCCAAAAAGAGTATGCCGCCGGGATCAAACAGGAATTTGAGGCCCTCAAAGACCGCGTCACCCGCCTGGAGAAGCTTGTCAACCAGGTCTGTGAAGCTGAAGAAAAATACAAAAGCTGATATATCATATACCCGCCGCACCAGCGGCGGTTTTCTTATTTGCAGAAAGGGGCACCTTCATTTTACAACACCCACTCCGCAGAATACTGTCGCGTACATATTTTCGGCCCAGTTTTACCGATATTTTTCAGCCATTTTTTTAATATCTTTCGCAATTTCCGCTTTCAGCTCCGGCGGGCCCAGTACCTCCGCCTGCCCGCCAAACCCCAGGATCCACCTCTTGACCTCGCCCAATCCGCTTACCGTAAGTTTCAAGATGACCGAACCGTCAGGCTTTTCCTCCAACCTTTGGCTTTCGTGCCATCGCCGTTCCCTTACCCAGATAGCCGCCTTCCGGTCAAAAAGAACTTCTAACTCCTGCGGCTCCCTACCTCTCTCCAGATTGAGGCTCTGGCCAAGGTATTCATCTATTGAAAACTCTCCATCCATTTCAAATAAGCGGTCAGTTAATTCAAGCCCATAAAACCTGTCCAGGGCAAATATCCTGATCTCCCGCCTGTTGTGGCAGTAGCCGATGCAGTACCAGGCCCCGGCCTGAAAACGCAGGTGGTAGGGGTCTATCAAGCGGTTACCCCGGCTGTCCCGGCTGGCGCTGTAATAATCGGCCCTGACTGTTCTTTTGGTGAAAATTGCATCCTGCATTGTCTGGTACCACTGCAGCACCAAGCGTTTGTCACCCCTGGCCTCCTCCACCGCAAAAGATAGTGTCCGCTCTATCTCATCGTAGTTTATCGCCGCGCTTCCCGGTAATAGCGCCAGGATTTTTGCATAGGCTGTTTTTATTCCATTTTCGTAGGGGTGCCCTTTATACTGCGCAAGCAGCTTCTCTCCCAGGTAAAGAGCTACCAGTTCCCCCTCGGTGAACCGCATTGGGGGAATGCTGTAGAAGTCATTTTCGTAAAAATATCCCTTCCGGCTGTACGAGTAAACAATGGGAGCGCCCAGCATATCCCGCATCAGCTCCACATCCCGCTCCACGGCCCTGGTGCTGACCTCCAGGGTTCTGGCCAACAGCGGCACATTTGGATATTTTCCCGCCCTTATCTCTGAATGGATAAAATGTATCCTTGCCATTGCGCTTCTCCCGACTCGCAACTGGACTTCGGCGTTTGAAATAGACACCCATTCTCCCTCCCTTACAGCCACTTCCTCATTTTCTTAGCAAATACATTCTCCGACAGCATTCCCAAATCCTGCCACGGAATTGCTCTAATTTTGTCGACTAGACAGAATCGCCGCCAAAAAAATGCCCGCTTATAAAAGCGAGCAGCAATTTGCATAATCAAACATCCTTAAGTCCTCCCGGTTTATGCATGGGTAACCCATCAGCTTCAGCAGGCTTAACAAAATGAGTGCTGTACCATCAGCCTCCAATCCTATATTTCCCCATCCCAAAAGTAGCTGCCTTGCCTACATGGATAAGCTCACCCAGCTTAAGCAACAGCAAAAAATCAGCGTTCACATCATTGTAAGTCACAGGTCCCATTACCCCGCCCAGGTTCATCCTGGTATCCTGGCGGTTCGAGTACCGCTCCCAGTCCACCCACCTGGTCCGGTCGGAAATAATCTTAACCTGACTGGCCTTTTCGATTATTCCTTTGTAATCGATATCCAGTTCTAAATCGTGATGAAAATACATCAGGGATGATAACCGCCGTAAAAGATTACGAATAAGGATATGAAAATCCGGGCGGCTGACAAAACTCTTGTTGTATTTTAAACGGGTCATGGTCAAATAATCAACGGTCACCGGGCCAGGCGGTATGGCGCAGCAGGCTGCCATTATATCTTCACCTGTCACAGCCATGTTGGCGCTAATGACCGTCTGCTCTTCGCTCCGATAAATAACCTGTTCTGCACCCGTTAACCCGTTGCAGGCTGTGATCTTAACCAGCTCGTAGGGGTTCCTCCCCTTCCCTATGCCTGCCGATCCCAGTTCCCTGAACACCACAATAAAATAGGGCAGGTAAGCAATGGCCTTGCCAAACAGGACTAGACCGAAGGATAATGTTTCTCCCGGCGGATACCCGGTACGGGTATCCGCCGGAGGCTCAATCACAAAAGGCCGCGGAATATTCTCGTAGTTCCTCAGCGCCTCTGATCCGGGCGGCGGTGAGGTTTCAAATATGTATGCATAAGGGCAGTTAACCTCCAGCAGGCAGCCCTTGCACTCTCCGGTTTTCACCGAACACACCACCCGCCTGAAGGTGGAACCGAATCCGCCGCGGAAGGTCGACCCTTTATACGGCGGCAGGCGCAGCCCTCTTTCACCGGCTTTTATGTCAATGCGGTATTTAGCTACTCTAAGATGTTTTAGATTGCCGTACATTGAATAACCTCCGACTGAATCCAATTATTATTTCACAGCATGTTGTCCCCTTAAACTGAATTATTATTCCATATTCGCTGCAGTCGTCCAACTTCCTCCATTAGCCTTCTCCCCAACCTGATCAGATTATGGGCCTTATTATTGCAGGAAGCGGCAGGCCGAGAGGTTGGGTATTTTATAAGGGTTTCCCTGGCGCACATTAGAAGTTAGAAGTTGGAGATTGGATGTTGGAAAAAATTGTTGGGATTCGCCCGGAGGCGAATCCCTTCTTAATCCAACTTCTAACTTCTAACCTCCAACCTCCAATGTGCCGCCGGTAAGTTTCTGCTTTTCGAAACGGGAGGCGGCCAACTTATAAGGAATGCATTCTGAGCCATCAAGTTCTGGGACATTGCATTGCGGCCTGCGGTTGGCAGCTTAGATTGCTCGACGGCGAGCGGGAACCCCGTTAAAATACCCAACCCCTGCGGCTTGTCGATTAGACCCACAACTCGACCAGGGTCACCACCCCAAAGCCAAAAAATATAGCCGCCGAACCCCATTTGATAATCCTCTCCGGCAATCTTTTCCCCATGACGATCCCGACGATGATTGCTAACCCGTCAGCTATTACCATGCCGAGGGTCGAACCCAGCCAAACCTGGACAAAACTGCTGTATTGCGAAATCGCTCCGGTGCTGTATTTAGCAGCCAGGGATATCGTAGCCAGCTGGGTCTTGTCCCCCAGTTCGGCAAGAAAAAAGGCAATCGCCACAGTCAGAAACGGACCGAATTTCGACTTTTTCTTATGCTCATCATCCAGTTCGTCACCCCTCAGCGTCCAGACAGCGAACCCAATAAAAGATACCCCGGCCAGGAACTGAATATAGGCAAATGGGACAGCCCGGCCAAGAAACTGTCCAACAACCACTGAAAAAAGGTGCACCAAAAGTGTAGCGGTAAAGATTCCGGTGATTACTTCCCTGACCTTATACCTGGTGGCAAAAGCGAGGGCCACGAGCTGGGTTTTATCCCCCATCTCGGCTACCGTGATAAAAAACAATGAAGCAAAAAAAGCGTCCATAGAACCTCCTTAAAATGAAAGCCCTTTAACACGATACCAGTCAATTTGTTGGTATCGCGTTAAAGGAACCGGATATCATTAATATTTTATTATATTCTTGGTTATAAGACAACCAATAATTAATGCGTCACAGAAGCGCAAAGGCTACCCCTACTTTTGAGGCTTGTTGACAAATTACCCAAAAGCAGAGGGGATGGCTGTCCGCATAAGGGTTTTCCTTTGTTCCCCTTGATCCGCCACTTACCGAAGATACCGGCAGAGCCGCAGGGCGGAGCCACGGATGGCGGAGCCGCCCAGCGACACGGACGTCGCTTGGGCGGGTGAAACCCAAGGCTCTGCCGGTATCTGAGGTTAGTGGCGGACAAGGAGAACAAGAGAAAACCCGTTGCGGACAGTCATCCCCTCGACCCACATTTATTTGTCAACAAGCCCCTACTTTTGGGGCAGCCTTTGCGCTTAGAAATTTTCAAAAGTTCGTGTTATTCGCTGAAAAACCTCTTCCGGGGACATCCCCGTAGCATCAATTACCGGAGCTGTTGCTTCAATACTTGATATGCCCATCAGGTTCTCATCCATACCTGAGATAACATAGGCGTCACAGTTTTTCAATTCGATGCCTGATTTGCTGTGGGGGTCTATCTGGACTGTCTCAAAGCCCTTTTCATCCAGGTAGTCCCTCACATTTTCCAGGGTATTTTCTATTCCTACCCGTTTCCTGGCCACTCAACCACCTCCCTAGACTTCTGGGTTTCCTGTCAGGTTTATTATAAGTCAGATGGTGTTTAATTATTCAATCAGCCCCTTCGTATATTCGTGATATACCGAGGAAGAATAATCAGGAGGTGGTATGAAAATGTTGGAATCCGAAGAGGAAGTTAAACACCCGGGACAGGACAAACGGGTCTGGGAAGTAAACACCTATGAAAACGAAAAGGGCAGGTGGAATGTCTACCCCGGATTGTGTAAAGGGTGCGGACTTTGTATAGAAAAGTGCCCGGTCCGGGTTATTGACTGGGCTAAGGAATTAGGTTCTGCCGGAACACCCCTCGTTAAACCGGAAATCGACGGCTGTATCGTCTGCGGCATATGTCAAACGGTCTGCCCGGATGCGGCTATCCATATAGAATACAAAGGCAGGAAGGTCCCTCCCTCCGCTGTACCGGTCCATTAAAAAGTAGTCACCCTCTTTATTTTAAGAGCTTCCTGGCCACCAACCGCAGCCCCCCGATGGAAAAAAGGTATTTCCACTGGATGGCTTGTTTTAACAGGCCCGCTGCCCGTCCGGTGGGTTTGAGTTTTTTGCCTATATGCCCTACGGCCACACTTCTGCCAATAGAAACCACCCTCCACAGCTCTCTTGGATAGAAAACCCTCAGGTCTTCCCCTCTGATTTCAGCCAGGATGTTTTGGGCAGCCGCATACCCGCTTTGTATCGCCACCTGGGCGGTCGGCCCCATAACCTCGCCTGTAGTGGGGTTAGCGATGAAGGCATTATCGCCGATCAAATATACATTGGGAAAATCAAGCGCCTGCAGGTACTTGTTGACAGTAGCCCGGCCCCGTACCGAGGCAGTGAATCCGGCCTCTGTAACAACCTTGTTAGCCCTGATTCCTCCTGTCCAGATAAAGGTCCCGGTTTTAATTTTTTCGCCACTGCCAAGCCTTACTTCCTTCTCGGTGACCCCTTCAATTGCCGTTCCGGTTATAATGCGGACCCCTTTTTCCTGCAGGACCCTGAATGCGTTGTCGACCAGCTGCCTGTCAGATCCCTTGAGGATAGACGAAGCTGCTTCTATACATATTAGAGAAACCAGTTTTTCGTTTATATCATACTCTTCAGCCAACCCGTGCAGCCGGTCAGCCAGTTCACCGGTGAGTTCTATTCCGGTAAAACCGGCGCCTCCGACGACGATAGTCAGAAGTTCTCTATGTAACGGGTTCTCTTTAAATGCGGCAAAATTGTTTTCAATATGGGTTTTTATTAATTTAGCACTGTTTAGGCTCCTCAAAGTGAGACTGTGCTGTTCAAGACCCGGAATGTTAAAAAATTCCGGCTCGCTGCCTAGTCCCACAACCAGATAGTCGTAATCCAAGGTCCCTGTTTCCAGTACGACCCGGTTGTCTTTAGGCAAAATGCGCAGAACAACATCTTTAATCAAACGCACCCTGGCCCGGTCCAAAATTTCTTCCAGAGGCACCCTTATTTCTTTGTTGTTACTAAGCCCTACTGCCGTCTCATGCAGCTGGGTAATAAACTGGTGGTAACTGTGTTTGTTCACAAGGGTAATCCCAACCTCATCCTTGTCGCTATCGTGCTGTAGAGTAAGGGCACATTTTACGCCCCCATATCCGGCGCCCAGGATAACTACTTGTTTGGTCATGGACTGCTCCTCCTTACAGTTCGAGATATAGAGCCTTATCTGAAGCTTATAATATCCAAAACAGGTAAAAATAAAACCCCCACCAGGGCTTGTTGACAAATACCCCAAAAACAGAGGGGATGGCTGTTCGCATAAGGGTTTTCCTTTGTTTCCCTTGATCCGCCACTTAGCGAAGATACTGGCAGAGCCGCAGGGCGGAGCC
>PGZN01000045.1:11467-33637 GCA_002840165.1 Firmicutes bacterium HGW-Firmicutes-8
CTCTGCCAGTATCTTCGGTTAGTGGCGGACAAGGAGAACAAGAGAAAACCAGTTGCGAACAGCCATCCCCTCGACCCACGATTATTTGTCAACAAGCCCACCAAGGCGGTTTCTCTAAATATGATAAATATCCGGGGCCAAAGGTCCAGAGAGCAATGAAGTTGTTTCAAGCCATACCTGCTTCAGGCGAATATAATCCTTCTCTGTAAGTTTCTTGTCGAGCCCCTGTTCGTAGTCCCTAATCGCCTTTTCCACGGCCAGGACCCGAAACGCGATTTTACCGTTCTCCCTATAGACATGGACCCATGTGGGAATATAATTTGCTTCAATAAGCCTTGCTTTCCCGGAAGCAGGGTCTTTTTCAATTTTGAAATTAAGGATAACTCCACTGTCCCTGTATTGGTCCATCTGAGCGGATATAAAGTTGCCCAGAGAATATGCCGCAAAAAAGCCTTCCATATCCTTCTGCCCGTCTCTTCTCGTCATCAATTGGAGGACATGGGGGTGGCTGCCGGCAACAATATCCGCCCCGCTCGCGAACAGTTCTTCCACCAGCCTTTGCCCCGCCTCATTCGGGGAACGGCGGTATTCAACCCCAAAATGGGGGTTAACAAGGATGATGTCAGCTCCTTTTTCCCGGGCTTTTCTGATGTCCTCCCGAACCCGCTCCGGGTTGAGAAGGTTAACCAGATACTCGCTGCCCCTGGGAATCTCCAGCCCATTAGTGCCGTATGTATAGGCCAGAATCCCGATTTTCAGGCCTTTGATATCAATAATTAAAGGTTCGTTCCGCTCGGCAGCTGACGAAAATGTACCGGTGTGTTTAATTCCTGCAGCATCAAGGTAATCAATAGTTTTCAGAACCCCGTCCTTTTTTCTGTCCATGGCATGGTTATTAGCCGTAGTCAGCACATCAAAACCGGACCACCGCAGAGCCTGAAGAATTTCCTGGGGGCTGTTGAACTTCGGATAACCGGTGTACCCTTTGCTCCTTCCGGCCAGGGTTGTCTCCAGGTTACCTATCGTTAAATCAGCTGAACTCAAAAACGGTTTGACTTCCGTGAAAAACCCCTCGAACGAGTATTTCCCTGAGCATTTATTATGGGCGGCAGCCAACTGGTCTGAGTGGACCATGATGTCCCCAACCAGCGAAACAGTAACGATATCCCTATCCTCCGGCTTAGGAAGAGTGATGTCCGGGCGGACATCAACTGCCACCGCCTTGCTCAAACCAGGCCCGGCCTTTTGACATCCGGAGAAAGCAAAAACACCGACAGCCAAAATTAGAAATAACGATACGCCTGTCTTTACTTTCCTTGAGCTTTTGTACAAAGAGCAGAAGATATCGGCAAAACCGGCCATAGAAACTACCCCCCCGGAAAATCATATAATAAGTAGTTCCATACCGATAACCGGTTTCCTTCCAGCAGAAATCTACTAAGTCCACAAATTCCATTAATAGCTTTGGCATTATTGTAAGAACGAAACAAAAAAGGGGGTCACCCCTTTTTTTGTATTACAGCTGATTGTTGACGATATCCAGTTTGTGATATAATATCAGGTAATGGTTTGTCACAAGATTGGAGGGCAATCATGTTTTGGTCAAAGAATTCTACTTTTCCGGAAAAAATAAGTTTTCTTATTCTGGCTGTTCTGACAGCTTTCCCTGTGATTGACTACCTTCTGCGCAACAAGCTGGCTATTCCGGTGGTATCCTCACTTTGGGATGACCTGCTCCTTTTAGGAGGGCTTGTTCTGGTCGGCCTGCGCCTCCTGATCGGCGACCCCCGGCGTAAAACCCGGCTCACCAAACCAATATTGGCCCTGACTCTCGTTGGAATTGCTTATTTAACCCTTGACTTTACAACCCTTTCAGTAAATATTGAAGGGTTTCGGGCCATCTTTCAATTTATGTATGTGTTTTTCCTGGCTTTCTATTTAAATGACCGGCCGGAAAATACTAAAACCCTATTGAGTATTATGGTGATAACAGGTACACTGATGGCCTTATATGGAATATACCAGTACATTGTCAAGGTTCCGATGCCCGGGAACTGGGTAGACACATCTGAGAATTTGCGGACCCGGGTATTTTCAATTACCACCAGTTCAAATGCCCTGGGCAGCCAGATGGCAATGTTAATTCCGATAACCCTGGGACTTCTGTCCCAGGCAAAATCGTGGCCAAAAAGACTTTTGTGGTTGGGAGCAGCCGGTGCGATGGGAGCCTGCCTCATTTTCACCTCATCCCGGGGGGCATGGCTGGCCCTGGCGGGGGCTGTTGTTGCTATTGGGATTATGTATGACCGCCGGATTCTTATTGCCGGGGCTGTTGTAGCCGTTGTGGCCGTGGTTTTCGTCCCTTCGGTAAGAAGCCGGATTACTTACCTCTTCACTATCGAGTATATGTTCAAAAGCTCTCAGAGCGGCCGGATCAGCCGGTGGCTGGATGCCTATGACCAGATGAGAAATAACCCCCTGTTTGGGTCCGGGTTGGGGCACTACGGAGGCGCTGTGGCGAACCGTAAATTCGGGGTCGCCTATACTGATAACTACTACTTGAAAACATTAGCGGAAACGGGTCTGCTGGGACTTACGCTGTTTTTATGGCTTATTTATAAAACCCTGAGAGAGGGCTATGACGCTATGAAAAACCTACCCTCCCCCGGCTTGAAGTTTTTAGCTATGGGGATGTTTGGCGGCTTGGTGGCCATTGTTCTGCACAACACTGTGGAAAATATTTTTGAAATCCCTTATCTTAACACATACTTCTGGTTGGTAGCCGGGCTGTTAGCAGCCCTGCCCTATAACGCCTCTGTGATGGGAGGTAGTTCTGATGATTAAAAAGCTGGGGAAATGCCTCTGGGGAATAGTCTCCACTGCCCTTCTGGCTTTATATCTCTTTTTGTTTTATGAACTTGTTCTGGTTCCTGCCATCCTGGACTGGTCAGTCCTGGGGGTAGGCCTTGCTTTCGCCCTCGTCGGCCTGCTTATCTGGAGCCTGCCGGCCGGCAAACGCCTGTCCACTGCAATCCTGGGAATTATCTTCCTGCTGGCCATGAAAGCGATGGACAGTATCAGGGAATACCCCATGTTGAAGCAGGGTGTGGGACTCCTCTTCATTTTCTTTGTCCTGCTCATCGTCGGTAAATTGCTGGGACATTTTACGTTCCGCAGTTATCTTGTAATTTTTTTGGCAGCCATTATTTTAAATGCCTCCTTTGACCCTGCCCAGGTTCCTTTTTGGACCGGGTTTAAAGTAAAATGGGAAAGCCCTTTACTCTATAAGAAGCTGGCTTCGGTTGACTACTTCCCGGTAAAACTCGCCGATGTGGACGGGGATAATATAAAAGAAATTATAACTCAGGAAAATCTGCCCGAGGCCAGAAAAGAACTGGTCATGGCCGCCAAGAACAAGAAATACCAGATCCTCGAACCTGAAAATAACCACTTCGCAGTTTATAAATGGGACGGGGCTTCCTTTAAGGAGCTGCCGCCAACCCGTTACAGCATTGACAAACTTGCCGCTTCACTGCCGGTAGATTATCTGGGTTATCCTTTTTATGAGTCATCACTTCAGGTAAACAGTACAGAAGGTATTGAGCAAAAGATGACTCCACTTCTCGATAAGGCCCACTTGGTTGAACGGGCGGTCAATTTCGGCAGCTTTCCCTTTGAAATGCTCAGTCTCGCCCAGCAGTCCCTGGAAACCGGAATCCGTAACCAGGCTGCTTTGGGGCAGTCCCAGCTCCAGTCTTCGGCTGCAGCCATAGGAGATATTATCCCCGGACCGCCCCTGGAAAAGGCAGCAATTGATGACAGCCTCAAAATACGGGAGATGGATTCCGGCAGGGAAGTTGTAGGCGCCGTATACAGTGAACAAGTCCCTTATATCGGGACCAGCGAGGTTCTGGTGGGTGATGTAGACAATGACAGGGCTGACGAAATACTGCTGACAGCAGAAACCTCCCGGATTCTGAAACTGACAAGAGACTTAAAATGGCAGACTCTTTGGGCCAGCCCTGAGATAATAAATGATAAAACCCGTTTTCAACATTTTCGTTTTGAGGACTTCGCCCCGTTAGGCAGTGACACCACACCGCAAATAATTGCCCTGGCTAAGAGTAATGTCAGGGAAAATCCGACCCGGTACATGACAGGGTACGAATACAAAAACGGAACGTTACAGCAGAAGTGGCGGGTATTCGCCGGCCTCATTAATCTTAGGGCCGGAGACGTTGACGGTGATGGGCAGAATGAGCTGGTGGGTTACATGTACCGGCAGCAGCGGGTCTTTGTCCTGGAAAAACACAACTTACCGGTCGCCCAGCTTCTATATGCCATCACCGGGGGGCTGATTCTATTTGGTTTCGGATGGCAGTTGAAACTAAAAAAATTCACCCTCCCGTTTTCTCTAATCACATTAGTGGCGATATCTGTCCTTTTGTCCGGTTGTGCCATTAAATCGGGTCCTCGGGAATTTGCCAAACCTGAAGTTACCCGGGTTGAGCCGGCCGCGGAGGCGGCGGAAAAACTGGGCCTGGCTTTTGATACTACGGCCCGTGACGGTAAAAAGTTTTGGTTTACAGGCTGGGCAGCCACCAAAGTTCAGAAACGAAACATCGGTTTCTATATACCCAGCGGGACCTATGACAGAGACCATGGATATACGATGGATACACGCATTTTGGGCCAACCTCTCCGTTATTACAGGTGGGGCAATGATGTCTATGTTTCCGAAGAGGACAAATGGAGAAAGGCTGCTCCAACATCGGCTCCTTTGGAACCGTTCATCGACTTTAGCAGTCTTAAGCCCTTTACCGGCAAAGCCGTCGGGCTGCCTGCAGCTGATGTATTAGGCGCCAAGTGTGATGTCTATGAAATCACCCTTGATGCCGCGGATGCGGTCAAGGCGGCAAAATCAATGGGCCTTAAACTGGCTGCAGATAACAAAGCCAGTAAGCCATATATTGACCGGATGACAATGCGAATGACCCTTTGGATTGGTCAAAATGATAATCTCATCTACCAGTATAAAACCCAGACCATCATGCCGGTCCCAAATGCCGGTTCAATGTATCAGGAGGTCTTCTTCAAATTCTGGAAGTATAATAATTCCAGCATCAATTTGGAGAGTCCCCAGAAAAAAATAGAACCTTATTTGATTAAAGACTAGTTAAGCAAAACGCCCTACTATTGCTCTCATCACATCATCAAACGACATCGGCCCAACCTGGTCCATAATTTTGTCAGCCTCTGTTTTTCTCTTTAGAGAACCCTCCAGGACAATTTGGACGGTCTGGTCCTTGTCCACTAAAATCGATTGGACTTCCAGCACTTGAGTCAGGAGTCCGCCAATGACTGCCGCGCTGACTGGGGTAAGTGCGAAATCACCCATTTTTGTCTTATTATGATTACCGGTTTCCCCGCTGTTATTACAATTTTGACCGTCGTTATCCGGGACCCCCGCCCCCTGACCCAATTGGGCCATAACCTGGTCTAACAACCCTTTTAACCCGTCAGATGAAAACACAGGTAATCCTCCTTACAGGGGTTTCTTGCTTTACGGCGGAATAACAATTGGCGCCCCTTGATTCCCGGAAGGTGTAACACCTATCCCCGTTATAAAAAAGATGATCACAGAAACAGTAATAATCAATAAAATGTCATGTTGCACATCTTCTGAGGCTGGCAGAATAATCACATCCCCGCGGTGTTTATTATAATTATATTAAATTGGCTGATGTTTTGTGTTTAAACACAGGGACTATACGGATAATAGTAAATGGGTTACCCAAGTTAGTGCCCGAACTACGGACATTTTACCGGATAACCCATACTTTTTCGCTGTATACCTATTTGAGGACCTCAAACTTAAACCCCTGTTTCAGGAGCATCTCAATCACAGTAGGCAGCGCCCTGGCCGAATTCAAATGCCCATTGCTGTCATGCATCAGGATGACCATCTCCGGCCACAGATACTGTTTCTTAGCCTGCCGCCGGAGGTTCTCGATAATGATGGCCCCATCGGAAGAAGGCGTTCTGGAATCATATGAATCAACATTCCAGTCAACCAACCGATATCCGTTCTGAGTGAGGACACGTTTTAATGCCTGACTGTTGCGGAGTTCCCCTCCGGGGTCCCTGACAATACGCGGACTCAGCCCCGCTACGCGGAAGATAAGCTCTTCATTAACTTTAACATTCTTAATGAAACCGTACACCCCTGAATAAACCCCAGTATATCTGTGGTTATATGTATGGTTGCCCAGAGCGTGCCCCCTCCGAACAATCTCCCTTAATACTTCGGGGTTCTTTTCAATGTTCGTCCCAACAACAAAAAAAGTCGCTTTAACCCCATAACGATTGAGGATATCCAGGATTATAGGGGTGTTAATGCTGTCCGGTCCGTCATCAAATGTCAGGTAAGCGATTTTCCCCGGTTGTGACGCGTACCCGGAGGTCTGATCCTGTTTTCCGGGTTTTTCAGGGGCAGGCGCCGCCTTAACCTGCCAGTCGTATGTTTCACGGCCGGCCTGTTCCAAAATATATGCAAAACCGGTCGGGTTGGCTTTATCTTTGACGGCACAACCGGAAGTAGACATGAAAATAAACACCAGTAAGATTAAGATAGTTATCCTTTTCTTCACCATTAATCCCCCTGAATACTACATTCCCATTAATATTCGACAAATTTCGGTCGTCGCCTTCTTCATCTGAAATGTTTTAAGTTAAAATTGAAATTTAACCTGGAATGTATTAAAATATATGGGAATGGCAAAAAGGCCGGACTATTTTTAATTTATACATAATCGAGGAGGTACGCTGGTGGCAACAATAATCCCTTTTAGGGGCATCCGATACAATGCGGCCAAAGTGGATATCAATAAGGTGGTTACCCCGCCTTATGATGTGATAGACGCCGCAAGCCAGGAACATTTTTACGACATAAACCCTTACAATGTTATCCGCCTGGAGCTGGGAAAAACCGTTCCGGAGGATAATGATACCAACAATAGGTACACCAGGGCAGCCCAATACCTGAAAAAATGGTTGGCGTCCGGTGTTCTGGCCCATGACGAAAAACCTTCGGTTTACCTGTATGAGCAGGAGTTTGAGGCCAGGGGTGAAAAAAAGGTGCGCTCCGGTTTTATTGCCGGGGTTCAGGCTAATGATTACAGCAAGGGCGAGGTCCTGCCGCATGAAGAAACCCTGCCAAAGCACAAGGCTGACCGTCTCAACCTAATGAAAGCAACCCTCGCTAATTTCAGCCCGATATTCGGCCTTTACGCCGACCCCCAGCATGTTATTGAAAAAGCGCTTGATGCCGCAAAAGGCGGCCAGCCGGATATTGAAGTTACCGACAGCCAGGGTGTAATCAACAGGCTTTGGGTTATCTCTGATGAAGAGACTCTGAGAAAAGTAACCGGCCAGATGGCTGGCAGCAAAATCTTTATTGCCGATGGCCATCACAGGTATGAAACCGCTGTCAGTTTTGGTCGGGAAATGGCAGCCCAAGGTCAGAGTGGTTACGAGTACCTTATGGTCTGCCTCGTCAACCTTTACAATGAAGGTTTGGTCGTATTCCCCACCCACCGGGTAGTCAACAATGTTAAGAACCTTGATGCAGCGAAACTGCTCCGGGAATTATCCGCTGACTTCATCGTAGAAGAGATGCCTAAAGACATTTCCCTGAACAGTTTTACTGATAAACTGGAAAAAAAAGGCCGTGACAGTCACTGCTTTGGCCTATACACAAAGAATGAAGGGTTTTCCCTTTTAAGCCTAAAAGACGAAAATATGTTGGACTCCCTTCACCTCGAAGGACGCTCTGCCGCCTGGCGCCGCCTAGACGTATCAATCCTGCATACCTTAATCCTGGAGAAGCTCCTCGGTATAGGCAGCCGGCAGCGGGCCGACGAAAGCAACCTGCAGTATGTCAAGGATGAAGAAACGGCTAAACAGTCGGTTGATAAAGGGACCGCTCAAATGGTATTTTTTATGAACTCCACAAAAGTTGAAGAGGTTACCGACATAGCCACCGGCGGTGAAAAAATGCCGCAAAAATCAACGTTCTTTTTCCCCAAAGTTATCACCGGCATGGTCATGAACGATTACGAAAAATAAGCCAAAAGCAATAAGCCTTACATAAAACAAAAACTCCGGTTAATTCACCGGAGCTTTTTGTATTACCAAGGCATTCAACGCGCTTTCAAAAGATTGGACTATATGGGGGTCAAACTGGGAACCTGCCGCTGACTTCAATTCGGTAATAGCCGCCCGGGGATTTTTCCGGTGCTGGAATGGCCGTTCGGATAGCATCGCAGAGAAAGCATCAGCGACTGTCACAATCCTGGCCAGCAGCGGAATTTCATATCCCTTAAGCCCGTCCGGATAACCGGAACCATCATATTTTTCGTGATGATAATAAATTATCGGTATTGTTCCGGCAAGGATCCCTATGGGAGTAATAATCTCTCTTCCAGCTTCCGGATGGCTTTTGATGGCTTCCCAGTCCCCTTTTGAAAGCGGCTCAATCTTATTTAGGATTTCAGCTGAAACCTTTATTTTGCCAATATCATGTAAAAACGCGCCATATTTAAGGATTTTTAAATCCTGGTCAGACAGATTCATCTCTTTACCGATCATTTCGGAAAATCGGATTACCATTTCGGTGTGACTGTATGTATAGTTGTCTTTGGCATTTATCAGAGTCACCATCGGTTTTACGCTGTTTATCAACTGCAGTTCGTCCTGAGACAAAGTGTCCCTCAATTCATCCAGCACCGAATACGATACCGCAACCCTATTTTTGCCTGTCTGTTTTGCATGGTAAAGGGCGGTATCGGCTAGTTTAATCAGGTCTGACTTGTTGACGGCATGCTCGGGGTAGGCCGCAACCCCGATAGAAATGGTCAGGCAGTGGTTTGGCAGATCATTGCAACCAAAGAACCTATAATCCTCAGTATGTTTTCTGATCGTTTCGGCGATATCCTTAGCCTCAATTAAAGACAGAGGTAAGGCAATGGCAAATTCCTCACCCCCATAGCGGGCCAAAATTGCTCCGGGCGGTATATTTCCCCGAAAAATATCGGCCATTTTAATTAAGACCTGGTCCCCTTTTTGATGGCCGAATGTATCATTATAGTTTTTAAAATTATCTATGTCAATGAACAGGAGGGACAAGCACTTTGAGTTTCTGGCAGACCCCAGGGCTTCGGTCATACTCTGTTGAAAATACCTATGATTATATAAACCTGTCAGACCATCCACACATGAAAGTTGTTCCGCTGCTTCTAACCGTCTTTTGACCTTTGCCGACATGTAATTAAATGCTTCCGCCAATCGCCCCATCTCGTCGTAAGGCTCAGTATCTACGGTTTGATTTAAGTCCCCCTTCGTTATTGCACCGGCTGCTTCCACCATATAGGTGATTCTTTTGAGGATGGTATTTCTAATTACGGTTTGGGTAACAAAAGCCACGGTCAATGCGTTGATAAGGACAAATACAGCCTCTTCCACAAAATCTGTCCGGACAGTCCGTCTGAAATACAGTGAATATCCGGACTCCAGAAAAAAAACAAATACAAAGACAGTAATTATTGGAAAAAATATTTTGCGGGTAAGGCTTAGATTTTTATACTTGCTTACGATACCATCCAACACATCAATCACTCCCAACATTATTGGGAAAGCAATTGCCTGGTCTCTATAACAAAAGCGCGGGAATCTTTTGCCTGCGCTTTACGCCTTCATATTATGTTTAATATAATTGTTCTACAATCATTGACAAAATCCTGCTTTCAATACAAACATTTGAGCCTTCCTCACTCTACCCATTTCTTTACTGCCGCCCCATTGGTATAATTAAATTTCTTCCCCTGCCAGGTATCCCTCTCTGTCAGGACTTCTTCAATCCGTTGTTTAATCTTCCACCAGCTGGTACTCCAGTTGCAGAAATGCAGGTTCCCCTGCGGGCCCTTGCCAACAAGCCTCTGAATAACAACTGCCGGGTCAAGATACTCCAGAAAAACTACAACCCTGTCGATATATTCCTCAAGTGAAATAATGTCAAACTCCCCTCTGGCAAACATCTCCCCCAAAACGGTGTCCTTTACTACATATAGGGAATGGAGTTTAACGAAATCCACCCCTAGGGCAGAGCATACCTTGGCACACTCGATGACATCGGTTTGATCATCCCACGGCAGGTTTAAAATAAGGTGAGTAACAATTTCAAAACGCCTCTGCTTAATCCTGAGGACCGCATCTATATACTCCCCCAGGGTATGTCCGCGGTTTATTTTTTTCAAGGTGTGATAATTTACGGTCTGCAGTCCAAGCTCGATATTGATGACCAGACCTTTTTCCGCCTGCAGGTCGGCCAGGAAATCCAGATAGGTGTCATTGATACAGTCCGGCCTTGTAGATATGGAAAGACCGATAATATCCTCATCCCGGACAGCCGCCGCAATACTTTCCTTAAATGATTCAAGATCCCGGTATGTATTGGTGAAGGCCTGGAAATAGGCAAAATACTTTTTGCCTTTAAACCTCTTTTGAAAAAAGGCCTTGTTCTCTTTTATCTGGTTAGTCACATCCATACTATTGGGCAAACACTCAAAACCCGAACCCTCTTCATCACAAAAAATACATCCACCTTCCCCAACAGTACCGTCCCTGTTTGGGCATGTGCCCGGCAGGTTGACCGGGAGTTTATAGATTTTTTCCCCATATTTCTTTTTCAGGTATGCCGAATACTCGTTGTATCTGGCTTTACCGGTTTCCATCCGCTCACCTCAGTCAAACAGCCGCATTTATTATTAGTATAGCCATTCGGGGAGAAGAAGGCAAATCCTTCTTTAGCGGCCAGTGACCAGCGGCCAGTGACCAACGGCCAGATCAAATTATACATATTTTTAACTTTAAAGCATTGATATAACCATGTCTTTTTGGGCAATTACTAGTTCATGAGCAGGTACAAATTGATAGACAAATCTTTTACCTTGTTTGATTTTTTGAAATAGCCCCACTTTAACTAAGTTGTTTAAATCTGACCTCGCCGTTTCATATGATATCTTGTTTTTCTTTTTATACTCTTCTATATCTATAAATGTTTTATCATATTTAATTAACATATTAATGAGTTTAATTTGCCTCTTTGGAAGAACCAGTTCGAAGTTTTTTAAATATGATTCGACGATTCTACGTTTGTACTCTCGATTAAAATCCTGTAAAATCCGAACAATAGAATTAATTATCATATCAGCATAAAAAACAATAAAGTAAGTAAGATCGCTCTCATAATCCTCAACATTTTTAATAGCTTTATAATACTTGCTTTTTTCTTCGTTAACAATAGATGATATAGAGAAAAATTTAAAAAAATTATACCCTTTCTTTAACAAGTACATGTAGGATAATGCTCTTGCTGTTCGCCCATTTCCATCAAAAAATGGGTGTATATAAACGAAAACAAAATGTATGATGCAAGATTTAAGTATAGGATGCAATTGGTCGTTGTCATCATTAATAAATTCTACTAATTGGTTCATCAGTTCTTGTACTTGGGAAAAATGAGGGGCTTCATAGATTGGTCTTTGAGCATTTATTTCCCATACGCAAATGGCATCATTTCTATACTTTGTAACGACATCTTCATCATCTAAGGTATTAAGCACCACTATATCATACATGTCCAAAATAATTTGTTCATTGATTGGATTATGTAAGTTCTCGAAAATAAACTCTAAAGCCTTATAATTATTGATTATCATTTGCTCACTTTTATTTGCCGGAGGTATTTTTTGTTCAATCATTTCTTTAGTTCTTCTTTTGGTAGAGAATGCACCTTCTATTACACTAGAATTAAAAGCTTCATCAATTAAAGCATTATAAACCACAGATTCTTGAATTTTTTGATCAACCTTTTCAAAGAAGTTTTCTGTAGCGTGCTTATCTATTAGTTCCAGTTTATGGGTTATTAAATCCGTTAGTACGAACCAAAATTTATTATTACTTTGATCTCTAAGCGAAACTTTAATACTTTTATCCTTCCGCAACTTTAAGACAATTGGCCATGCTTGATCAATTGTTAAACCTTTAGGAAGCCTGAACATAATTTCCTTTTTGTTATAATATAAGTCATTGAACAACTCAATTAATTCAAGTAGTTCATTATTCATATCGTTCATCTTTCCACCTCATCCTATTTATCTTACCCATTAATTAATCATTTTAAAACTATTTTACTACTAATATACTACTAAAACAATAGTCCTTCTAATTTATCCCCGGTGGATCTGTCTCAAAAGTAGTGGCCTGACAAATAGCATTAGGGTCATAAGAGATGGCTATTTGTATTCGGCCTTCCTTTGTTCCCGTTGATGCGCTGCTAACCGAAGAAACTGGCTGGGCTGCAGGGCGAAGCCACGGATGGCGGAGCCGCCCAACGACACGGATGTCGCTTGGGCGGGTGGAACCCAAGGCCCAGCCAGTTGCTTCGGTTAGCAGCGCACAATGAGAACAAGAGAAGGCCGAATGCAAATAGCCATCCCTTTGAGACAGCAATCCACAACTTACCTCCTATTATCCCAGGCTCATCAAGCCATACTAAGTAAGGACAATAAGGAGGTGATTCGTTGTTAGCCTGCCTTTCAGAGTTACCCTTTACACCTCATGAATATCAGGTCCGGACTGCTCAAAAGGTTTTATCAGAGATGGGCTGCCGGGCTTTGATAGCTGACGAAGTGGGTTTAGGCAAAACAATCGAAGCCGGACTGGTCATCAAAGAACTGCTTTTGACCGGTCAGGCCAAAAAAATTCTTATCCTGACTCCGGCCTCCCTTGTCCAACAGTGGTGGTCCGAGCTGAATGAAAAATTCGGGATCAACTTCTGGGTCAGCCGCAAAGGGCCGTGGGCGTGGTCAGGGCAGTTTGTCATCGGTTCTATTGATAAAGCCAAACGGGAGGAACACCGCCGTTATATTCTGGAAAATTCGTATGACCTGGTGGTGATAGACGAAGCCCACAAGTTGAAAAACCGGAAAACCGACAACTGGTCCCTCGTGGCTGAATTAAAAACAAAGGGACTTGTGCTCCTTACGGCGACACCGATGCACAATAAGGTAGAAGAAGTTTATAATCTCGTGTGTTTGTTGAAACCTGAACTGTTCTCGGACTATGATAGTTTTCTTGAACACTACCAGCTTAACCCTAAAACATTAATCAGTGACCTGCGGGAAAAACTTCAGGATGTAATGATTAGAAACCAGACAAAAGAAAATGGGGTTAAAAATATCAGCCGGAAAATTAGCCTCACCCCGGTTGAACCATCCGAATTGGAAAAAGAAATATACCGGCAGATCAAAGCTTACCCGGGTACATTTTTAGCTTTTACTCTATGTAAAGAATTCTGCAGCAGTCTGTCAGCCTTATATGACACCTTACGCAAAAAAGGGGAATATCAACTTCTGCCCTTACTGGAGGAATGTGACCCCTCCCCTAAACTCAGGCATCTGGATGCAATTCTTGACCGCCACCGGGGTAAAATAATAATCTTTACGGAATATGTACAGACTCAGTACTATATTGCCAGATACCTGAATGAACGGGATATCAAGTTTCTGATCTTTAATGGGATGTTAAACAGAAATCAAAAAGAATGGGTTAAGGGCCTTTTCGAAAAGAGGGATATCCCGGTGATGATCAGCACAGATTCAGGGTCCCAAGGCCTCAACTTCCAGTATTGTGACGTGATAGTGAACTTCGACCTGCCCTGGAACCCCATGAAGGTCGAACAGCGAATAGGCAGGATAGACCGTCTCGGGCAGATTTCTCCAAGTGTTTACATCTATAATTTTGTGATGAAAAACACCATCGAAGAAAAAATTTTTAAAGTACTGGGTGAAAAAATAAGCCTTTTTAAAGAATGTATAGGTGAACTTGATAAAATCCTGGTAGACAATGAAGAGGACCTCTGGGAGATGATTGAAAAAGTGTGACGAGTTGACAGTTGGCGGTCAGTTGACAGTTGACAGTTGACAGTTGACAGTTGTCAGTTGTCAGTTCCTAGGAATATGGAGGTTTCACTTCGCATAAATGCCTCGTTCCGCATTGAGCGGAACGAGGCAAAATGGTTGGTTCGCGCCCAAGCGCGAACCTTCTATACTTTTTCTAATCGACCGCAGAAGTTTGCATCAGACCTTCTCTTAGCCCCCAGGGCGTAGAGAGCTAACACCAGCTGACAACTGTCATCTGTCAACTATCTCTGTCACCTGTCACCTGTCATCTCTCATCTGTCAACTGACAACTGTCAACTGTCAACTTGTTGTTTACTGTCCGCTGGCCGCCGGCCACTGGCTGCTGCTTTTTATCTGCTCCAGGGCTTTTTCCGCTGCCTGGGAGCCCACATTGATACAGTCCCCAACGCCTACACCCTTGTATGAGCCGCCGACCACGTAAATACCGGGGACGGCTGTCGTCCTGGCCTCGATGGTTTCCACCCTCTGCAGATGCCCTACAGTATACTGGGGCATACCTTTAACCCAACGATATATTTTCTGCATCACAGGTTCGGCTGTCAAGCCGATGATATCTCTCAGCTCGCCCAGGACCATCTTGAGCATCTCTTTGTCATCAAGGAACACCAGTTCCTGGTTTGTTGCCCCTCCTACAAAAGCCCTCAGCAGAACATAGTCATCACCTGGGGTCCGGTAGTTCCACTTCGTTGAACTGTACGTTGCCGCCTTGATTTTTCTCTTTTCGGAAATAGGGACTATGAAGCCAAAGGCATCTATCGGTTTGTGAATATCGGAACGTTTAAAGGCCAGATTTACTGTGGCCGATGTGGCCTGGGGAATCCCGGCCAAATTATCAGCCATCGTCTTGTCCAAGTCTTTAACAATCTCTGCCGCCTCGTTCGCCGGGGCTGTCAAAATTACCGCCTCAGCCTCGATGGGTTCTGCTCCGCTGATATGAACTACGTACCTGCCGTCTTTTTTCTTTTCCACTTTTGATACAGATTTGCCGGTCATTATTTTTGATTTATCCAAGGAAGAGGTTATAGTCTCGGTCAGATCACTCATCCCCCCGATAAAGGTCATAAAAAAGGTTTTTTGGACCTTACCTGGTTCTGCCGGTCTGGGCTTCGGTGCATTTTTCCGGGCTACCAGCATGGCTTTGATCAGACTGCCGTATTTCTGTTCCATTTGAATAAACCTCGGAAAGCTTGCCTTAAGGCTCATCTGGTCCGGGTCTCCGGCGTGAATGCCCCCGATTAGAGGTTCAGCAATTTTATCAAGGGCTTCTTTTCCCAACCTTCTCGTTACAAAACTGCCTAAGGTCTCGTCACTGTCTTCTTTTTTCTGAGGAATGACCAGGTCAAAGGCCATCCGGATTTTCCCCGGCCACGAAATCAGGGAGCTTAAAGCAAAAGGTATCAACTTCGTCGGCACAAGGCCCATCAAACCGTCGGGAAGCTTGTTCAACCTGCCATCAGCATATACGAAGGTCCTTTTACTGGCCTCGTTGCTGCCCATTATCCGGTCTTCAATCCCGATTTTCCGGGCCATTTCCCCTACCCACGGTTTTTCAGACAGGAAGCAGTCCGGTCCGCCTTCAACTGTGTAACCCTCTATTTTTTCCGTCAATATCTTGCCACCCAGCCGGTTGTCCTTCTCGATTAACAGATAGTCTATCTGCTCGCCTGATTCCTTTGCTTTCTGCAGAACATACGCTGCCGCCAAACCAGTAATTCCTCCGCCTATAATAACTACCTTTTTCATCTTTACCACCTCATTTAATTAATGATCTTGCCGCTTCCGCCAAGGCCTGGATAAACAGGGGCGAGGTGTTGAGGGAAGCTGTCCGGTAAAAGTTCAAACCAAGGTCATCCGCATAATTTTTTTGGGCAATATCTATATCATACAGGGTTTCAATATGGTCGGATACAAACCCAACCGGTACTACTAATACATCTGTAAACCCTTCCTGTTTAACCTCATCCATAACTTCTTCCACCATCGGACCCAGCCATTCTCCCTGCCCTCCGCCCTTGCTCTGGTATGCCATATACCAGTTTTCCAGGTGCAGTTCCTGAACAATCCTGTTTACCGTGAACTCAAATTGTTCTACATAGGGATCCCCGGCTTTAATATAAGTTACCGGCAGGGAATGGGCGCTAAATATTACCCTTACGTCCTTCCTCTTTTCCGGTGGGATTCCAGCGAGGCCGAGGGTTACTTTTTCCGCTACAGCATCCAGGAAGTAACTGTTGTTATAAATTGAATCAGCCATTGTAATTGGGGGCACCCGGCCGCTTAAGAAGGATACCGCCTTTTTCAATTCTTCTTTATAGGCGCCGGTGCTGACTATGGAGTAGAAGGGCGCCAGGCTTAAGGCTATTATTCTGTCAACACCCTGGGCCAGTAATTTCTCGAGCCCTTCCTTGATAAATGGGCGCCAGTGGCACATACCAACCGAAGCCGTGAAGTTACCGCCTGCGTCCTGTAAATACTCCTCCAGCTTCCCGGCCTGGGCGGCTGTAATATTAGGTAACGGTGATTTACCGCCGATCAGGTTGTACCTGGCCCTGACCTTTTCCACCAGCGCCGGCGGCGGAATTCTGCCGCCCATCAGGTTTTTCATAAAGGGTTCAATGGCTTCAGGTGAATCAGGGCCTCCAAATGCCAGCAGCAGTATACCTATCGGTTTCTCATTCATCATCGTTCCCTCCTATCGGCGGCTGTACTCATGGACAGCCTCAACAAGGGCGATAACGTTTTCAACCGGGGTTTCCTTATTGATTCCATGCCCGAGGTTGAAAATGTGACCTGGCCTGTTGCCCGCCATCTGCAGAATCCGTTTAACCTTTTCGGCAATGAGTTGGGGGGGTGCATAAAGCGTGAAAGGATCAAGGTTTCCCTGGATGGCCCGGTCATAACCAATCCTCTTCCAGGCCTCATCAAGGTTAATTCTCCAATCCACGCCGATTACATCTCCACCGGCCTGGACAACCAATTCCAGCATCGAGGAGGCATTATTGGCAAAATGTATGACAGGGACGCCTTCACCCTTCAAGCCACTTAAGACATATTTTGAGTAAGGGAGAACATAGGTCTCATAATCATCGGGTGAGAGGGCGCCAACCCAGGAGTCAAACATCTGTACAGCCTGGGCGCCGGCTTTGATTTGAGCCTTCAGGTACCGGAGAAGCACCTCTGATATTTTTTCCATCAGGGCATCCCATATTTCGGGGGCCTGCCACATCATTTTCTTGCAGTTCTTATACTCCATGGAACCGCCCCCCTCGATGATGTAACTGGCAATCGTAAAAGGCGCCCCGGAAAAGCCTATTAAAGGCGCCCGGCCATCAAGTTCTCTTCTGATCAGGCGGATAGCTTCCATCACATAAGGGGTCGCTTCTTCCGCATCTAAAATCCGTATGTTTTCTACATCTTCACCGGTCCTTACCGGGTTTGAAATAACGGGTCCTTCATTTTTGGCAAAGGCCAAATCTATACCCATACCCTCAAGTGGAAGCAGTATGTCAGCAAACAGGATAGCGGCATCAACCCCCAGCCTGTTGACCGGCTGCAGTGTTACTTCAGCGGCCAGTTCAGGTGTCTTACACATAGTCAGAAAATCGTATTTATTTCTTATCTCCATGTATTCGGGCATATATCGTCCTGCCTGGCGCATCAGCCAAACCGGGGTATATTCCACCTCTTCTCGGCGGCATGCTTTAAGAAAATGGTCATTTTGCATCTCCAATCCTCCTCACAAGTTGTTAGGTTAACGTATATTTTATCCAAACCGGGCCTATAAACCCAACTTCATCTACTCTTCTGCCAGAGACTTTAGCAGCAGGTTTATTCCTTCTACAATGGTTTTTTGTTCCAGTTTACATCCGTAAATATTCTATCCATGTAAATATGTTACTTTTAAGAAGAGGCGCCGGCTGTCAAACCGCTGCCTCAGAGTATTAATTTTGGTGGACGTGAAGGGACTCGAACCCTCGGCCTTCTGAATGCGAGTCAGACGCTCTCCCGGCTGAGCTACACGCCCATTTCTATATGCAGGATAAAAATCTCCAAAAAATTAATTAATCATCAACCAACATTTCTTTTATTTTGTTTTTAACCTTTTTGACTATGTCCCGGTCCAATGTTTCTGCTTTACTTATAAGTCGAATTTTATCGATGCACCTTATTTGGTCAAGAACTATCCAGCCCGTTTTCCCTTCTAAGCGCAATCGTACCCTAGTTGGGTAGGTTTTTGAGGCAGTTGTTATCGGGGCAATCAACACAGTATTCAGGTTATGATTCATCTCATTTGGGGATATGATCAGACATGGCCGGCTGATTTCCGAACCCATGGTCGGTTCAAGATTGACCCAAAAAATATCGTATTGGTTCACTACCATGTCCGGTCATCTTCCTCTCCGGCTTCCAAACTATCATCGATAAGTAATTTGTCATCACCGTTTTTATGCATCAGCCTGAATTGCTCATCCCACCCCTGACGCGGTTTTTCTGCGGAAGATATTATTATTTTGCCGTCTATGATCTCCAGATTTATCAGGTCTTCAATTTCACATTGCCGCAGGATATGCGCAGGGATGCGCAGGCCCTTAGAATTGCCTATTCTAACGATACGGGTTTGCATAATGACAACTCCTATCATTGTTATTGTAATTACATTGTAATGCCATTAAGGGTGGATGTCAACTTTTTAGTTTTATTTAGAAAGAAGAAAACAGCGATTCCCGCGAATCGCTGTGGTTCTAAAATTTGGTGGAGACAAGGAGGATCGAACTCCTGACCTCTTGAATGCCATTCAAGCGCTCTCGCGATACGTGCAACTAACGCACCCTCAAAGGTCTGTTAATTAGCGTTTACATTGTAAGGTTGAATTACTCAACATTGGCATTAAAGTCAAACATTTCGCCCATGACAGAAGCGTGGTGTATTTCTCTTTTGCCTCACTCTGCAGTGCAACCACCTAAACACATATGGTTTTCACTAGGTATCAAGAACTATAATATAATAAAAATAGAGTAAATTGCACTTGAAAAAAATATTAGTCATTTGTGTCGACACACAGCGACAGAATGGAGCTTAGTTTGAATAAATATAAAATCTGTGTTTATGCAATATGCAAAAACGAAGAACAATTTGTTGACCGTTGGATGGATGCTGTTAATGAAGCTGATATGGTTATTGTTACCGATACCGGATCTACCGATTCCACGGTTGAAAAGCTTCGAGCCAGAGGTGCTATAGTATCTACAGAAAAAATACAGCCTTGGAGGTTTGATGTTGCCAGAAACATTGCCATGAACCATATCCCAGAAGATGTTGATATTTGTGTGTCTAGTGACCTTGACGAAGTTTTCGAAACTGGTTGGCGGCAAAAACTAGAAGCGGTGTGGGAACCAAATTGCACACGTGCCAGATATCTTTTTACATGGAGTTATCATGAAGATGGCACACCAAACAAGCAATTTCCGATGGAGAAAATTCATTGCCGCAAGGGATTCAGTTGGGTACATCCTGTACACGAGATCCTTGAATACAATGGAACTGATAAGGATAATACGGTTTGGGTTCCGGGTATGGTTTTAAATCACTATCCCGATTTATCAAAATCAAGAAGCCAATACCTACCGTTGTTGAAGTTATCCGTCCAGGAAAACCCTGATGATGATAGGAGTATGTTTTGGCTCGGAAGAGAATACATGTACTATGAGAAATATGATGAGAGTATTTCTACTCTAAAAAGATACTTAAATATGCCAACTGCTACATGGAATGAAGAAAGATGCGCAGCAATGAGATTTATTGCTAAAGGCTATGAAAAAAAAGGCGATTTACACAAGTCTCGAATGTGGCTTTATAAGGCCATTGCCGAATGCCCTCATGTTCGTGAGCCATATCTCAATATGGCTCAGCTTGGATATTTGGAAAACGATTGGCCGCTTGTAAAGCTTATGACAAGTGAGGCGCTAAAAATCAATACCAAAACAGGAAGCTATCTTCTAGAGTTGAAGTCGTGGGATTATACCCTTTATGACCTTGCCGCAATTAGCAATTACAGACTTGGATTGTATTTAAAGTCATATGAGTATGCTAAAAAAGCTTGTGAAATGGCACCAGACGATGAGCGGCTAAAAAATAATCTTTATTTAATAAGTCTTAAAGCGAAAGAAGCTTTGGGGTGATAATTTGAATAAATATAAAGTATGTGTGTATGCCATCTGTAAAAACGAGGTACAGTTTGTTGATAGATGGATAGACTCTATGAATGAGGCAGATCTTATTGTAGTGACTGATACCGGTTCTGATGATGGCACTGTGGAAAGACTTCGCGAAAAAGGTGCTATTGTATATGTAAATGAAGTAAAACCCTGGCGGTTTGATGTTGCCAGAAATATTTCACTGGATCATGTGCCTAAAGATATTGATATTTGTGTATGTACTGACTTAGATGAGCTTTTTGATAAGGGATGGAGAAAATGTCTTGAGGACGTCTGGACACCAGACACAAAAATGGCAAAATATTTATACAACTGGAGCTTAAAAGAGGATGGAACACCTGGCGTACAATTCAACTATTTTAAGGCTCATTCTAGGTATGATTACAAATGGAATTATCCGATACATGAATGTCTAAAATATTTAGGAAAACTTCCTGAAAAAACAGTATTTGCTGCCGGTATGGTACTCAATCATTATCCAGACAATACCAAGTCAAGAGGTTCATATCTTCCGTTGTTAGAAATGGCTGTGGAGGAATCCCCCGAAGATGACCGTGTTACTTATTATCTGGGCCGCGAGTACATGTATACGGGAATGTGGGAAAAATGTATTGAAACTTTAAAAAGGCATTTATCCCTGAAATCATCTGTATGGAAAGAAGAACGATGTGCTTCAATGAGATGGATTGCAAAATCATACTCTGAGCTTTCAAAATATACTGAGGCATACAGTTGGTATTTCAGGGCTGTCGCAGAGTGCCCGCATATGAGAGAACCATATATAGAATGCGCGAAAATGGCATATAACTTAAAAAATTGGGAAATGGTGTTTTATATGGTGGAGCAAGCCTTAAAAATAAAGCAAAAATCTTCGACATATATTAATATGGGTTATTGTTGGGATCATACGCCAGATGATTTGGAAGCTATAAGTTGTTATTGGCTTGGCATGTATGAAAGATCTCTTAGTCACGCAAAAGCAGCACTTTCATTTAGCCCCAACGATAAGCGACTAATTAATAATTTATTAATAATAGAGAAAAAATGTAATAATTTGTCCTCAGACGCTGACTCAGCCAGAATGGCAATCACATGAAAGAATCGGGAAACGTAAAATGAGAGCGGCCAACACAACGTGCCATCGACTTGTTCACAATTTGTTCACACACCCACTTTGCTGACTAGAACCGATATAAATTTAACACCCTCGCTCCACTTTTTACAGTGAAATGAGGGTGCTTTTTATGGTGTTATCCTCCGCCAAAATATAAAATTCTAAGTTTCGATATAGTCCCAATTTTTCGTACCCGAAACGCTGCTGATCTGGAATAGCCATGCCTTTCGCAATCGTTCCTCATGAACGAATTAACAAAACGGACTGCGGCAGGCGCTGAATGGATATTGACTCGAGTTTGCCATTTTATTTTCCTCTATGCGATTTGCATGATAACAAGGTGCGCTGAAACAGGCTCTGTTCCTCCAGCGAGAGGAGTGATGGTTAGTGCTGTGGATTCGCTAGCAGGATTTCGTACAGTCAGTATTGAATTGATGACTGTCGTTTGCACAAGGGCCATTCCTACTATCTGAGAAGTACCGGTTGCTCGCCCGACAACCGTATAGGATTGTTCAACGGCTCCTGCTCCCGAATCGAGAGTTAATACCAGTTGACCTGCTTCGCTGACACTTACCTGAAACAAGACCTGATAAGTGCCAATTGCAGACAAGTTAAATGTACTGGGACCAGTACGGACAATAGCAGCCCCACTAGTAGGTCCATCTTGCGGAAAGTCTACGTCTGTACCAGGAGCAACTGTTGCTGCATTATCAGGAGGCATCAACGCATAAAAATCTGCAAAGCTTAATACTCCTCCAGCTGGGCCGGTATCGCCTGTAGCTCCAGTAGGGCCGGTATC
>PGZN01000004.1 GCA_002840165.1 Firmicutes bacterium HGW-Firmicutes-8
GCTCGAAAACGCTGCATAAAAACTGGACCCCGTCATTTGACGGAGCCCAGTGAAAACGGTTTTATTTTTTCATCTGTCTACTTGACAGGGAGCAGTTCACTAACAGGGACAGCCTTAATATTAGGCCATGAAAGTCCAGGAAGCAGCTTTTATTTTATCTAGGGTCATCTAGCTGATATAATTGCAGCGATGGTTGTCTGTTATCAAACAATGTTGTCTGTTTTCATAAAGTTATCGGGGGCAAGGTATTCGCTTGTCTTCCGGAAAGGTGGTTTGACCACCTCTTGTTTACTGGTATGAAAATTGCATATATAAAAGTTATTGATACAATTTTGGAGGGGAGACATATGACATTTAATCTGATTAAAAGAAAGTGGAAGTTGATTGCAGCAATTGGTCTAGGTATTTGTTTGGTCGGATTCCTAGGATGGTGGCTTTTCCTGCGGAATTCCGGTTCATCCGCTGTCCAAACAGCCACTGTGGCAGTTAAAAAGGGCTCGATCAGGGTTACCGTATCGGCCAATGGCACTGTTGAACCGGCTTCTACGGCAAATATCAGCCCAAAGACAGGCGGGACTATCACCAAAGTTAACTTTAGAGACGGTCAGCAGGTCAAAAAAGGCGATTTGTTAATCGAATTGGATGACTCGAATCTGCGAACCCAATTAGAGAAAGCTCAGTTGGACCAAAGACAGACTGGACTTGATCTCGCGTCAGCACGTAAGCAGATTAACGATAAGCAGGTATTGGCCCCCATAAGCGGGCAGGTTGCTTCCATTAAAGTTGTCAAAGGGCAGGATGTGCAGAAGAAGACTGAACTAATGACTATTAATGATACCAGCTATTTAACCTTTGACGTTCTGGTTAACGGGGGACAGGTGAATAATGTTAAACCGGGGCAAAAGGTAGATGTGATACTGCCAGGTTTAGGATTTCAGAAACTGAACGGCTCGGTAACGAAAGTAGACCGGGGGGGAACCTTTGACACTGTTGGCGCAAGGTTGTATCCAGTGACGGTAAAAGTCTCCAACCCGGGTGCTTTGGGGCCAGGCATCAAAGCCCAGGCCGACATTTATTCCAGCGGAGGTATTGTGTCTGGAATCGAATCCGGTGTGTTGGAATGGGGTGACAGTCAGATTGTAAGGGCCGAAGTGGCCGGCGATGTTCAAATACTGGATGTAGATAAAAACACTTATGTTAAGAAAGGACAAAGACTTGTCCTTTTGGGAAGTGATACGTTAAATACCCAGTTAGATGCCCAAAAACTAAAATATCAGCAGTCACAGTTAAATGTTGAAAACCTGCAAAAACAGTTATCAGATTATCAAATCACTGCTCCTGTTGATGGGGAGATTGCCATGGCTTCCAGTTCCGGGGGGACGTCCTCATCCTCCGGTGGAGGAAATACCGACTGGCAAGTGGGAGACGAAGTTAAAGCCGCAGATATACTGGCTGTTATCACCGGCTCGAAAGGAATGAAAGTCACTGTACCGGTGGATGAGGTGGACATTGCCAGGGTAAAGGTGGGACAAAAGGCTAATGTTACTTTTGATGCCTTACTTGACCGTACTTTTGAGTGTTCTGTCAGTGAAGTGGGGCTTCGGGGGATAGTAAGTAATAATGTCGCCAGTTTTGATGTAACCATATCAATAGACGAGACGGAAGGTCTGAAACCCGGGATGACGGCCAATGTAGAAATTATGGTGGAAAGCAAGGACGGGGTTCTATTACTTCCGATAGAAGCGATACAAGAAAGACAGGGCAGGAAGTTTGTCCAATTGGCTTCAGATGCGGGTGATACCGGCACGGGGAGCAGCGGCCAATCTGACAGCCAGGCGGGCGGCCGGTATAACAGGCAGACAGGCAGCCAGTCCGACAGCCAAACAGGCAGCAGGCCTAACCGCCAGACAGGCAGCCAATCTGACAGCCAGTCAAGCGGCCGGCTTAACGGCCAGTCAGGCAGCTCAGCGCAGAACCTAAGACTTGTTGAAACAGGCGTGTATAATGATAGCGAGATAGAAATAGTATCAGGTGTAAGTGAAGGTGATAAGGTAGTTATACCTGCGGTAACGAGAAGCACCAGCAGTTCCAGTAACACTGCCAGACCTGGCGGTTCCTCAAGCGGTTCCTTAGGCGGTTCTGGCAACCGCGGTGGTATGGGCGGTATGGAACTTCACTAATTAGCCACAACTGGAGAAGAAGGTGAATATCGGTGATCAAGCTAATCAATGTAACCAAGTATTACCAAACCGGCTCTGAAGTTGTCAAAGCCCTTGACGGGGTTAGTCTGGAGATAAAAAATGGAGAAATGCTGGCTATTATGGGTCCTTCCGGTTCCGGCAAATCAACCCTTATGAATATGCTGGGATGCCTTGACGTTCCGACATCCGGCCAGTATTTTCTGGATGATAAAGAAGTCAGCAAAATGGACGAAGACGACTTGGCCGATATCAGGAGCCATAAAGTAGGATTTGTTTTTCAAAGCTTTAATTTACTGGCCAGGCTTACTGCCTTTGAAAATGTCGAGCTGCCCTTGATATATATGGGGTTGGGAGCTGCGGAGCGGCGTGAAAAGGCTGTCAAAGCGCTGGAGATGGTTGGTTTGGCTGACCGCATGGACCATAAGCCGGCCGAGCTTTCCGGCGGTCAGCAGCAGCGGGTTGCCATTGCCCGGGCCTTTGCCGGGGACCCGGCCATAGTTATGGCAGATGAGCCTACCGGCAATCTGGATTCCAAGTCAGGCAAGGAAATCATGGAAGTCCTGAAGGAGCTTCACCGGCATGGCAAAACCATCGTTCTGATTACCCATGACAGGCAGGTTGCCTGTCAGGCCGGGCGGACTATAAATATGATGGATGGCCGTATTGTATCGGAAGAGGAGGTGGCCTGTTGAATTTAGTGCAGGTAATTAAACTTGCTATGGCGGGTATTAGGGCTAATAAAATGCGCTCATTTTTGACTATGCTCGGTGTTATTATCGGGGTGGCGGCGGTAATAGTGCTAGTATCTCTCGGCCAGGGCGCCACCAAATCAGTCACCGACCGAATTCAGAGTCTGGGGTCCAACCTTATATCTATCACCATCCGTGGAAACAATACCCGGGTTTCCTTAACTTATGAGGAAGTTATGGCCTGGAAAGAAAGACCGGGTGTTGGGGGTATTGCCCCTGTGATTAGCGGGAATGTAAATGTTAAGTACGGAAACAAGAAATATGATACCAGTCTGGAAGGGACGAACGACGAATATGAAGAGGTCCGCAACACCCGCGTCCAGCAGGGGAGGTTTATTTTACCGATAGACTTAACCCTCCGGCAGAAGGTTGTCCTGCTTGGGACCGAGGTTGCCAGCCAGCTGTTCGGACAGATGAACCCGGTAGGGGAAACGGTAAAAATTAACGGTGTCAACTTTAAAGTGGTTGGTCTCTTAGAGGAAAAAGGTTCCTCTGGTTTTGGGTCCAATGATGATAAAGTGGTGATTCCCCTCACAACTGCCGAGCGATTGTTGGACAATTCAGGCATTCGGTCGGTTTCTGTACAGGCGGCCACTCCGGCCGATGTTGACAGCGTGGTGGCCCAACTGGATAATTTCTTATACAGGAAAACCAAGGATACTGAAGCCTACCGGGTTTCCAACCAGGTTGAAATGCTGTCCACCGTAAATCAGATTACCGGGACTCTGACCATGATGCTGAGCGGGATTGCCGGTATCTCCCTGATTGTCGGGGGTATCGGGATTATGAATATCATGCTGGTCTCGGTTACGGAACGGACCCGGGAAATTGGCATCCGTAAAGCTATAGGCGCCAAACGGAAGGACATTCTCAGGCAGTTTCTGATTGAGGCTGTGGTAGTCAGCGGCACCGGGGGAATAATCGGAGTACTGTTCGGTATAGCTGTAGCTTCTGGGATAAGCTCCATGATGGCCATTAATACGGCGATTTCCATTAATGTAGTCGCCATGGCCTTCGGTTTCGCTGTTCTGGTAGGGGTAGTATTCGGGCTGTATCCTGCAAATAAAGCGGCTAAGCTTAATCCGATTGAAGCCTTAAGGTTCGGATAGTAGGATGTGAAGTAAGATGTCGGGAAACCTTAGAAAAACTCTGCGGTTTCAAATTGGAGCTATTGTGTCACTTGTTTTGGCCATCTTATTGGTGGCCTTTATCTCCATGCATATGGTTTCTCTTAGGTATGACCGGGAAGTGCTGGCTGATAAACAGGAAAAACTTAAGGTTGTCAGCCAGGGCTTAAGTAGAGGTTTAGCCGAGATGCTCCAAAAAGGACAGGGTCCACAAGATATTGAGCGCTACTTTAGAAATCAGACCGAGGCCTTTGTTGGCCCTCCCCCGAGGTTGATGGTCGGGCTGTACCTGCCGGAAATGCACATGCGCCGCGTTTTCGGGGAACAGCCCGGGAAAAACCGCCCGCCGTTTTTTAAACAGCGGAACGAGTTAAGGGATGACGAGTTTTTTGACATTAAGATAAATTCTATAAATAAAGCACAGACCTTTATTAGGGATGTCCCCGGCGGGATTTTATTAGGCAGGGCGGAACCTGTTGTTACCGGTTCCCAGGTAAGGGGCGCCGTTCTCGTGGTTGAGCCGGTACTGTCCGGTCTTAACATGGTCAGGTTAATTACCAAAATCGTTTTTATTGTCGTCATAGTTTCACTGATTATAGGGATAGTGGCAACCATATGGATTCTCGCCCGGTTGAAACGTGAAGTGAAACGTATTACCTCCGGACTGGCTGTAATGGAAAAAGACGCCGGTTACAGGTTGTCTCCACCGGCTTCCGATGAACTTGGAGAAATAGCGGTGGGGATAAATAAGATGGCTGATGCGGTTGAACAAAAATCGTTGTTAGAGGAACAGCTCGAGAAATCGTCAAGATTAGCGGCTTTGGGCCGCCTGGTGGCCGGGGTGGCCCATGAAATCAGGAACCCCCTCGGGATTATGAAGGCTACAGTCCAGGTAATGCAGGACGAATTCAGTAAAGACGGACAAATTCAGGAATACCTAACCGTTTTAAACGAACAGGTGGAGAGGCAAAATAAAATTATCCGGGAGCTTCTTGACTACGCTAAGCCCGTTCCACCGATATTTCAGCCTGTTGACATCAACGAAATTCTAAAATCAATTCTGGGTTTCTCCAAATCTTATTTCCAGCAGCATAAGGTATTTATAGAGACTGATTTGGCCGAGAACCCACCTTATGTTAATGCCGATGTTGAAAAACTTAAGCAGGCTTTTCTGAACCTCATGTTTAATGCTGTTGAAGCAATGCCTGACGGAGGGCAGTTAAAGGTAAAGACCTACTTTGACGATAAGACGGTATTTATCGAATTTGCCGATCAAGGGCGTGGTATTCCCGATAGTGATATTGAAAGGTTGTTTGACCCTTTCTTTACTACTAAGAATACCGGTACAGGGTTAGGGTTAGCTATGGTGCATAAAATTGTGGAAATTCACAGGGGTAAAATTAAAATAATCAGCAAACCCCAGGAAGGGACGACTTTTAGTGTTTTACTGCCTGTAAACCAGACGGAGAGGGGGGGGTCTTACGGAAGCGACAATTCTGATCATTGATGATGAAGAGCATATGAGGTGGATAATCGAAAAGGCTCTTTCCAAAGAAGGTTATAAAATAATTTCGGCTGCCTGCGGTTCAGAGGGTTTAGCAAAGCTGGAGGGCTTTAGCCCCGATCTCGTCCTGCTTGACTTGAGACTGCCTGATATGAGCGGGATTGATGTGCTGCGGGCAGTAAAACATGAACAACCCCGGATTCCGGTAATCATGGTTACAGCTCACGGCACGGTCGAAAGTGCCATCGAAGCCATGAAAATCGGGGCAGTAGATTATATATCGAAGCCGTTCGATATGGAAGAATTAAAAATTATTGTCCTGCGTTCCCTCGAAGTCGTTGAACTGGCCAGTGAGGTAGATTATCTGCGCGGTGAGCTGGGAGAAAAGCTTAATACCACTCTAATCGGAGAAAGCCAGGCCATATCGGATATTAAGGCCCTTATAGCCAAAGCAGCGGATACACCGGCCACGGTATTTATCGAGGGTGAAAGCGGAACCGGCAAAGAGGTCGTAGCCAGGCTTTTACATCAACAGAGCAGCAGGGCAAACAAACCTTTTGTGGCCGTAAACTGTGCTGCCATTCCGGAAACCCTCTTAGAAAGCGAGCTCTTCGGTTACGAACGGGGGGCATTTACAGGTGCGGTAAACAGGAAGAAAGGCAAATTTGAGGTTGCCGGCAGTGGTACAATTTTTCTTGATGAGATAGGAGAGGTGCCCCCCCAAATCCAGGTTAAGCTTTTAAGAGTACTGCAGGAAAAAGTTTTTGAACGGGTTGGCGGTAATGAAACTGTCAAAATGGGCGCCAGGGTTATCGCTGCCACGAACCGGAACATTAAAAAATCTGTTCGGGAGGGAAGTTTCCGGGAAGACCTGTATTACCGTTTACAGGTAATTCCCATTAACCTGCCGCCATTAAGAGACCGGAAAGAGGATATCCCCGAACTGGTGGATTATTTCCTCAAAAAATATGATTACCGCCATAAAGTAAAAGGATTTAGCCCTGGGGCGCTAAAGCTTTTATGTAACTACGAGTGGCCCGGAAACATCAGAGAGCTTGAGAATACCGTGGAACGGTCCTTAATTTTGTGCAGTGATCATCTAATTACCTCAAGCTATCTGCCTCGGGAGATGACGGACGAAACAAGGCCTGACAAGGATTTGGCCATAGACCTGCCCGAAAACGGGATTTCTCTGGAAGATGTGGAACGGAGTCTGATAGTAAAGGCCCTGCAGAAAAGCGGCGGTAATCAGACAAAGGCTTCCCGCTTGCTCGGAGTCACCAGGTCGGCGTTAATTTACCGGATGGAAAAATACAATATAGAACATTAAATGCAAGTAAAAAAGAGGCTGTCTCTGTTGAGACAAGCCTCCTTTTTCTAATTGCGGGGTTTTAAGTTTTACTAACTCTGGTAAGTTGATCCGCCATACTGCCCTGTGGTCGCGAAGTTCGTGTTTATCGGCCGGGTAGCCCAGTTACCGGTGGGATAGGCGCTCGTCTGAAAACCGCTGGTACCACTTGCTACAAAAGGCTGACTTACATTGCTGTACTGTGAACTGCTAATCGCCTGACTGACCTGTTGGCTGACCTGCTGGCAGAGTTGAGCACAATGATTCAACTGCTGGGCTGAAACGCGTTCAGCCTCCTGCATTTGAATCAGTTTGGACGCATTAGCTTGTTCATTCTGACTTAGCTGGTTGCAGATCTGGGTAATTTGGTTTAGGTTTTGCTGAAGCTGGCTGACATTTGAAAACATTAAAGACAACACCTCCAAAAATTATTTTTGTATCCGGTTATAGTATTTTTAGATTGAGGGTTTTTTATACAAAAATAGTTTTTGACTAGTCCGTTACATAGTTGTCAAAAAATTCAATCAAAATAGGAAAACCGCATTCAGTTATGAATGCGGTTTTAATGACTCATAGGGGTTTTTCTGCAAGAACTGTTAATAACCGTTCGGGTTTAGGCATGGGTCTCCAGTCCAGTAACCGCTCCAATCGTAGCCGCCTGTATGGGAGTTCTGCTGCCCGGATGTCAGCCCATATATCGACGGGGCATATGGCAGGACGTAGATGACGAGGGTTCCGTGCATCTCGTTGATGCCATATACGTTAGCTTCGGGGTACTGGGTCAGCAGCTCGTTTTTCCTGGCGTTGGCGGCGTCGATTATGGCGGTACGGTCTCCGAACTGGATAGCACCGGTGGTGCAGGCTTTTGAGCAGGCTGGTGTAAGGCCATTTCCCACACGGTCCCAGCAGAACTTGCAACTGTAAGCATATTGCGGCTCGAGAGGTCTTGTATCTGCGGCATCATACGGACAATTATCCTGACAGTCGCCGCAGCCCTTGCAGCGGCTGAGGTCCCTGATTACGCTGCCCACATCACTGCGGGTAAACGCCCCACGTGGGCAAACGCTGATGCAGGTAGCGTCCTGGCAGTGCATACACTGGTGCTTCCGGAACAGCCATTCAAACACCCCGGCATTGGTCCGCTCGATAAATTTGACAAAGGTCCAGGTATTATGCAGTACCCTGGTATGGGTCTGCAGGCTGCCCGTAAAGGCCTCAATCTGGGCCGGGAGCTGGTTCCACTGCTTACAGGCCACCTGGCAGGCCCGGCAGCCGGTGCACTTGGTAACGTCAATCATTTTGGCCTTTAATGCCATTTGGCATTCCTCCGTTCTTTCTTGAAGTTAAGCTATAGCATGGTTAGTCTTTTAAGAGCACAGCAAAATCTTTTGTTTGAGGATAGAAACGCTCTCATTAAGTGGAGGAGTTTTTAGATGACCCGGTAATTCCGGGAAAATTACCTCAGTGCGAATGTCTAGAAACAAGGCTGGCTGGCTAACCAGCCAGCCTTGTTTAATATTAGGGACTATTTATTAGGTGTGCCAGTAGTGATTGGGGTCATACTTGGGATTTAACGGATCATAGTACCCACTCCAGTCATAGGTACCTGTCAGGGGATTCTGCTGCCCGGCCGTCAACCCGTATACGGATGAAGCGTAGGGTAGGACATAGAAGACCAAGGTCCCGTTCATCTCGTTGATTCCATAGACATTAGCCGCAGGATACTGAGCCAGTAGTTCGTTTTTCCTGGCCTCAGCAGCGGCCTGGATGACGGTTCTGTCACCGAACTGGATAGCCCCGTTGGTACAGGCCTTGGCGCAGGCCGGAGTAAGGCCGTTGCCTACCCGGTCCCAGCAGAACTTACAGCTCCGGGCAGACTTGCCGGAGGCGTCATTAATTACTTTGGCTGCTTGATAGGGGCAGGCCGATACACACTGGCCGCAGCCGATGCAGAGAGCGGGCTCCCTGACAACATTTCCAACTGCATCCCGCTCATACGCTCCTTTACCGCACTCACTGATACAGACAGCATCCTGGCAGTGCATGCACTGGTGTTTCCGGAATAACCATTCGAATACGCCGTTATTGGTTCGCTCAATAAATTTAACAAAGGTCCAGACATAAGCCAAACATGTTGTATGTGTCTGTAAACTGCCCGTAAATGCTTCAATCTGGGCCGGGAGCTGGTTCCACTGTTTGCAGGCCACCTGGCAGGCCCGGCAGCCGGTGCACTTGGTAACGTCAATCATTTTGGCCATTAATGCCATTTAGCACTCCTCCATTCTATCTCAAGGTTACGCTCAAGGTTAGCCTCTCAAAACCTTGCACAGGAAGGCTTTGTATTCGGGGATCAAGGTATTGGCATCACCGACATGGCAGGTCAGGGTATTCGCGCTGTCACCCGTAGCCAGGCCCTTGAAGCCGAAATGCCAGGGCAGGGCGATGATCTCAAAGGTCTGCCCGTTAATAAGCAGCGGTTTTACCCGGTCGGTAATCATGGCTTTGGCTGTCATCTGGCCGCGGGCCGTTTGAATAATGACATTCCCGCCATTTGAGATTCTTTTGGAGCTGGCCAGGCCCGGGCTGATTTCTACGGTTTGGCTGGGGATCAGTTCCTGCAGCCAGGTGCAGTTCCGGGTCATAGACCCGCCCTGCCAGTGTTCCGTATGCCGGAAGGTGGTGGCGATAACCGGATATGTGGCAACTTCCCCTTTAGCATTCAACGCCGTATTGAAGATGAGGGCCGCCGGGTTGAACTGCTGGCTGGAGAAGGCGTTGGTAGTAGGTGTTTCGTACGGCTCGTAGTGCTCGGGGAACGGCCCTTCGTTCAGGGTGGCAAACAGGCCGCCTACGCCCTCTGTCTTCATGATAAACGGGTCAGTCCCGCCGGGATCGGTAGGCGCCTTGGTGGCGGCGAAGTCGGGGACGTCATAGCCTGTCCACGATGTGCCGCTCCACCAGATAACTGTCTTGTCAGCAGACCAGGGGGCGCCGGTCCAGTCGGCCGAGGCCCGGTTGTACAGGATGCGGCGGTTGGCCGGCCAGGAGTAAGCCCAGTTGCGGTAATGACCGTAGCCGTCCGGGTCGGTGATGTCCCGGTTCATAGTCTTGTTGCCGGTGGACGGGTACATGCCGCTCATAATCCAGCAGCCACAGGCCGTGGTGCCGGTATCCGTAAGAACGGAGAATCCGGGTAACTGTGTTCCGTCGGCCACATAATAACCGTTGATTTCTTTGGCTACCAGGTCGACACTCGGTTCGCCGACCCCATAGCTCCAGGTCAATTGCTTGACTGGATCGTCCTTCGGGTCTAAACTGGAAGCATACAGGTTTTGGATCCGCTGCATCAGGTTATACATGATCCAGAGGTCGCTCTTAGCCTCGCCGGGCGGGTTGGCAGCTTTCCAGCGGTACTGGATCCACCGCCCGCTGTTGGAGATAGAGCCTTCTTTTTCAAAGGAGGCGGCCGCCGGCAGGAGGAAGACTTCTGTATTTACAGTACTATAGGAGGTCCCGGGACGGTTAAAGAAGTTGGCTGTTTCAGTGCTGAACAGGTCGACACAGACCAGCCAGTCTAGGTTTTTCAAAGCAGTACTTTCCTTGTTCGCGTTAGGTCCGGCCACTACGGGGTTCTGACCGAAGCAGAACAGGCCTCTGATGGGCCTGGCGGCATCATACATGGTTTCAAAGAGCTGGATATGGGTATAGCCTTTGCTGGTATTGCGTTTGGGCAGGTATTGGTAGCAGTATTCATTGCCGGAGATGGCATTGGCTCCCCACCAGGCCTTCAGCAAGCTGGTAAAGAACTTGGGCTTATTTATCCAATAGCCTGAGGCCGGGGTTTCCTTAGCCAGGTAACCCGCTAAGGTGGCGTAATCGGCTGTGGCGATCGGGGAAGCCAGGTAGCCGGTAAGGTTGTTGTTCAGCAGGCCCATGTCGGTGGAACCCTGCACGTTGGACTCACCCCGCATGGCGTTTACGCCGCCGCCGGGTCGGCCCATGTTACCGAGCAAGAGCTGCAGCATAGCATACGATTTGACGTTCTGGGAACCAACGGTATGCTGGGTACAGCCCATGGCATACATGATGGTCCCTGTCTTGTTTACTGCCCCGGTGGCTGCAAAAGCAGCGGCTACTTCGTTGAATTTGGCCACCGTCATCCCGGTAACTGCCGAAACTGTCGTGGCAGTATAACGGGAGTAGTGGTTTAACATAATCTGGAATACCGTCCTGGGGTTGGTCAGGGTTTCATCCTTCAGCGGTACTCCGCCGGCATCTGTCTGGTAAACCCAGGTGCTCTTGTTGTATGTCCTGGTGCCGGGGTCATAGCCGGTAAATAAACCGTCGGTGAAACCGAAACCTTCGTTAACCAGGAAGGCGGCATTGGTGTACTTTTTGATGTAATCCGCGTGGTAGAGGTTATTGCTGAGGATATAATACATCAGCCCGCCGACAAAAGCGATATCGGTACCTGATCTTAAGGGGGCGTAAATATCGGCTCTGGAAGCGCTCCTGGTAAAGCGCGGGTCAACCACGATTATTTTCGCTCCCCGGTTTTTCTTGGCTTCCAAGAGCCACTTGAAGGACAGGGGGTGGTTTTCGGACGGGTTAGC
This sequence comes from Firmicutes bacterium HGW-Firmicutes-8, assembly GCA_002840165.1. Taxonomy (GTDB): domain Bacteria; phylum Bacillota; class Thermincolia; order Thermincolales; family UBA2595; genus GW-Firmicutes-8. Next base: position 11,543 of record PGZN01000004.1, read on the forward strand.
CCCGAGGATTAACGCACAATCGGTATTTTTCAGGTCGATCCAGTGGTTGGTCATTGCACCCCTGCCGAATGAAGCCGCCAGACCGGCGACTGTGGAGGAGTGTCAGAGACGGGCCTGGTGTTCGAGGTAGTTGACTCCCAGGCCGCGCATCATTTTGGAGAGCAGGTAGTCTTCTTCATTGTCTAGGGCGGCTCCGCCCAGGCAGGCGATGGCATCGAGGCGGTTAACAGTGATTCCATCTAAAGCGGTTTCAAAATAAGTGTTCCTGGTATTGTAGACCTTGGTGGCAATCTGGTCCAAAGTCCAGTCCCAAGTCTTCACCTGCCAGGTATTGGTTCCCGGTGCGCGGTACAGGGGTGTGGTCACCCGTTGGGTGTTGCCAACGAGTTGGAACAGGCTGGAACCCTTGCTGCAAAGAGAACCCCGGTTGATCGGGTGGTCGGCGTCACCTTCAATATTAATAACATTAAGGGCAACTGGGTCAGTATGGACTGTAATTCCGCAACCCACCGAACAATACGGGCAAATACCGGGGGTTGCTACGGCATACTGGATTCTTAAGCTAGGTACTACAGCTTCTACTTCGGCGAGGAAGTTAAATTCCCAAAGGGCAAACATCGCCGTTGAGGCACCCATCAGTTTTAAGAACTGTCTCCTCTTAATTTTCAAGGATTATCCCTCTCTTCTTTCAAGATTTTGCGCATGTGGCATAATATGCCAATGAAGATTAGGTAATTTTAATCACCTCCTGTATCCTTCCCGTTCTGCTAAAAGGTCCAGACATACAGTTTGGGCGTCGATCAAAGGGAGATTTTTCTGTTTAATTACTCCTCTTCGAACGGTTTTGATGTAACTCTTGCATTTGGTGCAGGTATGAACCTGGAGGTTGCTGTCATCTTCCAAATAAAAGTATTTTAGTTCCTCATGGTTGATGTTGCCGCATTCGAGACAGGCTAACCGCCGGAAATGCCACCCGGTGGTACAATATGAACACCAGAGAAATCTCTGCCCGTCTTGTTCGTCGAGACTCGCCAGAGACGCCGTCTCACCACATACAGGGCAGTAATGTTTCTCCCAGGTATTCAGATCGTTCAGATTCCGGAGTTTTTCAGCGAGAGCCAGATAATATGGCCGGTAAGCGTTTTCCAGAATTAATGCCAGTAAATCCGCTTTAATTTGCTTATGTTCCTTTAGTATAGCTTGGATATCCATACCGGCGTAAAACTGGCTCCTCAGGTTCATGATCTCTTCAATTTCGCCTTTTCGCTCAGGTACATACTGGATAAACAGCAGGCACAACCTGTGAATTGTGTCTTGAAATGTGTCTCTTCCCATGCAGGGGGGCAGTTTGCTGATCAGAGGTGCTCCGTCTCTTATCATATCAGCAACAATGTCCTGGTTGAATTGATCTTCCGGTATCACCTGTTGTGATTTCAACTCTTCCTGGAGGGCGATAATTTTTTTGTAAAGGGCTTGTCCTTTTTTTGAAAAACCTAAATCATTTAAACTCATTATTTTCCTCCAATCGGTCGCCATTGCTCTTGTTGTAACTAGCGAAAAAGTCTTGAATTTGAGCTTCCCCCCCCCAAGCTCTTCAAATGGATACTAGGTGTAACCTGCACTTAGGCGAAAGTTATAACATTTTGTAGCAGAGCGCGACTATTTTCGCAAGTTTGTAATTTAAATCACTTGCTATAGTTATTATAACTCAATGGCTGAAATTGGTAAACTATAAATCGTATGACAAATTTATACAGAATAATACAGAATAGTATATATTTAAACAGTATAATTGAATCATTTTTTCCGGCAGCGGGCCAACAGCCAGCCTAGATTTCTGTCCCCACACCTTAAAATCGAGAGACCCGGTCACCGGACCGGGTCTCTCGATTTTAAGGAAGCATAGCTCAATTAATCTGGTTTGCCTGCCCACAACAGACTGGCTAGTTTTTCGCTGTCAGTAACCGGTTCCTGACAGGCAAAGTCTTTACACACATAAGCTGTGGCTTTTCCGTCAACAGCCTGGCGTCCCTTAATTGAAGGGATAACTTTAACCAGTTTTTCCGTTACTTCATTCATTGGTTTGCCTGTGACGAGGATTTCCGGGCCAAAACGGCTGTATACAGTTCTCAACATTTCTTTAGTATCTCCTGACTGCGGGTCTCCTACAATTGTTATTTCAGTAGTCGGAACAAGGTTAAAGTAGACCGCCATGAGAAAAAAAGTATGTCCGGCCGGGGCATCGTTAATAGAGCCTCCAAAAGCCCTCAATTGAGTTTGGGCCTTTTCGGGCAGGCCGGTGTTACCTGTTAAGCGGGCCAGACGCAGGAAATTAAGGGCCGCTACCGAGTTTCCGGAGGGAAGGGTCCCGTCATATGTCTCTTTAGGCCTTGTGAGCAGGGTTTCCGCATCAGAGCCATATTGGAAAAGACCTCCATTCTCTTCATCCCAGAAGTATCTGAGTAAATCCCTGTTCAGTTTTAGGGCTGTTGTCAGGTGATCTAAGGTGAACGTGGCCTCGTATAATTCTATCAGTCCCCAGATGAGAAAAGCGTAATCCTCGACATAACCGGGATAAGCTGCCTCTTCGTCCCGGTACCGGGCTAAAAGCCGCCCGTCACTGCGGATAAGTTTGGTGGAGATAAAGTTTATGGCGCTTTCAGCGGCCTTTTTATACTTCGGCTCGCCCAGCACGCGGTAACCAAAAGCCAGGGCTGCAATCATCAGGCCATTCCAGGCGGTCAGGATTTTGTCGTCTTTAAAGGGGTGTTCCCGCCGTGCCCTGGCGGCGAAAAGTTTCTCCCTGGCATTATCAAATCCTTCAATAAACCCGGTTTCAATGAGGTTCGGGATGCTTTTTTCCTCAAAATTTCCCCTGTCGGTAATACCGTAAATTTTACAAAATCGGTTTCCCTCATCTTCTCCCAAGACCGCGGTGATTTCCCGGGGAGTCCAGATATAGAATGTGCCTTCTTCCCCTTCCGAGTCGGCGTCTTCAGCCGAGAAGAATCCACCCCCGGGTGATGTCATGTCCCTAAGGACATAAGTAAAGATATCCCGGGCGGCTCTGGCGTATTTTGCTTTCCCTGTGGCCTGAAACGCTTCTAAATATGCGATAGCCAGCTGGGCATTATCATATAACATTTTTTCAAAGTGCGGCACAAGCCATTTGCGGTCAGTTGCATACCTGGCGAAACCGAAGCCAATATGGTCATAGATTCCTCCAAGGTACATCGAATCCAGTGTTTTTTCCACCATCTCAAGGGCTTCAGGTTTTCCTGTCATCTTCCAATAACGTAATAGAAATGTGAGATTATGGGGTGTGGGGAACTTAGGCGCCCTGCCAAAACCGCCGTACTCGCGGTCAAACGCTTCTTTGAAATAGCTGTAAGCTCTGTGCAGGACATCTTCATCTAACTCCCCCTTGACTTGGGCTGCCAGGGAATCCTCTATGAACTGGGTAATTTCGCGGCTTGAACTGAGAACCCTTTCTTTTTCGTTTTCCCATAGAGAGGAAATCTGGCTTATGAGATCTATCACGCCGGGCAGACCCCGGGAGCTTTTTTTCGGGAAATAGGTCCCGGCAAAAAAAGGCTTCTTATCAGGGGTCATTACTACCGTTAAAGGCCAGCCGCCGTGACCGGTCATAGCCTGGCATACGGCCATGTAAATGGTGTCGATATCAGGCCGCTCTTCCCGGTCAACCTTAATCGAGACAAAGTGTTTGTTTAGAAGTTCCGCTACCTCATTATCTTCAAAAGATTCCCGCTCCATTACATGGCACCAGTGGCAGGTTGAATACCCCACCGATAAGAAGACTGGCTTGTCTTCTTTTTTTGCTTTGCCAAAAGCCTCATCACCCCAAGGATACCAGTCGACAGGATTATTAGCATGTTGAAGAAGATAAGGCGATTTTTCTTTGGATAGTCTATTGGGTATTTGTGTCGTTTTCATAGGGCATCACCTCCTATTAGTAAATTCAGTGTTAGTATTACCATTGCGAAGAAAAAGCACTAATATAACATTGCTTAAAATCCATAATCTGAATTTCCCTTTTAAATATTTCTTACCGGTTACAGGAAACAGCAGGAAAAGACAAACAAAATGAGGACAGCGGCCAAGTAACTGCTTTTTACCTTTTCGGTTCTTATGCCGCCGGTAGGCCAACAACAATGAGTGATATTGATTTGGCTGTCCTTTTGGACAAGTCTATTGAACGGGAACGCTACCTTGCCGAGCGGCTTAGGCTAATGGGTGAACTATCGACAATTCTGGGAACGGATGCAGTTGATCTGGTAGTGCTTAATGAGTCGCCGCCTGGGTTAGCTTACCGAGTCATTAGGGATGGTGAATTATTATTTGCCCCGGAGGAAGGCAAGGGACAGCTAGTTGATTTTAAGGTGAGAACAATGGACCGGTATTTTGATTTTCAACCTGCCCAGCGGATATTTTCTGAGGGTTTAGCAAGGCGTATAAGGGAGGGTAGTTTTGGTGGTGGATTACAGCTGATAGGGGATACCGTACCCCCCAGGGGTATGCTGATAGTTTTGCTACAATAAAATTGTCTATTCAAGTTTAAAGCGCCTAGACGATTTTAGGGAATTTGCTAAACTTGTTTATACTTTGCTATAAGACTAAATAACCCTCACTAAGGAAGACAGGCTTGTCTTCTTTTTTTGCTTTAGCGAAAGCTTCCCTCACCTATAATGCCAGTATCTTCGCTTAGTGGCGGACATGGAGAACAAGAGAACACCCTTATGCGGATAGCTCTCCCCGTCACGGTGATACAGGTTCGCTTGCTCTGGTCCATCTTTTTGAGAACTAAAAACAATGCCTTCCGCATATAAAACTATGAACAGCCTGAACGCAAACTTCGGATTAATTTTAAATGGGAATGGGGGGGTTCTATGAATACCAAAATAATGACGCGAACGGGAGTGCTTCTGGCACTTTGCCTGGCAGTCCAATTTCTTCACCTGCCCATATATATAACCGGTCCGGCAGTAAATGCGGTTTTATTTACTGCAGCGGCTTTATCCGGTACATTAAGCGGCATCTTTATTGGTTGTATTACTCCCCTGGCCGCCTTATTATTAGGTATAGTCCATCCTATCACGATGCCGCTGGTTCCGGTGATCATGACAGCCAATGCCGCATTGGTCCTGGTATTTGGACTTCTGAGAAGTAAAAATATATATATAGCGGTGTTGGTCTCGGCCTTGGTGAAATACTTTGTATTTTATATCAGCCTTAATTACATCATAGCCCTGTTGGGGATTAAAATACCACCACCCTTGTTAGCGGCCTTTCAGGCGCCGCAATTGTTGACCGCCCTCATCGGAGGAGGGCTGGGTGTGGCGGTAACTAAATACCTGGAGAGTACATTTCAGATACAGTAACCCGGTAGTAGTTACAGAATAACCATTGTCTTCTTGAGACAATGGTTATTCACTGTGTGTTCATGCTATTCGCTGCGGAGGGCTTCTATGGGGTCTAGTTTGGATGCCAGTCTCGCCGGATAAACACCAAAGAATACGCCTACCAGTAAGGCGAAGAGAAGGGCAATTAGCACAGCAGTAAAGGAGACTGCCGTATGAATCATCGGAAAAACCGACGGAAGCAGCCGCGCTCCGCTGATTCCTGCCGCTAAACCCAGCAGGCCTCCGATAATACTCAAAAACACTGCTTCGATCAGGAACTGGATTAAAATATCCCGCCGGTTAGCGCCAATGGCTTTGCGCACCCCGATTTCCCGCGTCCGCTCAGTCACCGAAACAAGCATAATGTTCATAATTCCTATACCTCCCACCAGCAGGGAGATTGCCGCAATACCCCCGAGGCCGGCGGTGAGGATGCCTAATATGTTGTTAATCGCAGTGAGCATATCCTGTTGTTTGATAACAGTGAACTCTATGTCCCGGTGACGCTTAAGCATAATATCCCGGACGGTTTTTTCGGCTGTGCCTACCGACTGAGCCGAGGCCGCCTTAACCATAATCTGGCTTATGTTTTTCTGCTTTGCCCGGTCCAGCATCTCAGTTACGGGAAGATAAATCTTTACGTTCATATCGTCGCCCTGGGGCCCCAAATTTTCGGGCTTTACATACTGCAGGATGCCGATGACTTTATAATCTTTACCATTGAGTTTAAAGGTTTTACCGATGGAATTTTTCCCTTTAAACAGTTCCTTGTTAGCCTGGTCACCGATTACTGCTGCCCGCTCCTTTCTTACTCGCTCATTTTTGTTGATAAACCGACCGTATTTTAAGTTGAATTTAGTTACTATAGCATCGTCTTCGTCAACTCCGGTGGTTGAAGTGAATATTTTCAGGTCATCAAGCCAGTCAACCCCGGGGAATATACATGACACTGCGGAAATACCGGTTTTACCTTTCAAAGCCAAAACATCGTTATAAGTCAGTGTATTTTTACTTTCAACGAACCCGCCATTCCGGACACCCAGCTTGCTTTGGCCTCTTCTGGGCACCAGTTCAACCTTGCCGGGAAAGATATAGAGCAGATTGGCGCCCAGGGACTCAACCTGAGAGGTGACCTGGTTCTTTATCCCTTCACCGATTGATGTGAGCATGATAACCGAAAAAATACCGATGATAATTCCCAGCATTGTTAAAAAACTTCGTAACTTGTTGTGAAACAATGACTTTATACTGCTGCGGAAGCTCTCTTGAACCCTCATTTCAGGCCTCCCTGACGATACCGTCTTTAATATTTACAATCCGGTTGGCCTCCTGGGCTATTGCGGGGTCATGGGTAACTACAATAACCGTCTTTCCCTCCCGGTTTAGCCCATTAAATATATCCAGAACTTCCCGGCCGGTTTTGGAATCCAAACTGCCGGTAGGTTCATCAGCCAGTATTATCGAAGGAGAGTTGACAATTGCGCGGGCGATGGCTACGCGCTGTTTTTGACCTCCTGATAATTGGTTAGGCATATATTTTACCCGGTTTTCGAGACCCAGTGAGATCAAGGCCTCTCTAGCCTTTTCCCTGGCCGTCCGGGGTGGGATATTACTGTACAGCCCGGCCAGCTCCACATTTTCTAGGGCAGTATACTGGGGCAGCAGGTTAAAGGACTGAAAGACAAACCCGATATGCTTATTTCTGATGGCTGCCAGCCTCCTGTCACCTAAACTGCCGGTATCCTGGCCGGCCAGATAATATGTCCCCCTGGTAGGCCTGTCGAGGCAGCCAATAATATTCATCAGGGTCGATTTTCCCGAACCGGAAGGACCGACTATGGCTAGAAATTGGCCGTCCTCAACCTGGAACGAGACATCCTTCAATACTTCTGTGGTTTCGTCACCATTTATATAGCTTTTGTACAATGATTGAATATTGATTCCCATCTTAAACTCCCTAAACAAGATAATTAGACAACGGATATATTTTTTCCATAAATGTTCGGAATATGATAAACCTCTGAAAAGAGTCAACATCTGCTGGACACGAGAAAATATAGATGATAAAATTAATGTATTCGTTCGCATAAGAACTATAAGCAGGCTAACACTTGTACTAAATTAGCGGGGGGACAGAGAAAATGAACAAGCCACGATCAAAAAGAATTATCTGGCCGGGCTTCTTAAAAAGGTTGAGCTCTCGGAAGTGGAGAAAATTGTCTGCAGTCTTAGGATGCTTAATAATCTGACGGAAGAACACAAAAAGTAAAGCCGCCCCCAGGCATGAACCGGTTAACCGGTTAACCTGCGGGGCGGCTTTGATGATTGTAATGCATTATGTGAAAAACTTTCTAATATATACATTCAAAAGTACTTTTTGGGTAAATATATAATCATAGTTATTATCAAAGGAGGAATAAGGATTGCATAAGAACCAAGGAAATCAGCCAACCGGACAGCAGATTGGTCAAAACGTCGGGACGGCTGCGGGGCAGCAGTATGGCGCCCATGAGCTTATTGAGGCTCATGAAGTACTTACCGATCATATTGACGGCATTAACCAGTTTGAGCTCTACAAGCCCCATGTCAAGGACCAGCAGCTCGGGCAGATTATGGACAATCAGTTAAAACATATGTACAGCAGCTACCAGAACCTTGTCAATTACCTGCATAAACAGGGCGCCGGTTCGGCTGCCCCTTACAGGGCTCCCAAAGCAGCAAACGTTAATTACGGTTTGCGGCAGCCCTCTCCGGTCGAACCAAATGTCAATGAAAACGCCATGGATGACCGCGATGTAGCCTCCGGTATGCTGGGCTGCGCTAAGGCCAGCGCGCTAGTTTGTACAACAGCTGCCCTGGAATGTGCCGATTCAAACCTGCGCAATATAATGACCAACTGTACTGTGTCTTCAATCAACCAAGCTTACGAAGTGTTCCAGTACATGAACCAAAAAGGGATGTACCAGGTTCCGACCCTGGCTGCCCAAACGAATCAGACGATGGTGAACACTTATCAAACCGGAAATTGGCCTCAAGTCCAATAGTAAGGTTTTCCAGATACGCAAAGGGACTGTCTCATAATTAAAGAGGCAGTCCTTCCTTATTATTCTTTTTGAAGTTGGTAAATTTCTTTATTAAATTTGGGGTGGTGTTGAAGAAGCTTACAAACTCCCGGAGGCAGCTCAGGGTATTTTCACTCAGGGTGTGTTCTATTTTCTCGGTTTCTTCCAGAAGGTCTTCATTAACTCCGAGCAGTTTAAGAAAAGTTTCTACAGTGTGATGGCGTTCCAGCAGTTGTTTGCCCAGGTCCCGGCCTGTGCTGCTCAGGGTGATAATACCGTATTTTTCGTAGTTAACCAGATCCGATGCGGCCAGTTTCTGGACCATTTTGGTGGCCGAGGGGGGCTGTACATTTAACGAAGCGGCCAGGTCGTGGATTCTTGTGAAACCACTGTCAAGGGAGAGCCTGTAAATCATTTCCAGGTAATCTTCCATACAGGCCGTTAACGGACTGTTTTCTTTTTTCATATATTCCCTGAAGGTAAAAAAACCTTTATCCGGCACATTTCCCACCCTCTTAACATCAGCTTTTATATTATATGCCAGGGGATATTAGCCAAGTACTTAAAGCCGGGTTTTTAAAATTATAAAATTATAAAATAATTAGTGAAAAAGCCCTTTCCGGGTAAAGTGAGACATAATAATATATAAAAGCAGGCCCAGGCTAAAAACTCGCGGCCTGATTTTTGTGCTTATCTTTCGCCTCTAATCATGGTAAAATAATCAGGAACATGAAAAGAAAATTGACAATTGACAATTGACAATTGACAATTGCCGAGTGGTGCGGGAAGGATTGTCGATATGGCGGAAAGGGAGCGAGTTTGGGAAATAGATAATCTTCGAGGGCTGGCCCTTTTTCTGATGGTACTTTTCCATCTGATTTTTGATTTGAAGGAGTTTTACAACTATCGTGTGAATTATAACGCGGGCGTCTACTATTATCTGGGGAAGGTATCTGTTATCCTGTTTATCTTGATTTCCGCCATCAGCAGTTCTTTCAGCCGGAATAATGTCAGGCGGGGTCTCAAGTACCTGGCGGTTGGTATGCTGATCACTGTCGCTTCACACCTGTACAACCCCGATTATGGCATAAAGTATGGTATCTTACACTTCCTGGGGACAAGTATCCTGTTATTCCCTTTATTCTGCAATCTTAATAAATACATTCTGCTGATTTTGGGTACTATTATAATTATTTTAGGGCAGTATCTAAACGTGGTCCCTGTTTCTCATAGCTACCTGTTTCTGTTTAATCTCACCAGCAGTTCCTGGATTTCAAGCGATTTCTATCCTTTGTTTCCATGGCTCGGATTATTCCTGTACGGGACTGTGCTGGGAAAACTACTCTATCCTGTGAAAAGGAGTTTATTCTCATTCACACCCCGGAAGAACATCCTTAGTTTCTTAGGGCAGCACACCCTGTCGGTATACATAATCCACCAGCCAATGCTGATCCTGCTGCTGGGACTGTTTATGGAAGGCAAATAGGTATTAGGTTGTAAAGAAGACACAGAATTCACAGAGATAAAGTAGAGTTCTTAGCGCAGCAAAGCTGCAATCAATTTTAAAAATAACCGCGGAGAGCGCGGAGATAGTGAGATTCACTGGAAAAAAGAGGGCGCGGAGAGTCACTGCTAACCCTTGCTCTCCCCTCCTATTTGGGAAATGTGATACTCTAATGAATAAATAATTATAAAACCATGTAACATTCTACGCCAACATCAAAGTTCTACCTAAGAATTCTTCATACTTTATTAAACCATATAACCTAATTAAAAAAATCAAAACTGTGCTAGAAAACCTTTAGTTTGTGGTATCTCTGACTCTTTGTGATCTTATGACCCCACATTGAACCTTATGCTCTACAGTAGTACAGAGGCTGGTTTAGAGGGCACAGAGAGATATCGGCAACCTGTAGTGAAGCGCTAACTTTCTACTCAATAGAGTGCAATTTGTAGCTAAACCGGGATTCACTAAATTAACTAAAAAAAGCCGCGGATGACGCGGATAAACGCGGATTTAAAACGCCGCGGATAAAAAATAAAAACAAATAATAATAAAACAAAAAACAGCTACAGTTTATAAAGGTATACTTCTTTACCCAATAAAATTGGAGCTTATAGTTAGAGCGAGTTTCATTATCTTGGTACAAAGAAAACACCAAAATAAATTGTATTGTATTTAATTAGTTATCCGCGTAAAACATGAATCCCATAATTTATCCGCGTTAATCAGCGTCATCCGCGGCTAATTAAAAATAAACAATCCCAAAGTCAAAAATGGAATACTAGTTGTCAGTGAATCACAGGTTCTCTGTGTACTCAGTGATTTTTTTTGAAAACTAGCAACTAGCAACTGTTGAAAAGGAGATGCCATATGTCAAAGATTGAACTGATAGCTACAGCCACCTTTGGGTTGGAAGCACTGGTCGCCCGTGAGGTTAAAGAGCTTGGCTATGAAGAAGTAACGGTTGAAAATGGCCGGGTGACGTTTGCCGCTGATGAGCTGGCTATCTGCAGGACGAACCTGTGGCTACGGACTGCGGACCGGGTTTTATTAAAGATGGGTTCTTTCAAAGCCACAACCTTTGAAGAACTATTTCAGCAGACGAAAAAACTGCCGTGGCCGGATATACTTCCCGAAAATGCCAGCTTTCCTGTTGAAGGCAAATCAATTAACTCCAAACTCTTTAGTGTCCCGGACTGCCAGGCTATTGTAAAAAAGGCGGTAGTCGAAAAGATGAAACAGAAATACCACCGGGAATGGTTCGCCGAGGACGGCCCGCGCTATAAGATTGAGGTGGCCCTGCTTAAGGATGAGGTTACCCTTACAATTGATACAAGCGGGCCGGGGCTTCATAAGAGAGGATACCGGAAACTTGCCAGCGACGCCCCTTTAAAAGAGACCCTGGCTGCGGCGATGATTATCTTAGCCCATTGGTTTCCTGACAGGGTCTTAATGGATCCTGTCTGTGGCTCGGGGACGATACCCATTGAAGCCGCTCTGATTGGCTTAAATATTGCTCCCGGCATTAAACGCAGCTTTGCAGCCGAAACCTGGCCGACGGTGCCCAAAGCCCTGTGGCAGGAGGCGTGGGAAGAGGCCCTGGCTGTGACGGAGGACGACCGGGAACTGCGGATTATCGGCACAGACATTGATGAGAAGGTATTAAGCCTGGCCCGCTATCATGCCAAGCTGGCCGGAGTGGAAAAACAGATCCATTTTCAGCGCCTCCCGCTGTCTGAGGTCCAGACGAAGTCGAAATACGGGTATATCATCTGCAACCCACCGTATGGGGAGCGGTCAGGGGAGGTTAAACAGGCCGAAGAACTCTACCGCGAAATGGGCCGGGTTTTTACCGCGCTTGACACCTGGTCGTATTTTATTATTACTTCCCATCCGCGGTTTGAGGCGCTTTTTGGCCGCCCGGCCGGGAAGCGGAGGAAGCTTTACAACGGCCGGATTGAGTGCCAGTATTATCAATACCTGGGCCCAAGACCGGTGCGCAATGGGGTGGTCCGCTAGGCGGCCACCCCACTTATTGCTGGAATTATAGATGCTAAAGTGACTTCACTTCTTGTTCAATGTCCTGGAGCTGTTTTTTTAGGGCTTCAATCTTTTTCAAAATAGAATCCTTGGGATTCAACACCTGAGGTTTGTTGGGTTCACCGGGAACCGGCTCCCCTGACCCCTCCCTGGAAAAGTAATCGGCCACCGCTTTGTCCAGGGATTTCGTTTCCACCATAATTATCTTCTTGTCAATGGCGAAAACAATTGCCTGCATTTGCGGAATAGATGAACCCTGCTGCGCGGCTCTAATATAAATCGGCTCAACGTAAATGAAACCCCCGTCTATCGGCACTGTCAGCAGGTTGCCCCTGATAACTTGGGAGCCGCCCTGGCCCCAAAGGGTCATTTTGCCTGAAATTGAGGTATCCTGGTCAATCAGGCTGTCTATCATCAACGGTCCCTGGATTTCTACATTTTTCGGCACCTTGTATAAGATTAGCTCACCATAGCTGTCCCCGTCATTACGGGCGGCCAGCCAGGCTACCAGGTTGTTCCGGGGCTGATCCTGCCGTGAGGCTGGGGTAAAGGGCAGCATCAGGGTGAACTCGCTGTCTTTTTCGCCGGGCAGTTTCATGATTGAATAATAAGGGTCAATATTCTTGGGCCCGCCATCACCGGCTTTCTTGGCAATTTCCCAGGTATCTTCCCGGTTGTAAAAGACAGAGGGATTGCTGACATGGAAGTTGAGCAGGATATTTGACTGGATGCTGAAGTAGTCTTCCGGGTACCTGATGTGTTCATTAAGGTTGCTCGGCATCTCCGATGAATCCTTAAAGACCCCCGGGAATATCTTGGAAATGGTTTTTAAAATAGGGTCTGTTTTGTCGAACGTATAGAAATTAACTGTCCCGTTATAAGGGTCAATAACCACTTTTACCGAATTACGGATATAGTTCAGGTTATCAACCGGGGCGGAATAGGGGAACTTATCGGTGGAGGTGTAAGCGTCCATAATCCAGTACAGTTTACCGCTGTTGTCAGCTACGATATAGGGGTCACGGTCATAGCGCAGATATGGCATCAGGGTATTCACCCGTTCGACAATGTTTCTTTTCATCAGCAGTTTGCTGTTTTCTTTGATTTCCCCGGCCATATAGAAACGGAAGGTATTAAAGTGGGCGCTTAGGAAAAGCCTGTTCAGGCTGGTAAAAGGCAACCCGGTTTTACCTTGATAATAGTTCTCCACATTGTTGTCACCCATGGGGTAGTCAAATTCCTTGGCTGAGGTATTACCTATTACATACCCGTATGTCGTATCATTTGTCAGCTCACCGAAGTAAATCCGCGGCTCGGTAATGTCAATGCCCTTAACCTGAGGCTGGGGTGGGATGTCCTTCACAATGAGTTTGGCGTAACCCGACTCATCTATCTCGTTGGCGAGAGTGGCCACCGCCCCATAGCCGTGCGTATATCTCATCGTCAGATTGACAAAGGTACCGGCTTTTTCTATCAGGGCTGTGTCAGAAATTTCACGGGGCGCGAGGAGGACCTCCCGGTATTTGCCGTCAATTGTATAGCGGTCGACATCTATATCATTAAATCGGTAATAATAACGCAACCCCTGGTTTTGAGAAAGCACTGTTTTCAAAGGGTTCGGGTCATTAAGCCTGATATTGTCCATCGTTGACCGGTTATCATTGATATTTTTCATCGTAATTTTGGCTGTCCCCTGGTAGTCTTTGTACTTTATATTATTTAGGTTATAGGCCAGCCTGGTGAACTTTATTTCCTGCTCGATATACGGTTTCTCTTTTACAAACTCGTTGTTGCTTACATTATACTGGATGAGTCCAAAAGTAAGTGAACCTGCGATGGCGGCCACCAGGTAAACAGAGACAGCGCCTACGACGAGGCGGTGGTCATCAACAAAGAAATAGACAAAACTGGCTAGGGCGCAAAGAAATGCCAAAACCGTCATCACTTTGGCCAGGGGGACTGCAACATGGATATCGGTGTACCCGGCGCCGTAAACATAACCTGTTTGCGAGTACATAATGGCAAACATCGACAGGTATTTTTTCAAACCAAATAAAATAAAGAGGATGCCTATTAAAGCGGCCCAAAAGCGGCGGATGCTGTGAGGAATACGCAGGGCATCTTTATTGAAGATGTTCCCCCCAAATTTTATTAACCCGGTTAACGGGAAAAAAACAAGGCTGAGGAGAAAGATAACGGACAGGGAAAATGCCAGTGAGTCCAAGATAAAATTGTAAAGGGGCATTTTAAATACATAAAAGGAGATATCCTTGTTAAAGATCATTTCTTTGATTCCAAAATCACTGGCCTTCCTGAACTCCAGGAGCTTCATCCAACCGCTGCCTGTGGCCCCCAGAGCAAATAACAGACTTATAATAATGCTGGCCAGCAGGATAATGGAGATGACCTTTTTCCGGTTTACCGGGGTGATGTTTTTTTCCTTCGGTTGGACGAGATTATCAAGCACATAAAGGTGGAGTTTACTGGTCGTTTTCACTTGTTCATGTTCGGCAGTCTCAAAGACTTTATAGCCAATCAGTCCCATCAGGAAAATAATAATCATATAGATAACAAAGGAGATGCTCCCAATCTGCAGCTTGGCTATAATTGGGGTGGTAAACAGCTGGGTATAACCCAGGTCTTTAAACCAAAAATAATTCACATAAAGTCCGGCAAAGAGCTTAAGCAGCAGTCCGGCAAAAATGAAGACTATAAACAACAAGCGAAATATGCCCATTTTTCTCAAAATCATATGACCCCCTTTCTACTAACCAATCTATTCTGGGTTTATAACGATTATCCTGCATTGCGGACTCTGCCTTTATCAGGCAATTATCTGTCTGTTCAGCCCCGGACATATCGAGGTGGCTTTGGGCAGTAGCCGTTGAATTCTTCTTTCGTCAACTGGTAATAATAAGTTCTATAACTCAAACCCGGACCGGGATGATTAATATTTTACGGAGGTCAGGATGATACCAATCAGGGACAACATCCGGTCACGCCGCTTTCCAGTAGTCAGCGTGGCCATAATCTTAATAAATGCGGCTGTTTTTATATATGAGCTGTCACTCAACCAAAACCAGCTGTCCGGGTATATCGCAGCTTTTGGGGTGATTCCCAGGAGGATATCAGGCATCATGGACGGGCAGCTTACCTTTGTGCCTGCCGTTATTCCTCTGGTCACAGCCATGTTCTTACACGGAGGCTGGATTCACCTCCTTGGCAACATGCTTTACCTATGGATTTTCGGAGACAATGTAGAAGACCGTTTAGGCAGAGGGAAGTTTCTTGCGCTTTATCTGGCTGCAGGAATTATAGGCTCCCTTGTCCAGATTCGGGCTAATCCCCTGGCGGCTGAGCCTATTATAGGTGCGAGCGGGGCCATCGCAGGAGTTTTAGGGGCTTATTTTGTGAGCTACCCTAAAGCCAGGGTGTTAACCCTGCTGCCGATATTTTTCTTTTTTACCTTCATCGAAATACCGGCTTTTATATTTCTGTTTATATGGTTTATTACTCAGTGGCTAAGCGGGTTTATAACTCTGGGGGTGGTCGGCAACATGGTGGCGTGGTGGGCCCATATCGGGGGGTTCGTAACAGGGGCTGTAGGAGTACTTATCCTTGCTCCCGCCAGGAAAAAGAAGTATGTAAACAGTTAATAAAAAAGAAGGGGTATGGACGGTCCACACCCCTTCATCATTCCCGGTTATTCTGCTTTTAACTGGCAGTGTGTATTGCCACAGGGGCTGAAACAAAACAGGTCTGTGGAAAGGTATTTATCACCCCGGTCAGGGATAATGACGACAATTAAGCCTTTATCCAGTTCCTTAGCTTTTTGGACGGCTACGTGCACCGCAGCCCCGGCGCTGATACCGGAGAAGATGCCTTCATGCCTGGCCAGTAAACGGGCCATTTCGTAAGCGTCTTCGTCACCAATGCGGACCTTTTCATCCAGACGTGCGATGTCATATATCTGCGGAACTCTCGCTTCCTCCATGTTTTTCAAACCTTGAACCTTGTGATTCTGATTTGGTTCAACCCCAATAATTTTTATTTCCGGGTTAAGCTCCTTAAGGCGTCTGGATATGCCCATCAGAGTTCCCGTAGTTCCCATCCCGGCTACAAAGTGGGTTATTCCACCTTCTGTTTGAGCCCATATTTCCATGGCGGTTGTATCATAATGCGCCAGTATGTTGTTTTCATTGGCAAACTGGTTAGGCATAAAGTACAATTCGGGATTCGCTTCATATACCTCATAAGCTTTTTCAATTGCGCCGTCAGTGCCCTGTTCACCCGGTGTCAGGATAATCTCCGCACCGAAGGCGGCCAGGGTTTTCCGGCGTTCCATACTCATCCACTCAGACATTGTCACTACTAATCTGTAGCCTTTTACGGCTGCTACCATGGCTAAACCGATCCCGGTATTGCCGCTGGTGGGTTCTATAATAATTTTGTCTCTGGTCAGCTGACCTGATCTCTCGGCCATCTCAATCATATAAAGAGCCGGTCGGTCTTTTACGCTGCCGCCGGGGTTTGTCCCTTCCAGTTTGGCGGCAATGATGACATTGGGATTTGGGCATAAACGGTTTAGTTTAACCAGAGGGGTATTTCCTATAGCTTCCAGAATATTGTTTTTCATAAGGCTCATGACTGAAAAATACCTCCATGGAATTAATATTTATGTTTAATAACGATAATAGACCTATATAAGATTATACTACATATATTTTATATATGGCAATCAATTTAGAATTTTTGATTCACTGGTGGACTCCCCGGTTTAAGCGACCCGGTCTAAAAAGAAGAAATCCCCGCGGGGGGATTTCTTCTTTTACATTCTCTGCATTGGCTGGCCGCAGCATTCGCCTGATACACCGGTTGAGGCGCCGCAGGTCTGGCATAGAAAACTACGACAAAAAATGAAGGAATATAGAAAAATTGATAGAATAATTAATTAATATTAAGAAAATCGAAGACAATAGGGCAGTTTATGCTAATTAATAGATAACCTTAGAATTACTGGAATTAGGGGAATTTTTATGAATAATTTTCTGGACTATTTCAAAGAAAGAGAATTAGTGGCTGTTTTACGAGTGTTAGCCATCGGCATGGGACTGACTTTGCTTCAGTTCGGCGTGGTCTTTACGGCCACAGGGATGCCACAGCACCCGGGGATAATTGTGTTTGTCTTTTTTTGCCTGAATACCTTTGGGGCTTACCTGCTTTTTGATTATACAATGTCCCATAAAGTAGTTACTGTCTTTATGGAAGACGGTGAAGAACACCTTGATTCCACATTACAGATTGCCAACGAAACTCTGCCTTTTTTAAGGCAGGGGTTAAATGAAGAGACTGCCCAAAAAGCGGCGGAGATTATCTTAAAAATAAGTGATGTTTCAGCTGTGGCGATAACTGACAGGGAACGTGTTCTGGCGTACGTAGGGGCAGGCTGTGAACGTCACCAGCCCGGCCAGCTGATTCTTACCCAGGCCACGAAACAGGTTGTTCAGACCGGTGAGTTAATAATTGTTGATAATAAAGAAAAACTCAAATGTCCGGTAAAAGACTGCAACTGCCCCCTTGAGGCGGCAGTTATTGCCCCGCTGAAATGCCGGGGCAAGATAGAGGGGTGTGTCAAGCTTTACCAGACGAAGGAAGGCCAGATGCCGCCCCATGTTGTAAAACTTGCCGTTGGCGTGGCCCAGCTGCTGGGGGTCCAAATGGAGTTAGCCGAACTTGACCGGCAGACCCAACTGGTTACAAAGGCCGAGCTTCAGGCGCTGCATGCCCAGATTAACCCCCACTTCCTGTTTAATACCTTAAATACTATCATTATGTTCAGCCGTACAAATCCCGAAACTGCCCGCCGGCTGCTAATCCGTCTTGCTGCATTTTTTCGCCAGACCCTGAAAAGACACGGGCACTTTAACACCCTTCGGGAAGAGTTGGAATACATTAACACATATCTGGTCCTGGAAAAAGCAAGGTTCAGAGAGAAACTTCGAATTTTGAGGGACATAGACCTTGAACTTATGGATTTCCAAATTCCGGTGCTGACCCTGCAGCCCCTCGTAGAGAATGCGGTAAAGCATGGGATTACCCCAAAAGTGGGACCCGGTGCGGTTCAGATTAGTATCAGAAAGGAACATGGGGAACTGCATATTTTTGTTAAAGATGACGGTGTGGGGATACCGAGGGACAGGATAAGCCAGGTGCTGCTGCCTGGCGTAGGTTCTGGTAACGGTGTTGGTTTAAGCAATGTCCACGAGCGGTTAAAGAGTTTATTTGGAGAAGAATACGGATTGGGGATTACCAGTGACGTAGGCGAGGGAACAATTGTTCATGTCAGGGTGCCCTTGATTCTGGACATATACGAAGATGGGAGGGGACAGGTTAATGAAGCTTAAGGCTTTGATAGTCGATGATGAGTATCCGGCCCGCAAGGAACTCAGGTTTCTGTTAAACAAGTTTGAAAACATCGAGGTTGTTGGTGAGGCAACCAATGCCCAGGAAGCACTCACCTTAATTAAAGCCCTGGATTATTCTATCCTCTTCTTAGATATAGAGATGCCGGGGATGAACGGATTAGAAGTTGGAGCCAAGGTCCAGGAGATGCCCAACCCACCGCATGTTGTTTTTGTAACTGCCTATGATGAATACGCGGTTCGCGCCTTTGAGGTGAATGCCGTTGACTATATCCTCAAACCGTTTGATGAAAAAAGGCTTACCCAAACCATCAAAAAGATAGTCAAGATAACTCAACAACAGCAGCAGCAGGCGCCGAACAATCCAGCTAATGGAAACCGGACGGACCAGCCTGTTGTATTCTCGGAAGAAGCCGGGCCGGGGGGGCAGAAACCGCCGACCATTAAAATAGACCGGATCCCGGCCGAAAAACAGGGTAAAACCATTTTGGTCAATGAGTCTGATATCATATATGCTTTTACCGAACAGGACTATGTTTATATCAAGACCTTTAAGGACAAGCTTTTCACAAGGTTCACGTTAAAGGAGCTGGAAAGCCGGCTAAATCCCGCAGTGTTTTTCCGGACCCATAGATGCTATTTGGTCAACCTTCACAAAGTAAAAGAAATTATCCCGTTCTTTAATGGGACATATACCCTCATTGTGGAAGACCATGAGAAGAGTGAAGTTCCTGTGAGCCGCGCCCAGGCGAAAAAACTTAGGAAGATATTGGGTATGTGATAGAGGAGTTTTAAAAACTTTGTCGAAAAGGCAAGTAAAGGATGTTTGTGATTCTTGGGAGGTGGATACATGGAACTGCAGAACACGATAGGTACGGAATGTCAGTTCGTGGTGTTTAAACTGGGAAATGAAGAATACGGGGTCCCGATTACCCAGGTGAAAGAGATAAACAGGCTGTTAACTACCACCAAAGTTCCCCGGTCGCCAATGTTTGTGGAAGGCATCATCAACCTAAGAGGCCAGATAATACCTATTATAGATATGAAAAAAAGGTTTGAACTCCCTTTAACCGAATATACTGGAGAGGCGCGGATTATCGTTATTCAGATGGGAAGCCATACCTTCGGAGTAGAAGTTGATTCCGTATCTGAAGTCCTCAGGATAACTTCTTCCAGTATTGAACCTGCACCCCACATCGTTTGCAGTGTCGATGCCAAATACATTACAGGTGTGGCCAAAGTTGGGGAGAGGCTGTTGATTCTTCTTGACTTGGATCGGCTGCTAAGTGACGAAGAAAAAGCCGAACTTATAGATCTGAAAGAGGAAACTGCATAAAGAATTATAAAGAGACCGGCCCTGCATATATTTGCAGGGTTTTCCGTTTTTTTGCAGAATGAATATTGAAGAACCTAGCCAGCAAAGCTGCAATCAAAAATTCCAAAATTCTTTAACACAAAGGCTAACGGGCATTTCTATGTGGTCTAAGGATAAAAAGAAAGACCACAAAGAGTATGGAGCTAAGCCAACATCAACATTCTATCCAAGAATTTCTTTACAAAATTATATAACTGTAAATAGGAATAATAAAACTGCAATAGAAATAATAAAACAACGTTAGAAAACTTTTGGTTTGCAGCACCTCTGACTCTACGATAGGCTACAGGCTGCAGGGGAAAGGAGATTACCTTGATTAAGGGAACAGGTGTTGATATTATTGAAATATCCCGGGTGAAGAAGGCGGCAAAGTCTTCCAATAGGTTTGCCGCCAGGGTTTTTACGGACCGGGAATTAGCTTACTGTACAGGGAAAAAGGGCGAGTGGGCTTCCCTGGCAGCCAGATTTGCGGCCAAGGAAGCTGTTTTAAAAGTTCTCGGCACAGGTATAGGCCAAATTAAGTGGACAGATGTGGAGGTTGTTAATGGGGAAAGCGGAAAGCCGGAAATTTGCCTTCATGGGGCAGCCGGGACGGCCGCGGCACAGCTGGGCGTGAAAAGTCTGGCCTTGTCGATTAGTCACTGCAATGACTATGCCGTCGCCTTTGTAGTTGCATACTAGTTAAGTAGAGGTGATATCAATGTATCTGCTAACTGCAGAAGAAATGCAGAAAGTTGACCGGAAGGCTATAAATGAATTAGGCATTCCCGGGGTTGTCCTAATGGAAAATGCAGGCCTGCAGGTAGTAGAAGAAATATACCGCTTGATCGGTGATCCCAAAGGCAAAACCGTAACAATTATCTGCGGGAAGGGTAATAACGGTGGGGATGGGTTTGTTGTAGCCCGGCACCTTTTGAATTCCGGCGCTGAGGTGAAGGTATTGTTGTTTGCCGATGTTAAGGACATTGCCGGTGATGCCAAGGTCAATATGAATATTCTCTACTTGATGGGGCATAAAGTGTACCCAATCGTTAATCCTAACAGCCTCAATATAGTCAAACTGGCGGTCGCCTATACGGACCTGATTGTTGATGCTATTTATGGAACGGGGTTTAAGGGTACGGTCCCCGACCATGTTGGAAACGTTATTGAGATTATTAACACCTCAGGTAAACCCACGGTTTCAGTAGATATTCCTTCGGGTCTGGAAGCCAATTCCGGCAGAGCTTTCGGCCCGTGTATAAAAACTACCAGTACAGTTACCTTTGCCTACGCCAAACTTGGCCTGGTTATTCATCAAGGTCCGGAGCATGTGGGGAAGCTAACGGTGGCAGATATTTCAATACCACCTGAACTTGTGAAAACCCAGAAGATTAAAAGGTTTTTAACTACCCCTGAGATAGTCCGGGAAACTATGCCGGTGAGAGACCCCGAGAGTCATAAAGGTACGTTCGGCCGGGTCCTCGTCGTTGGAGGGTCGGCGGGTTTATCAGGGGCTGCCGCTATGGCCAGTACAGCTGCTCTTAGAGCTGGGGCAGGCTTGGTTACATTGGCTGTTCCGGCCAGTCTTAATGATTTGATGGAGGTTAAGCTGACAGAAGTAATGACGAAACCTCTCCCTGAAACCGGGGAAGTCAGTATCAGTATAGATGCCCTGCCCTTAGTTCAGGAAATGTTAGAAACTACGGATGTGTTAGCTCTCGGTCCCGGGATAACAACGAACGAGAGCACGGCGGCGTTTGTCAGGCAGCTCTTGCCTGAACTTCGGAAACCTGCCGTAATAGACGCTGACGGCCTTAATGCGTTAGTTGGCGCAACCGGTATACTTGAAAGCTGCCGCGCCCCTCTTATTTTAACCCCACACCCGGGTGAGATGGCCAGACTGCTTGGGATAAAAACAGAGGAAGTACAGAATAATAGAGTTGAAATTGCTTCAAACGCTGCTCATAAATGGAATACTGTTGTTGTCTTAAAGGGAGCCCGCACTGTCATCGCCGGTCCTGACGGGTCATTATTTATCAACCCGACCGGTAATCCCGGGATGGCTTCCGGCGGGACCGGAGATGTCTTAACCGGAATCATCGCCGGCTTACTCGGGCAAGGATTATCTGGTTTGCAGGCAGCGGTGGCCGGGGTCTACTTCCACGGTCTGGCCGGTGACCTGGCAGCCGCAGAAAAAGGTATGCTGTCACTGGTAGCTGGGGACCTGCTTGATTATTTACCCCAAGCGACAAAAGACTTTAGTTGACAGTTGACAGTTGACAGATGACAGATGACAGATGACAGATGACAGATGACAGTAGACAGTAGACAGTAGACAGTAGACAGTAGACAGTAGACAGATGACAGTAGACAGTAGACAGTAGACAGTAGACAGTAGACAGTAGACAGTAGACAGATGACAGATGACAGATGACAGTAGACAGATGACAGTAGACAGTAGACAGTAGACAGTAGACAGTAGACAGTAGACAGTAGACAGTAGACAGTAGACAGTGTGAATCTTACAGACGAACTGTCAACTGACAACTGTCAACTGACAACTGATAACTCTAAAGGAGGTAAGGCATATGCTGGCAAAAGAAATTATGAATGCTGATGTTGTATTCGTCGGCCCGGATGATACTGTGGAGGATGTAATTAAGCTGCTTTTGGATAAAAAGATTAGCGGGGTTCCGGTAGTAAATAACGAGAAAAAAGTAATCGGGATAGTATCTGAAGGGGATCTGATAGTGAGAAGCCAGAAACTCCATGTTCCGTCATATATTCAAATCCTGGGCGGCATTATTTACCTGGATGACCCGGAGGACTTCAGAGAGGAATTAAAGAAATCAGTTGCTGTTAAGGTTGAAGATGTGATGACTAAGGAACCGGTAACTGTCGATGAAGATACCCCGATGGAGGAAATCGCCACAATTATGTCAGATGCCCGAATCAACAGGCTCCCTGTTCTAAAGGACGGAAAACTGGTGGGCATTGTCAGCAGAGCGGATATCATCAGGTCACTGGCCAGAAAAGAGTAAGCTTAAAGGAGATGAGGAGCAAAGTGACTACCAGACCGGCCTGGGCGGAAATAGATCTGGCCGCTGTTGCCCATAATATGCGTGAACTGCGTAAAGCTGCCGAACCGCAGGCCCGGATAATGGCGGTTGTTAAAGCAAACGCTTACGGCCACGGGGCAGTTCCTGTGAGCAGGACGGTTTTGACGAACGGCGCCGATTACCTGGGTGTGGCCATCCTCGATGAAGCACGGGAACTGAGGGAAGCCGGGATTGAAGCCCCTATCTTGATTTTGGGTTTTAATCCTATTGAACAGGCCGACGAAGCAATTAAATTAGACCTGGCCCAAACGGTATATACCGTAGAAGGCGCGGAGGCAATTTCGCAGGCTGCGCAGAAAATAGGGAAAAAGGCCAGGATTCACATAAAGATTGATACCGGTATGGGACGGCTTGGTTTTTCCACAGCAGATGATCCTACGCAGGAAATTATTAAAATTGCCAGTCTACCCGGTATTGAAGTAGAGGGTTTGTTCACTCATTTCGCAGTGGCCGACTCTACTGATAAGAAATATACATATGAACAGTATGAAAAATTTCTGGAGCTTGATTCACACCTTAAGAAAGTTGGGCTCCATGTACCGCTGAAACACGCCGCAAACAGTGCTGCTGTGATTGATTTACCTGACCTGCATATGGAGATGGTAAGACCCGGAGTAAGTATATATGGCCTGTACCCTTCAGGAGAAGTAATTAAAAGCAAGGTTGATTTAAAGCCAGCCCTCAGTCTTAAAGCCAGGGTAGCTTATGTTAAAAGGGTACAGCCGAACACCGGAATCAGTTATGGCAGGACATATGTAACAAACAGGGAAATAACTGTGGCAACTGTTCCGGTCGGGTATGCCGACGGTTATACGAGGCTCTTGTCTAATAAGGCTTCGGTTATTATCCACGGTCAAAGGGTCCCTGTCATCGGCAGGATCTGTATGGACCAGTTTATGATAGATGTGGATAGTGTGCCGGGAGTGAAAATCGGTGAAGAAGTTATCCTCATCGGTCGGCAGGGGAACGAAGAGATTACGGCAGACGAACTGGCTAATATAATCGGAACTATTAATTATGAAATAGTCTGCATGATAAGTGAGAGGGTGCCCAGAATATACATCAATGAATGACCAAAGAGAGCAGCTTCCCAGGAGTCTGCTCTCTTTTTATTTTTTTGGAACCAATTTTATCGATTTACATATTCTGTACTAAGACTACCAAAAAGTCAATATTTTTAAAGGGGGTTTAAGTATGGGAATATTTGGTGCGTGGGGACAGAAAGAAGTATTCGTTCTCTTCTTAATTTTAATCCTTCTGCTTCTTGGCGATAACTAATCATTCAAACAGCCAATTGCTTGGGAAGACGCCTCTTTGAGTCCTCACTTTAGGTGGGGACTTTGACTTTAACGGCCACCGGCAGGAAAATAAAAATATTCATCGAAATATGTAAAAATGTATGCTATACCGTATGCATAACCAGATGCAAAAACAAGCTGGTCGAAGTCATACTTCAGAGGTGGGGAAATGTACGGGTTAAGAGTCGTTTTAGCCGATACCGACCCTCTGTTTAGGAGACACTTAAAAGAGAAACTGCTGAAAGCCGGGTATATGGTTGTAGGAGAAGCCTCTGACGGTAGAAATGCCCTGCAGATGATTTTCAATATCCAGCCCGACCTGGTGATTATGAATGCCCAATTGCCGGGAAGAGACGGTTTGGAAGTGGCGAAAATTATCGAGGAGCACCGGTTAGCGCCTGTTATTCTGATTACAGAGCTTAACCTTCAAGATGAATTGAAAGAAGCCCTGGGGCATTGGATGATTTCATACATCCTTAAACCGGTCGACGAAATCAACCTATTTCCGGCTGTTGAAGTATGTGTAGCGATGTTCCGGAGGTTTTGCCGGCTTGATGAGGAAAACCGGAAATTAAAACAGGGGCTGGAAACCCGGAAGGTGTTGGATAGGGCTAAGGGGCTGCTGATTGAGTTTAGGGGAATGACAGAACAGCAGGCCTTTAAACATATCCAAAAACTCAGCATGGATAAATGCCTGCCCATCCAAAACATTGCATACCAAATAATTAAGGCCCTTGACAGTAAAAAACTGGAGAATAGGAGTGACCTGGTGTGAGAGACCTGACCAAAAAAGATGTGCTTGAACAGGCTCGGGAATATAATGTAA
Source organism: Firmicutes bacterium HGW-Firmicutes-8 (assembly GCA_002840165.1). GTDB lineage: Bacteria > Bacillota > Thermincolia > Thermincolales > UBA2595 > GW-Firmicutes-8. The sequence goes on from PGZN01000004.1 coordinate 36,591, forward strand.
AGTTTATTCGGCTGCAGTTTACCGATATTTTGGGGGTGTTCAAAAACATTGCCGTAACGGTGGAAGAACTGCCCAAAGCCCTGGAAGGTAAGATAGTATTCGACAGCTCTGTGATTGACGGGACTGTCGGTAATAAGGAACGAGAAATTTGCCTTGCGCCTGACCCGGGAAGTTTTGTAATATTTCCGTGGAGGCCAAGGGAGGGTGCTGTCGCCCGGCTTATCTGTGATATCACCAACCCTGACGGTACCCCTTACGACTGTTGTTCCCGCAGTGCCTTAAAGAGGGTGGTCAATGAGGCCGGAACTGTGGGTTTGCGGATGATGGTAGGCGCTGAGACCGAGTTCTTCTTGTTCCAGACCGATGAACAAAATAAACCAACAATCTCTACCCATGATACTGCCGGGTTCTGCGACCTTTCCCCGGTAGACCTGGGGGAAAACGCCCGCCGTGATATGGTTCTGACCCTGGAAGAAATGGGTTTTAAAATAACCTCTTCCCACCATGAGTTCGCTCCCGGCCAGCACGAAATTTCCCTAAAGTTTGATGATGCCCTGACGATGTGTGATAAACTCGTAACCTTTAGATTTGTTGTGCGGACTATTGCCAGGCGGCATGGTCTGCACGCCTCATTTATGCCAAAGCCTGTTAATGGCCTGAACGGTTCGGCCCTACATATTCACCAGACCTTGTTTCATGAGCTGGACAATGTTTTTTATGACCCTGCTGGGCCAAATGAGCTAAGTGAAACAGCTCTTCATTATGTTGCCGGCCTGCTTAAACACGCCCGGTCATTCGCTTGTGTTACCAATCCCATAGTCAACTCATTTAAAAGACTGGCGCCTGGCGACCTAAGCCCATGTTATATAGCCTGGTCGGGCGAAAGCCGTAATACGGTAATAAAAGTACCTGCTAACAAGGGAGATGAAACGAGAGTCGAGGTTAGAAACCCCGACTCGGCATGCAACCCTTACCTGGCTGTAGCGATTATGCTTAAAGCCGGTTTGAGTGGAATTAAAGACAAAATTCTGCCTCCTCCCCCAGTGGCAGATAACCTTTTCAGTCTTACCCCGGAACAGCGCCGGAGGCGCGGCATATCGAAGCTGCCACCCAACCTTGGCGAGGCGGTTCAGCTCCTGAGACAGGACAAGCTGGTTACCGGGGTGATAGGGGAAGTTTTAGCTAAAAAATATATTGCGGCTAAAGAAATTGAGTGGTCACAATACCAGGATTATGTGCATCCCTGGGAGATTAATAAATACCTGCCGGTTTTTTAAAACCGGCATCTATACTTTAGCGATGAAAAAAGTGCTGAAAAAAGTGTTGAAAAAAGTGTTGAAAAATTTAGCATATTTGATATAATTGTATATGCAAGTAAAAATTGTGCAACTATCCGTTACGGTTTTTTTCGCATCAAGCAGTTGTCAGGGCAATGGCGTCCTCAAATAGCAGGTATATTTCTTGCTGTTGAGGCGTTTTTTTATTGTTTCAAAAAATACATTTAAACAAAGGGGAGGAAGAAAGAAATGAGTTTCAGCAAAAGCTCAATTGACGCCTTCATGCAGAAGGTAGCCGCCAACAATCCAGGTGAGGTAGAGTTCCATCAAGCAGTACACGAGGTAGTATCATCAATTATGCCTTTTATTGATGAGAATCCGAAGTACAAGGATGCAAAAATCCTTGAACGCATGGTGGAACCGGAGCGGGTAATTATGTTTAGGGTACCGTGGGTGAATGACAAAGGCGAGATTCAAATTAACCGCGGTTACCGGATTCAGATGAACAGCGCAATCGGACCGTATAAAGGCGGGCTGCGTTTTCACCCTTCAGTAAACCTTGGCATTCTTAAATTTCTGGCCTTCGAACAGGTATTCAAGAATTCTTTGACAACCCTGCCGATGGGTGGCAGTAAGGGTGGCTCCAATTTTGACCCGAAAGGCAAGTCAGATAATGAAGTAATGCGTTTCTGCCAATCTTTTATGAATGAATTATTCCGGCACATTGGCGCCGATACCGACGTTCCGGCAGGTGATATTGGCGTTGGTGGTCGTGAAATAGGGTACTTGTACGGCCAATACAAGAAAATCTGCAACGAGTTTACCGGCGTATTGACAGGTAAAGGGCGGGCTTGGGGCGGCAGCCTTATTCGCCCGGAGGCCACAGGATATGGGGCCATGTATTTCGCCAGAGAAATGCTGGCAACCAGAGGCCAAGACTTCAAAGGTAAGGTTGTAGCCATTTCCGGTTCCGGTAATGTCTCCCAGTATGCTATCGAAAAAGCCATCCAGCTTGGCGCCAAAGTAGTGACTGTTTCCGATTCGAACGGATTTATCTATGACCCGGACGGTATCAATGAAGAAAAACTTGCTTTCATACTGGAGTTAAAAAATGTGAAACGCGGACGTATTAAAGAGTATGCCGATAAGTTTAAAAGCCAGTATTTCGAAGGCCAGCGCCCCTGGGGTGTTAAATGTGACGTTGCTCTTCCGTGTGCGACTCAAAACGAGATTAGTGAAGAACAGGGCAAAGAACTGGTTAAGAACGGTTGTATCTGTGTGGCTGAAGGAGCTAACATGCCCAGTTCCCCCGAAGCAGTTGAAGTTTTCCTCCAGAACAAGATTCTTTTCGGCCCGGGTAAAGCCGCAAATGCCGGCGGTGTTGCCACCAGCGGTCTGGAAATGTCTCAGAATAGCCTGCGCCTGAGTTGGACCCGCGAGGAAGTTGACGAAAAACTCAACAATATTATGGTCGAGATCCATAAACAGTGTGTAATGTACGGCAAAAAAGGCGATTTTGTAAACTACGTTGACGGCGCAAATATCGCTGGATTTGTTAAGGTTGCCGATGCCATGGTTGACCAGGGTATTGTCTGATAATTGATAAGCGGCGAAGGAAGAGAACATGAGCTTGAGCTTGAGCTTGAGCATAATAAGAGTATAGAAAAGCACCCGTCCCAGAAGGGTGCTTTTCTCTTTTCTTGGCAGCGATTATCAATGGCAGGATTTCTCAGACGGATAGAGAATTAAATCATTATAAGGATATCACACTTAGGTAACGGGGGGGATTATGTGAGGCTTGTATCTACTGACCATGCCAAACCCCATTCATGTTTAGCCAAAACAATATATGACGGAAGCGGCAGAATCCTTTTAGCCAAAGGCACACAACTCACCCAGCATTATCTTAAGCGGTTACAGGAGTTGGGTATTAGTTCGGTTTACGTTGAAGACGGTTTTGTCACATCAATTGAGATAGATGACGTTGTCTCGGAACAAACGCGTATACAGGTCGTGCAGACTACTAAGGAAGCGCTGCTCAAAATCAAAGCAGGCGGGTCGCCTGAATCGAGAAAAATTAGGCAGGCAGTTGACGATATCATTGACGAAATTCTGGTCTCCAAGGAAACCCTGGTTCATCTTACTGATATCCGGTCAATGAGGGACCATACTTTTGGTCATTGCGCTAATGTCTGTATTCTTTCCCTGCTCACCGGACTGGCCATGGGATATGACCAACTGAAGTTAAAAGAATTGGGGACCGGAGCTCTTTTACACGATGTCGGCAAGGCCATGGTCTCGGATCATATAGTGAACAGTAATAAGATTTTTACTGCTGACGAATATCGGCTAATCCAAAAACATGTCGAATTTGGCTTTGAGATTCTCAGGAAGACAGATAATATCAGCATTGTCGTGGCCCATGTGGCTTGGCAGCATCATGAGAGATATAATGGTCATGGCTACCCGCGAAAACTCGCCGGAGCAGAAATCCTGGAATTTGCCAGAGTTGTAGCTGTGGCCGATGTTTACGACGCCCTGTCAACAGACAGGCCGTACCGGGACCGCCTGTTACCCCATGAGGTTGTGGAAATCATCCGCAATTCGATGGGGAGCGATTTTGATCCGGATATTGCCAAAGAATTTATCCGCAACATAGCCCCTTTTCCAGTGGGCAGCATTGTACAGCTTAGTTCAGGTTTTAAGGGTGTTGTGTTGAGCGTGAGAAGGGATTTTCCCACCCGTCCTCATGTAAGACTGCTGTATGATAACAAAGGGCAGCCTGTGACAGGAGAGCATACGGTGGATTTAATGAAGGAATTGACTGTTTTCGTAACCAATGTAATCAGAGAGTAATAAAGGGGCTGTCTCAAAAGAGGCGGTCTCTTTTTTTGGCATGACCGGAGAGGCTGGTGTATTCCTCCGGGCATATATCTTAGCAGGGCTTGTTGGCAAATAATCGTAGGTCGAGGGACGGCTGTCCGCAACGGGGTTTCTCTTGTTCTCATTGTGCGCCACTAACCTCAGAGCCTGGCGGAGCCTTGGGTTTCACCCGCCCAAGCGACATCCGTATGTTAATAAAGGGGAAAAGAAGACACGGACCTAGCGCAGCAAAGCTGCAATCAATTTTAAAAACAACCGCGGAGAACGCGGAGATAACGGAGTGACGCGGAGAATAATAAAAAATGGAATCAAGCCAATACCAGCCTTCTATCAAAAGATTTCTTTTTGTACTAAAAATATTTTCCCCTCCGCGGTCTCCGCATCCTCTGCGGTCTCCGCGGTTTAAGCTTCTCCGAGTTTACCCCAAAGCGGTAAGAAGATTTATAGGGTAAAAATTTAGTTTAAAAAACAAACTTTCACGAAGTAGTAGTACAGAGGTTCGTTTGATTCAGTAAAAATCGAGGACACAGAGAGAAAGCGGAAACCTGTAGTGAAGCGTTCTCCTCTAGTGTGGCAATTATTAAAATAAAAATTTATACAAAACCGAAAAACAGGTACAGGTCGTACAGGTTCAATGTTCTACTCAAATAAAGTGCAGTTTCAGATTCGCTATAAGCAACAGTCTCTTGGGTAGAAAACTAAAACCAGTTTTGAACTGTAACTGTTTTTTGGTTTTTATTATAAATTTTTTATTAGACCCAATTCACGGGATCCTAATTGAACGCGGGAGTAAAAGTTACCGCTTACTCTCTGTGTCCTCTATTTGCACTGAATCATAAGAACCTCTGTGACCTCCCTCTGTGTTTTCTTTTTAAAAATCGGGGAGCGGCTCCGCCGTCCATGGCTCCGCCCTGCAGCTCTGCCAGTATCTTCGGCAAGTAGGCGGATCAAGGGGAACAAAGGAAACCCCGTATGCGGACAGCCATCCCCTCTAACTGTAAGTCATTTGCCAACAAGCCAGTGGGGTTCGCCCTCCGGAACACACCAGCCCCTCCTGTTTTCTCGACGGGGCCCCCATTGTTCCATTAGTAACTGGGGCGGCCATCTGAATTCTAACCATAAATTAAGGAAGTGGCAGATATTTTCCGGAAGGACGAGTCTGACGTCCGCTTGTCGGCCATGGCAGCTCTTAGCGCTTCAGCGCTTAGAGATGGCGGTACCCTTGGGGTAAATCCGCTATGCGGGAGCTGGTAACAAGCTGAGTTGAGTCCCCATTTTGTTACCGGAATCCCGGGCTTCTTTAAGTCGCCCGGTGATTCCGACAAAATGGGGAAACCCCAGGCCGTCCTGGAGGAATGTATCTGCTGCTTCCTTGCTTTGACGGAGCAAAGTTTAAGGCTGCCCCAGTTACTTATGGGACAGCCCCTTTACTGTTAATTTCGATATTATTGTGATAAAATGAGTTATTATGGGCAATGGATAAGAAGGTTCGTTATACCGACAGGAGTCGTGAAATGGAAAAAATGCGGATTGTAGTTGCTGAAAGGGATAATTCACTTCGTAAAAACTTAAAAGAAATGCTGACTCAGGTTGGGTATCTCGTAGTTGGGGAAGCCGATGACGGCATGACAGCTCTTAAAGTTATCCGCAGCTTACAACCCGATATAGTCTTGGTCGCCGCGAACCTGCCGGTTTTGAGCGGATTTGAACTGGCCGGAATCATCGAGGAAAGCAAGCTTTCGGCTGTGGTTTTGATGGCAGACTATGGGGAGAAAGACTTATTGTGCAAAGATGGTGAAGGATGGCCAATTCCTGTTTTGGTAAAGCCTTTTGACGAAGTTCACCTTTTTTCTGTTTTAGAGTATTCTTATGCGGCTTTTGCTAAGCTGGTAAGCCTGGACAGTGAGATTCACCGCCTGAAGACCGACCTGGTGACCCGGAAAGTTGTTGAAAAAGCCAAGGGTATACTTATGAAGACCCAGGGGTTGACAGAAGAAGCTGCCTTTAAGAAAATGCAGTCACAGAGCATGAAAAAAAGGACTTCCATGAAAAAAATTGCGGAAGCCGTTATTACCGCATACGAGGTTTCCAAATAGCAGGTCGTTTCGGACTTACTGCCACGAGGCATCTTGCGGGAGAGCTGGTCATTTGGCCCTGACCCTCTGGCGGAAGGAGAACTTTTTCAGCATACCTCAGTACCCTGGTCAATATTTCTTCTTTTTTGGCGTTAATTGCCGCGAAGTTCATGGCTGGAATGTAATACGACTCCATTAGATCGTGTTCTGCCTTAGCCCGGCCGATGAAATGAACAGACCTGTCAAAGGCAGCCTTAAACCTCTCCCGGCAGCTATTGATTTCATCAGAATAAAGGGCCAGAGTATCTTTGCTCAAAAAAGCCGACAGGTCAATCTCTATACAGGATTTAAGATTAACCAGGCAGCTTGGTTCAAATGAAACAGGAGCCGATAAATTAGCCACTGCCGTAGAAAGTTCGGGGATAACGACAACATCTACATTTTGCGGAACGAAAGAGCAGTGGTATACTTCAGTAAATAAACCCAGGGTCTTGGCCAGATCGGCTGTTTTACTGATAATAGTAGCTTTGCCGCTGCCCGGTTCCCCTTTTATCACATAGAGTTTTTCTGTTTCCTGAAGAATGGTATCCAGGTAGTTCATTGGACCGTCTGGGGTTATTGCATTGGCAAAGAGGTGGCGTGAATGGCCCTGTTCGCGGAAGTTAGGGGTAACCCCTGAGAATATATCCCTCCACATGGAAACCGCGCTTTCGTTTACCCTGCCGAAATCGGTTGCTTCCGTAATATAACTCTCCCATTCCTCATGAATAGCTTTCGCCTCTTTCAGACTGAAGTAAGCCATTTGAAATAGGCGGCCCACCCGGCGGTTTGATTTTAGAATAGCTTTTTTATTCTGTCTCATTAACCCTTCATCCCAGTAATCACCCAAGTGGACGATTTCGTCAACTGCCCCCGGATTTTTAGGGTCAACAACATGGGGTGCGGTACCGTCAATTAAGGCTACACCGATCTGAGGGATACACACTCCGTCAAGGGAACCGTTATCAGACGAACAGCAGTGATACTCGACATCATAACCCATCTCCAGCATCGTTTCCCCTATTGAGCGCATCAGGGTAGACTTCCCAACACCGGGGCCGCCTTTAATTATAAAAATTCGCGTCGCGTCAGGTGGGATAATGTAGTCATAGTAAGAGTAAAACCCCTGAGATGTATTCCCTCCCGGGAACAGTTTTTTCAGTTTGCCTCTGGCCAAAGTTTGACAACCTCCTTTTAGTTTTTTCCGGCCAGGGTAATCCCTGGTTGGAAGACATATAAAAAGCCTCAGTGAGCAGTTCAAATAGCTTCGCAGCCAAGACCTGTCAGTGAGGCGCCGTCTTCTGACGGAATATTGAGTTGTAGATAAACAAGTCGGATTGTCATCGACATCCCTGTGATATATCGACGGATTTGATAGTACATCATATGATATATTCTTCGATGTTGACACCAAAAAAAAGCAATGACCAGTGACTTACGAAACAGAAACCACAGAGGTCACAGAGGTTGAGATAGAGGGCACAGAGGGAAATCGGCAACCCTTACTATATTCCTTCTACCCAAGTACGTGACAACCTAAAAAAAAAATATATAAAACAAAAAAACAGTTACAGGTCATATGAAGGTTCGTTTCTACCCAACATAGTTCAACTGTCTCTGGAAAAACGCGGAGATCCCGGAGGATGCGGAGAGCGCGGAGGAATAAATTTATATTGTTTCTAAAAGTACAGAGTTACGAAATTGAACTGGGGAGTAAGTAGTACGGATTACTTTCTGTTTTTTTCAATTTTTCATCTTTCTCTTTGTGGTCTTTATTGAGCCGGAGGGAATACTTTAAAACCTTTGTGGTAAATTCGGTTTTATAATGCCAACTATCACGATTTTATTATTTATGTCTCCGCGCTCTCTGCGGTTTTTTCCGATACAGTAGAACTATGTTGGGTAGAAAAGAATACTCGTATGAACTGAAATTGTTTTTTGTTTTGTACATATTTAATTTAAACTACAGCTACCTTGGGTAGTAAGAACTCAGTTGGGGGTACTGATGTCTCTCTGTGTCCTCTGACTCAGCCTCTGTGACCTCTGTGGTTTCTGTTTCTCTTTACGAATACTAAGTTTCCAATCGAAAAGAAAAGGACTGCTTCATTCGAAACAGTCCCTTTCATGCGGCGTATCTTATACGATTGAAACTTTATATTCTCTCAGCCAGGTGTCTACCTGGATCAGGTAAGCAAAGAGCTGCGGGCTGGTCATCAGCTGGCCAAACCAGGGTTTGTCAAAAAGGTCACCTTCGGCCTGGGTCATCCTCCGGACGGTATCTGTATTTATCAGTGGTAGTAAAGGTGAGGATGGGTCATGGATAATTTGCCCCAGCCAAGTCCTTACAGCTTCCAGGTAAGCCGGGTTGTGGGTTTTTGGATATGGGCTTTTTTTGCGGTTCAGGACCGGTTCCGGCAGGATTCCCGCCAGGGCTCGGCGCAGGATGCCTTTCTCCCTATCGTCACAGGTTTTCATCTGCCAGGGAATGTTCCATACATATTCCACGAGGCGGTGGTCACAGAACGGTACCCGCACTTCCAGGCCGGTGGCCATGCTCATGCGGTCTTTGCGGTCAAGCAGGGTCGTCATAAACCAGGTTATGTTCAGGTAAAACATCTCGCGCCTGCGGGCCTCCAAAGGGTCTTCACCAGGCAGCCGGGGCACTTCGGAAAGAGTTTCCCGGTACCTCCTGTCAATATATTCTTGAGGTTTAACCAGGTTAACCAGGTCATCGGAAAAAACCTCACTGCGTATGGCTACTGCCCTTAACCAGGGGAAAGTGCCGCCCGTCAGGGCCTCTTCACTGTGAAACCAGGGGTAACCGCCGAATACTTCATCGGCGCATTCACCGGACTGGGCTACAGTGGCCTGTTTTTTTATTTCCCGGCAGAGCAGGTAAAGAGAGGCGTCGATGTCGGCCATCCCTGGCAAATCACGGGCCCGAACGGCAGCTGTCAGCGCTTCCACAAGTTCGGTAGTACCGATGTTAATATAGTGGTGGCAGGTCCCGAAATGTTCAGCAACATAATTTACCCATGGCGCGTCAGGTGAGGGTTCAAACTGATTGGGACTAAAATGGACCTCATTTCCTAAATAATCGATTGAAAAAGTATGCAGGGGACCGCGCCCTTCCCGGCCAAAAACACCTGCTGCTATAGCTGTCAGAGCACTTGAGTCTAACCCGCCCGATAAAAGTGTACAGACCGGCACATCAGCCACCAGCTGTCTTTCGATGGAGTCCAGTAACAAATTTTTTACAGCAGCCACAGTGTTATCAAGGTCATCCGAATGTTCCCTGCTCTCCAGCTGCCAGTAGCGTTGTAAGCGTACCCCGGCGTCGTTATACATAAGGCTGTGCCCCGGTTTAATTTCACTGATATCCTTAAAGACCCCGTGCCCCGGTGTCCTGGAAGGGCCAAGGGCAAAAACTTCGGCCAGGCCCTCGGCATCAACCTCCGGTTTGACAGCTGGATGGGCCAGCAGGGCTTTCAGCTCAGACCCAAACATGAATGCGCTTCCGCGCAGGGCGTAAAAGAGGGGTTTGACCCCGAAACGGTCACGGGCCAGAAACAAGCTCTGTCCCTTTTCATCCCAGACGGCAAAGGCGAATATCCCGTTGAGGCGACTGACACATGCTGTACCCCATTCCATGTATGCGTTTAATAGGACTTCAGTATCGGAATGCCCTTGAAATATGCAGCCGCGGCCGCTCAGCTTATCCCTTAACTCGGGGGTATTATACAGTTCTCCGTTATAGACAAGCACATAAGTACTGTCTCCACGCCTACGGACCATGGGCTGCCCGCCGCCGGCGGGATCGACCACGATGAGGCGGCGGTGGCCTAGGATGGCGTTTTTGGACTGCCATAAGCCTTCGGCATCCGGACCACGGGGGGCCAGGGTTTCAGTCATCTTTTGGACAATTAAGGATTGGCTGGAGATATCTCTTTTCAAATCAACCCAGCCTGTTATTCCACACATAGATTTTAACCTCCTCTAAAGATGTACTCTGTTTAATTAATTGACCATCCCCCCGGATGCCTTGTACAAAACAAAAAGCCCTAAATACGTTAAAGTATTTAAGGCTTCATTGCCTGGCAGGTACGCCATTGTACCTGTTTGTTCAGTACTATAATATGTGGGTGGCCGGCAAGAGTTTACATTTCCGGCCGGGTTTCTTTCTTTACCCTAGCGCAGCAAAGCTGCAACCAAAATTGGCAAATAAATAATAAAGGCCAGGGAAAAATCCCCCGGCCTGTTTATACAACTTGATACTCTGTTTTGATTGTCTATTTACCGCTTAAAAGGCTTCCCAGAATATCTCCGCCGATACCGGCAACACCCTTGGACTCTTCCTTATGCCCGGAACGCGAAGCTGGGTTAGGCGCTGCAGGATAAACCCTTCTCCACCGAAGAGGCCGGCCCCTATCTTTTTGGTAAAGGCTACTTCAATGTCTACTCCATTGGCTGAACATAGGAAACCGTCTTTTTGAACAAGAAAATTGCCCCCCAGTTTGGCTAGGTCAAGGGGAATAATATGGCCTGGGTATGGGGCGGCGAAGGCTACCCGTGACTTGCCTGAGGCGGTATTCAAAAATGTGGTGATAAAAAAGCTTTCCCCTGTGACCATCCTCTTCAGACCGCCGAAGAGGCCGCCGCCACCAGTACCTGTCTGCATCTCGATACCGTTTTCCATATACATCATGGCCCCGGCTTCAGCCCGGACCCCCTCCTGGGGATCAAGTTCAATCTCCACTGCCTGCATATCCGCACTGATAATCTTGTAATCAATTACATCTGCCATACTTTTCTCTCCTTTACTATTAATTCAAAAGACTGTTTAATGATAGAAAAAGGTTCTACAATACGTGCGATTTTTCCTCCAAGGTTGCTAAAATGCAGTTTAAAAAAATGAATAAATAACTGTTGACATTTGTTTTATAGTGAGGTATCATTTCAACTATAAATTAAACACCGATACGCAGCTGTATCAATCAAGCACAGAAGCTTTCCGATGACCGGAAAGCGTTTTTTATTTACATTGTTGTTTTATTCGTACCAAGGTGTACATACGGGCACAGGGGCCTTTTGGCAGAGTGGATTACTTTCCTTCTGCCGAAAGGCCCTTTTTATTTATCCAAAATAAAAACTTAGGAGGTTGAAATCATGAGACAAATCGCTATTTACGGAAAAGGCGGGATAGGCAAGTCCACCACTACCCAGAATGCGGTGGCAGCTCTGGTGGAGATGGGTAAAAAAGTGTTGGTAGTAGGGTGTGACCCCAAGGCAGATTCAACCAGGTTACTGCTTCACGGTCTGAATCAGAAAACTGTGCTGGATACCCTCCGGGATGAAGGAGAGGATATCGATTTGGAGGATATCATGAGGGATGGTTTTGGAGGGACTAAATGTGTTGAGTCCGGCGGCCCCGAACCGGGTGTTGGCTGTGCCGGCCGGGGGATCATCACCTCTATCAACATGCTGGAGTCACTGGGGGCCTATACTCCCGACCTGGATTACGTATTTTACGATGTCCTGGGTGATGTGGTCTGCGGCGGTTTCGCGATGCCGATCAGGGAAGGCAAGGCCCAGGAAATATACATCGTTGCTTCCGGTGAGATGATGGCCTTATATGCGGCCAACAATATCTCCAAAGGTATCCGCAAATTTGCTTTAACCGGCAAGGTTCGGTTAGGGGGCATCATCTGCAACAGCCGTAAGGTTGACAATGAACTGGAGCTTTTAGAAGCCTTTGCCAAGGAACTCGGCTCTCAGCTGATCCATTTTGTCCCCAGGGACAATATGGTCCAAAGGGCGGAAATAAACAAAAAAACGGTCATCGATTACGATCCGGCCCAGCCCCAGGCCGAAGAATACAGAACCCTGGCCAGAAACATGGACCAAAACGACATGTTCGTTATCCCGGAGCCCATGACCCAGGAGCGGCTGGAAGAATTACTGATGACCTACGGAATTTTGGACTGATTAATAAAAAATTTAATTAAATGTGAAAGCGAGGATTGACAATTATGTTAATGATTAAGGCTATTGTAAGGCCTGAAAAGGCTAACCAGATCCTGATCGAGTTAAATGACGCCGGGTTTCCGGCAGTAACAAAAATCGATGTAGTTGGCCGTGGTAAACAAAAGGGCGTTATGATAGGTGACGTGGTTTATGACGAGATTCCCAAAGAGTTGTTATTAATGGTGGTTAACGACGAAGATAAGGAAGATGTGATCAGTGTCATTACTAAAACCGCTAAAACGGGTGAAAAAGGCGCCTTTGGGGATGGTAAAATATTCATTACTCCCGTCGAAGAAGTCTATACCATCAGCAGCGGCAAAAAAGAACTCTAGGGGGGATCGGCATGAAGGAAGTTATTGCAATTGTCCGGATGAACAAGGTTGGTAAGACCAGGCTGGCCCTGGCAGATGCCGGGTTTTGCCGGTTGACTGCTACAAAGGTGATGGGACGGGGCAAGCTGCTGAAAGACCTGTCCCTGCTTGTCAAGGTCAATGATGAAAACCGCGATATGATGCTGGAGAGTATGTTAAAAGGCGGTCGGTTGATACCCAAACGTATGCTGACTGTTTTGGTGAACGATGAAGATGTCCGGAAAGTGGTTGATACTATTATTTCAGCAAACAAAGAAGGACATATCGGTGACGGCAAGATCTTTGTCCTGCCTATTCTGGATGTAGTAAGGGTGAGGACAGGTGAACGCGGAGAAGATGCAATTTAACGGAATAGGAGGTCTAATTCATGGGAGTAAATGAGAAAAACATCGATGCCATCCTGGAAGCATATCCCGCAAAGGTTAAAAGAAATCGCAAAAAGCACATTCTGATAAAAGATTCAACCCAGGGCAGGCAGGAACTGGAGGCCAACACCAGGACGATTCCGGGGATTATCACAAACCGGGGATGTGCTTACGCAGGCTGTAAGGGCGTGGTATTAGGCCCAATTAAGGATATCGTACATATCACCCACGGCCCCATCGGATGTGGTTACTATTCCTGGCTTACCCGGAGAAATAAAGCAGCCACCCCTGAGGATGGGAAGAATTACATGACCTACTGTGTATCTACCGACATGCAGGAAAGCGATATTGTTTTTGGCGGTGAGAAAAAGCTGACCCGCATGATTGATGATGTGGTGGAAATCTTTAAACCCAATGCGATTACCGTATCAGCTACCTGCCCGGTGGGTCTGATCGGGGACGATATTAACGCTGTAGCTAAAGCCGCCCAGGAAAAACACGGCCTCCCGGTTTTATCTTTTAACTGTGAAGGTTATAAAGGGGTCAGCCAGTCAGCGGGCCATCATATTGCCAATAATGGGGTCATGGAACACATAGTGGGACAGGGTGATTTAACTGAGGCCCCAGCCAAATACTCCATCAACTTACTGGGCGAATACAACATAGGTGGGGACGGTTGGGAAATTCACCGGTTTCTCAAAGATATAGGCTACCATGTTATTTCAGTTTTGACCGGTGACGGCTCTTACGAAACAATTAAAAATGCCCATGTCGCCGATTTGAACCTGGTCCAGTGCCACCGTTCTATTAACTATATTGCCGACATGCTGGAAAAAAAATATGGCACACCATGGCTGAAAGTCAACTTCATCGGGGTTCAAAGCACCATCGATTCCCTGCGCAACATGGCCCTATATTTTGGTGATGAAGAATTGATTAGGAGAACCGAGGAAGTTATCGCCAGGGAGGTTGCCAGAATCGAACCCATCATGGAGCAGTACAAGAAGATTTGTCAGGGGAAAACGGCTTTCTGTTTCGTAGGAGGTTCCAGGGGCCACCACTACCAGGGCCTTTTCGCCGAGTTGGGGATTGAAACCGTCCTGGCCGGTTACGAATTTGCCCACCGGGACGATTATGAAGGCCGCGAGGTTATCCCTGACATCAAGCCTGACGCGGACAGCAAGAACATACCTGACCTGAACGTGGAACCTGACCGGAAATTTTTTAAACTAAAAATTTCTCCGGAAAAAGCCGAGGAATTGAAGAAGACGATTCCGCTGGGTGACTACAAGGGTCTGATTGCTGAAATGAATGACGGCCATCTGATTACAGATGACCTTAACCATTACGAGACTGAGGAGCTCATCAAACTCTTAAAGCCGGACATATTTGCTTCCGGAATCAAGGATAAATTTATCCCGCAAAAAATGGGTATCCCCTCTAAACAGATCCATTCGTACGATTACAGTGGGCCCTATGCCGGGTTCAACGGGGCTGTGAAATTCGCGGAAGACATCGCCATGGGGTTTGTATCACCTACGTGGAACTTCATTTCTCCACCCTGGAAGGACAAACCGCTCTTGGAAGGTTCCATACAGAAGGAGGGACATTAAGATGTTGGACTTTACACCAAAGGAAATCAAGAAACTCACCGGGGGCGTTATTAACCCCGCTAAGACCTGCCAACCAATCGGGGCCATGTATGCCGCTCTCGGTATTCACCGTTGTCTGCCCCACAGCCACGGTTCACAGGGCTGCTGCTCCTATCACCGGATGCACCTGACCAGGCACTTCAGGGATCCCATCATGGCCTCAACCAGTTCCTTTACTGAGGGTGCCTGTGTGTTTGGCGGCGGAGCTAATCTAAAAACCTCAATCAAAAACGTGTTTGCCATATATGATCCCGATATCATGGCTGTACATACTACCTGCCTGACCGAAACGATAGGAGATGATATCCCGTCTATCCTCAGCAGCGCTGAAGTCCCGGCAGGGAAAGTGGTCATTCATGCCAATACCCCCAGTTACGTGGGTTCTCATATAACCGGTTTTTCCAATATGACGAAGGGGATTGTTACTTATTTAGCCGAGTCTGCTAAAGAAGCGAAAAAGGAACAGGTCAATATAATTCCCGGTTTTGTAAACCCGGGTGATATGCGGGAAATTAAAAGGCTGGTCAAAACGATGGGCATCAAGTCTATTATGTTCCCTGACACCTCCGGTGTAGTAGATTCCCCGATGACAGGGAAGTTCGAAATGTACCCTAAAGGTGGAGCAAGAGTTGAGGATATCAGGGATTCCGGTAACTCCAAGTTAACAATCGCATTAGGCTCTTTTGCTTCCACCGATGCCGCTATTCAGTTGGAACGCAAGTGCAAAGTACCTGCCAAGACTCTTAAGGCTCCTATCGGGATTAAGGCTACTGACGAACTGCTGATGGCTTTAAGGAACAGCTTTGTCCGGGAAATCCCCTCTGATTTGGAAGAAGAGAGAGGACAGCTGGTAGATATTATGACCGATACCCACTATCATTTCCATGGCAAAAAAGTGGCTGTTTTCGGTGACCCCGATATTGTGATAGGTTTGACTGAGTTTTTGCTGAGCCTGGGTATGATACCTATTCATGTGTTAACCGGTACACCGGGTAATGCTTTTGAAAAGGAAGTTAAGGCCATGCTGCTGCAGGCCGGGCTCAAGGCGAATGTAAAGGCGGCCGGTGACCTTTTCGAATTTCACCAGTGGATTAAGAACGAACCGGTGGATTTGTTAATGGGTAACACCTATGGTAAATACATCGCCAAGGCAGAAGACATCCCGTTTGTCCGGATTGGATTCCCCATCTTAGACAGGAGTGTTCACTCATATATGCCGGTCGTAGGATACAAAGGGGCGATGCGTCTGATCGAGATGATCAGCAATGCCTTACTGGACAGGCAGGACCGGGATGCGAGGGAGGAAGACTTTGAGCTGGTAATGTAAAAACAGTTGACAATTGACAATCGACAATTGCCAGGTGCCGGGTGTCATCTGATACCTAAGCAACTAGCCAATGATGAGGGATGTGATTAAGTTGGCTGCCGTTAAGATAACCGACCTGCCGGTGATAGAGAGAGAGAACTCGATTTCTATCAAGGGAAAGCAGAAAAAACAGTTAAAGTGTGATACAGATAGCGTGGCCGGGTGTGTCAGCCAGCGGGCTTGTGTTTACTGCGGGGCCAGGGTTGTCCTAAACCCGATCACAGATGCTGTTCACCTGGTTCACGGACCAATCGGGTGTGCCAGTTACACCTGGGATATCAGGGGCAGCTTGAGCAGTGGCTCGGAATTGTACCGCAACAGCTTTTCCACCGATTTAAAGGAGAATGATGTAATATTCGGGGGCGAAAAAAAGCTGGCCCGGGCTATTGATGAACTGGTGGCAAAATACCGGCCCAAGTTGGTTTTTGTTTACTCAACATGCATTGTAGGAGTTATTGGTGACGATCTGCAGGCTGTCTGCAGGGCTGCTGCCCAAAGGCACGGGATCGAAGTAATCCCGGTCGAGTCCAGTGGGTTCATCGGTAATAAGGCAGCTGGTTACCGGGCTGCGTGTGATGCTCTGCTCAGTTTAATCAAACCCGCAGACTCGTTAATAGGACAAATACCTAAATCTATCAATTATCTAGGTGACTTCAACCTGGCTGGGGAAGCATGGATTATCAAAAAGTACCTGAACCGGATAGGAGTGACGGTAAACGTTGTATTCACCGGTGACTCAAATTACGAATCCCTAAAGAACACGGCCAGGGCATCCCTCAATATTATCCAGTGCGCCGGGTCGATGATCTACCTCGCCCAAAAGATGAAAGAACTTTATGATATCCCGTTTATCAATGTCTCTTTCTTAGGTCTGCAGGATACGGCAGACTCATTAAGAAAAATAGCGGCCTTTTTCAATGACCAAGAAATCATGCGCCGCGCTGAAGAACTTATTAAGAATGAAGAGGCTGAAGTCAAACCAGTAATTGCCGATTATAGTGACAAATTCGTTGGGAAGAAAGCGGCTGTGTATGTTGGCGGAGGGTTCAAGGCGGTCTCCTTAATCAAACAGTTTGCGGAAATAGGCATCGAAGTGGTTATGATTGGGACCCAGACAGGCCGGAAAGAAGAGTATAAATCTATTAATGACCTGGTAAATGACGGGACGGTAATACTGGATGACGCCAACCCTTCCGAACTGGAAAAGTTTATGCTGGAAAAGGGCGCCCACCTACTGGTGGGAGGGGTCAAAGAAAGGCCTTTGGCTTACAAACTGGGGATGGCCTTTATTGACCATAATCACGACCGTAAGCATCCCTTAAGCGGATTTGTAGGAGCGGTGAATTTCGCCCGGGAAGTTTACTCCACCCTGTGCTCTCCTATATGGACATTAGTGAACAGGGGATAACTTACGGGCACTACTCTTTGATCTAAGGATACCCTTCTTAATGTTTTATTTTGGGTCTCCGCGGTTTTATATGGTAGCACTATGTTGAGTAGAAAGAGATTCTCATATGACCTGTAGCTGTTTTTTCTTCTGTTTATCCTGTAGATTGAGCTGGGAGGTATGCTAAATGGAAACTTTAAACTGCCGGAGTGTGATTGAAAACCCATGCACCATGTGTATGCCCATGGGGGGTATCCTGCCTTTTAAGGGGGTCGCCCAGTCTATGGTTATACTGCACGGTTCACAGGGGTGTGCAACCTACATGAGAAGGCATATCGCAGAGCACTTTAACGAACCGATTGATGTGGCATCTTCCTCCCTGAATGAAAAAGGCACGGTTTACGGTGGGGAAAAAAACCTGAAATCAGGTTTGGATAATCTGCTTAAATTATATAACCCCAGCCTGATTGGGGTTCTTACGACCTGCCTGGCTGAAACTATCGGTGAAGACACTGATATGATTACTGCACAGTACCTGCAGGAAAGAGGACTGACCGACTTCCCTATAGTGACTGTACCGACTCCGGGTTACGGCGGCAGCGATTTCGAAGGCTACTGGCTCGCTGCCAAAAGAATAATCTCCGCTTTGGCCTGTAAGACAAAAAAGCATGGCAAAATCAATGTTATTATTCCGAATATAAGTCCCGCTGATATCCGGGAAATCAAGAGAATACTGCTTTTAATGAAAACAGATTTCACCCTGTTTCCGGACTTTTCTGATACCCTGGACAGCGCTTTTGTCAGGCCCTACCAGAAGATACCCAATGGGGGTACCGAAAAGGACGATATCTCGGCCATGCCGGGAGCGGCAGCGACAGTCCAGCTGAGCTTGACAGTTACTGACACCAATTCGCCGGGGATATATTTGGAGAGGGAATTTGGCATTCCCCTGTATAACTTGCCGATCCCTACAGGAATAGGAAATACTGATTTATTTATCAATGCCTTAAAAGAAATCACCGGTGCTGAAATACCGCCTGTTTTACACCAGGAACGGGGGCGGCTTCTGGACTGTATGATTGATTCCCATAAGTATAATTTCGCAGGCCGGAGTGTTATTTTCGGGGACCCGGAACTGGTTTATGCTGTTACCAAAACATGCATAGAGAACGGCATTTTCCCCGTGGTAGTGGCTACTGGCGGCAAGGCTTCTAATTTAAAGAGGCTATTACAGCCCCATCTGGTGGAATGTCCCATTGAGACCCAAATTCTGAGCGAAACAGATTTTGCCCAAATCAGGGTAAAGAGTATGGAAACCGGGGCAAATATTGCCATCGGCCACTCCGACGGCCGGTACCTAACCGAAAAAGAAGGTATTCCCCTGGTCAGGATTGGTTTTCCTATCCATGACCGGGTTGGGGGACAGCGGCTGCTTTCGGTGGGATACACCGGTACCGCAATATTTTTGGACCGGCTTACCAACACGCTGTTGGAAAATAAGTATAAAAATTATCGCCGTTCCATGTATGAGAAACATTATCAAGAAAAAAAAGCAGGTGAAAGACATGGATTGCAGCAGTTCCTGTAACAATAGTTTCAATCTAAGTGGATTGTCATCAGATACATTGGAAAAGACGAACCGGCATCCCTGTTATTCCTTTGAGGCGCACCGCAGGTATGCCAGGATGCACCTGCCCGTAGCCCCCAACTGCAACATCAGCTGCAATTACTGTAACAGGAAATTTGACTGTTTGCATGAAAGTCGGCCGGGAGTGACGAGTGAGATACTGACTCCGTTTTTGGCTCTACAGAAATTTAAGGCGGTCAGGGAAAAAATAGAGAACCTCAGTGTAGTCGGAATAGCGGGGCCAGGTGACGCCTTAGCTAATTGGGACAATACGAAGCTGAGCATTGAGCTTATCCGGGAGCATGACCAGGAAACGGTTTTTTGTTTATCTACAAACGGGTTGATGCTGCCTGATTATGCCCCGGAAATTGTAGGTCTTGGGGTCAATCATGTAACTGTAACGGTGAACTGCCTCGAACCTGAAACAGGCGAAAATATTTACAGGTATGTTAACTACAAGGGGACCAGATATACCGGTCCTGAGGGGGTAGGTATTCTGATAAAGAACCAGTTAGCCGGAGTTGAATACCTGGCCCAAAACGGAGTACTGGTAAAAGTTAATGTTGTGATGATTAAAGATATCAATGACCGTCATATACCGGATGTGGTCAGGAAAGTTAAGGACCTGGGGGCTTTTATGACTAACATAATGCCTCTTATCCCAGCCCCCGGGAGTGCATTTGAGAACTACCCCCAAACCAGTATGAAAGAGTTAAATAAGATGAGAGACATATGCCAGATAGAACTCAAGCAAATGCGTCACTGCAGACAATGCCGGGCAGACGCTATCGGAATGCTTGATGTCGACCGGTCCGGTGAGTTTGCCGCTACGACCGGGTATGACGAAGAACACTCTGTGGACCATCATAAATACAGGGAATACAAAATTGCCGTCGCTTCCAAATATGGCAAATTTGTCGACCAGCACTTCGGCCATGCTTCCGAGTTTACCGTTTACCAGGGGAACGTCAGCGGTTTCCGCCTGCTGGAGAAACGCCCAGTTGAAAAATACTGTGCAGGTATGGAAGAATGTGATTTGGAAGAGTCCAGGCGGGACAAAATTGTTGATACTTTTAAGGATTGTGATGCTATTCTTTCGATGAGAATCGGTTATCACGCCAGAAAAAGACTGGCAGACAAAGGAATTATAAGTGTGGAGACCTGTGAAAAGGTCAAAAACGGCTTGAATCACGCAGTTCAAATCCTGAATGATAACAATAGAGAGATTGCCTGAAATGAGGTGTAAAAAATGAACAACCCTAAATACCATATCTTTGTCTGCGGTAGTTTCCGCTCCAACGGCCGGCAAAAAGGATTTTGCCACTCAAAAGCTTCGCTGGAGATAATGGAAACCTTTTTAGAAGAAGTGGAGGAACGGGGACTAAGCGGTAAGGTTTTGGTAACGAATACCGGGTGTTTGGGAATTTGCGAAAAGGGACCGATTGTCATTATATACCCCGATAACGTATGGTATGGCAGTGTAAAGCCCGGTGATGTGGAAGAGATTATGGACCTACATATTGAAGGCGGGAAAGAGGTCGAAAGGCTGAAACTATAATAGTGGCTAGTGATTAGTGGAAAAGGTTGGTTTGCTGGCGCAAACCTTCTATCGTATAAAAATGCCCGAGAGTTCTAAAGGGAAATGAGGTGGTTATATGGCCAGGGATATTGCTGTATTTCTGGGTGTCGACGGGGAGACAGTTTCTTTATATGAACCGGGTAGAATTGTGGTCTATCGGAGAAAATTGGGTGAATGGAATGTTTTGCGAGAGAAACCTTTTTCTATAGATAGGACCGGGGGGATTAAAGAGCTGCGCCAAAAGATTAAGGAGATGCTTGACTTCTTAGATGACTGTAATATTTTTGTCGCTTTTTCCGTAGTAGGTGTACCATACTATGAACTGGAAAAAGCCGAGTACAGGGTATGGGAGTTTGAGGGCAGCCCGCCGGAGTTCCTGGATCACATCCTGGACACAGAAGAGGCGGCACTAAAACAATCTGCACCAGGACATAACGATATAACCCCGCTGGTGCCTGTCGAAACCTCTGCCGGATGTTATCAAATTTCATTGTCTGAAATCCAGGCCAATAATGCGGGGATTACTTCCAAACAGGCCCTTCTCCCATTTCTGCGAAAAGGTTTATTTTATTCGCTGGAGGTTCTCTGCAGCCATGTCCCCCCGTGGTTGGAAGTAGAAATGGCCAGCGGCAATCTTAACGGTTCTGTCGAATACCTCGGCCCAAATGAGTTCAAGGTTACTATTGGTAAAAAGCTCTGCGGCTAAACTTAGGAGGTGTCTTTATGACGCAGTTCCAGGATAAAACTACCTGTCATCCCTGTTTTAACAAAACGGCCAATCACTGGTTCTCTTCTCTCCACCTGCCAGTCGCACTAAAATGCAATATTAATTGTCATTACTGTACCAGGCAATCCGACTGTCCCAACGAGAACCGGCCGGGAAGATCAAGCAGGGTTCTAACACCTTCGCCGGATTGCGGCGCCTGATATAATTTGGTAAGGAGGGATTAGATATCGCTCTGATTAAACTATTCATCTCGTTTCTGAAAATCGGTACCTTCGCTTTTGGCGGAGGCCAGGCTATGATACCGATAATTGAAAACGAACTAGTCAAGAAGAGCCATTTGCTGACGTCCGATGAATACCTTACTGTTTTAGGTTTTTCGGAAGTAGCCCCGGGAGCAATATCAATCAAGTTTGCTACCTATACTGGTTATAAGATTGCCGGGGTTTGGGGAATATTAGTGGCTAATCTGGCCAACTCTCTTTCACCAATTATAATTACTACCCTTGCTGTAGTCCTTTACTGGCATTTTCAAAAAAACCCGACAGCCGCTTCAGTTTTAAAAGGTGTTAAACTGGCGGTGATTGGCCTGATATTTGGCGTAGCCTGGAAAATGGGTCAAACCGGTATTGTTGATGCAAAAGGGTTAGTAATTGCCTCTATTGCTTTTATCAGTTTTTATTTCTTTAACCTCAGCCCGGTCTCCTTAATGGCCGGTGGGGCCATAGCAGGCCTGGTGATGCTGAAATAATTTTAGTCGACTTGGCTCCCTTTAAAACTTATGATATTATTAAACAGTCAAAGCAAAATGACCGGGGATACGTAGTAGTTGGGTTGGAGGATCATATCATGCATTTAATTAACATAATCAGAGAGGGTATCAGTGAAAGCCTGCTCATTCAGCTGGCTATAATTATAGGCGCTGTCAAATTGGCGGGCACTTTGAGTGACAAGCTAAATCAACCTACGGTTTTCGGTAAACTATTAATCGGAATAATCATCGGTCCCTCCGTGTTGGGTTTAATTCATGAAACTGATACCATCAAACTGCTGGCCGAATTAGGTGTTATTATGTTGATGTTTCTGGCCGGTTTGGAAACTGATGTCAATGAATTCAAAAAGGCCGGTTTCGCAGCTACTCTTACTGCCATCGGCGGCGTGATACTGCCAATGGCCTTCGGAGCTTGGTACAGCTTGAGCGCAGGGTACAAGGGATTTATCCCTTTATTTATAGGTACATTATTGACTGCCACCAGTGTCAGTATTTCGGCTCAAACCCTCAGAGAGTTGGGGCGGCTTAGATCGAAGGTAGGAATGACAATACTTGGTGCGGCAGTTATCGATGACGTCCTTGGGATAGTAGTACTAACTTTAGTTCTTGGGCTAGCTGGCACCGCCGGTGGCGGCGGGCCGGCAGAGGTGACTTTTGTTATTATTAAGATGGGCTTGTTCTTTGTGTTCGCCACTTATCTTGGAAAGCTTGTTATACCCCCGGTTTTAAAATGGCTGCACCGTATGCCTGTAACTCAAGGTTTAACGGCAGCTGCTTTGATTTTTGTTTTCATATTCGCTTTTACTGCTGAGAAGGCCGGAGTAGCCAATATTACAGGGGCTTACATAGCCGGGATCATTATGGGTACGACCAAATACAGGGATGAAATTATGGAAAAATCCGAAGCTCTGGGATATTCTTTTTTAATTCCTATATTCTTTGTCAGTATAGGGTTAAAAGCAAAAGTTGAGTCAGTTGGCGGGGGATTAATGTTTATAGTAATCTTAAGCCTCATCGCAGTTCTCTCAAAGCTTGTCGGATGTGGAGCCGGGGCAAAATTATCAGGATTTGGATGGAAAAAATCTCTGGTGATTGGTACGGGAATGATTTCGAGAGGGGAAATTGCGCTGATTATAGCATCCATAGGACTAAACGCAAAACTTATTGATAACTCATTGTATACGGCCCTTGTCATAATGATATTGGTTTCAACTATAGTTACTCCCCCACTGCTCAAAGCAGTTATTCACTTGAGTGACAAAAAGGTCAAGCATGTTTCCTAAAAAACCTGTTGCATTATCTGAATTTGTATGCTAATATTTATTTAATCAAATAACCGATACATTGATGTATCAGGGCAATGACGCTTTTCGGAAGGGGATTCCTTCTGTAAAAGCGTTTTTTAGTTTTCATACTCCGAATGCACAGTAGTGCTTGAGGATTGAGCAAAGATGCTCTCTGTCCGGGATAGGCGCCGAGTTCCTGGGTGAGAGTTTTTTTGTTTAATTATAGAAATTTCAATAAGGGGTGACGCCGATGAAAACTTCAAGACTAGTTTTTACCTTAGCGCTATTGTTTACTCTTATTGTTCCAGGAGCGGCTTGGGCCGCTGACGCACCGGCAATTGACACCGGGGACACCGCCTGGGTAATTGTCGCCAGCGCCCTGGTAATGCTGATGACACCTGGTTTAGCCCTTTTTTACGGGGGTATGGTGCGGCGGAAGAATGTTCTAAGCACTATTATGCAGAGCTTTATCCTGATTGCACTTATTTCCGTCCAATGGGTACTGTTTGGTTATTCACTGGCCTTCGGACCTGACAAAGCCCATTTAATCGGGGCACTGAGCTGGTTCGGTTTCCACGGAGTGGGCATGACTCCTAACGCTGATTATGCGGCAACTGTTCCCCACCAAATATTTGCCATGTTCCAGCTGATGTTTGCCATTATCACACCTGCTTTAATAACAGGCTCAATTGCAGAACGCATGAGATTCCCGGCTTTTCTGGCTTTTATTCTACTATGGGCCACCTTTATATATGACCCCCTGGCCCATTGGGTATGGGGAGTCAACGGCTGGATCCGTAATTTGGGAGCCTTAGATTTTGCCGGAGGAACTGTGGTACATATCAGTTCCGGTGTCTCGGGCTTAATCGCTGCTCTTGTGTTGGGCAAAAGAAAGGGTCACGGGAAAGAACCGATGCTGCCCCATCAACTTCCCATGACTGTGCTGGGCGCGGGCATACTCTGGTTCGGGTGGTTCGGTTTCAATGCCGGCAGCGCCCTGGCTGCTAATGGTTTGGCAACTAACGCTTTTGTTGTCACAAACACTTCTGCTGCTGCTGCTGCTTTATCATGGGTATTTGCGGAGTGGCTGCACCACGGCAAACCTACTGTTCTGGGAGCGGCAAGTGGGGCCGTAGCCGGTCTTGTAGCAATCACACCCGGTTCCGGATATGTCACCCCGATGTCTGCCTTATTGATAGGTTTAATTGGCGGAGTGGTCTGTTACCTTGGTGTAAGTGTACTAAAATCCAGACTGGGATATGACGATTCTCTGGACGCTTTTGGTTGTCATGGAATCGGGGGAACCTGGGGAGCGATTGCCACAGGGTTGTTTGCCACCAAAGCCATTAACCCCTTAGGGGCCGATGGATTGTTTTACGGGAACCCAGGTTTGATGAAGGCTCAGTTCATCAGTATAATAGCAACTTATGCAGTCGCTATTATAGGGACCTTCGTCATATTGAAATTTGTCAACCTCTTTACACCTATTCGGGCTACTGCCGAAGAGGAAATGACAGGACTTGATTTAACTATGCACGGTGAAGAGGCATACCGGGATTTGGTTATGTCGGCCTCGCTGAGCCGGAACCAGTTCCGCGAGAAGACATCCGAAGCGCCGTCAATGTCGGTTAATGCTCCATAAAAAACCGCGGAGAGCGCGGAGAAAAGACGGAGGGCGCGGAGAGAAATCAATAATATTCCGCGGGCTCAATAAAGACCATAAAGAGAAAGACGAAGTAAAAGTATAAGGAGGAGACCCAATGAAAAAGATTGAGGCAATTATTCGACCGTCCAAACTTGATGAGATCAAAGACGCTTTAGGGTTATTCGGTATCCATGGCATGACAGTAACAGAAGTAATTGGCTGCGGTTTACAAAAAGGTAAAAAAGAAGTTTACCGTGGTACAGAGTACACTATTGATCTCCTGCCTAAAATTAAAATAGAAATTGTCGTCAGAGACAAATGGGTGGATGAGGTCATCAGGATTTTCATCAATACCGCCAGGACAGGTGAGATAGGAGACGGCAAAATATTTGTTTATGCTGTGGAAAATGCCGTCCGTATCAGGACCGGTGAAGGCGGGGAAGAAGCAATTTAGTTGCTAGTTCCTAGTTTCTAGTTGCTAGTTGAACTGGACTAAAATATTAGACTTACAATGATTAACGACAACTCTATATAATACTACGATGTATTTACAGCAGAGACGCTTCTCGGACCTATTTCGAGGTTTTGAGAGGCGTCTTTTTTATAACCCGTTATGTAAAACGGTATTTACAGCTGGTTGAGCAGTGGCGCTCTCTTGGTGGGAAAATCGGCGTCTTCCCATTAGAGAGCGCTTTCTGCTTACCTATAAAAAAACAAAAAACAAGTTTAATAGAGGAGGAGATTGTAATGACTAAGAAGCTAACACTAGTTTCAATTTTAATGATCTTATTGGTTTTGGGCTTTACCGGGGCAGCTTTTGCTGCTGACGCTCCAACTGCCGAGTCCAATGCCGTGGCCATCGATACGGCCTGGACTCTGCTGGCAGGTTTCCTGGTTTTCTTCATGCAGGCCGGTTTTGCCATGGTAGAGACAGGTTTTACCCGTGCTAAGAATGCATCTAACATCATTATGAAAAACTTAATGGACTTTGCTGTGGGAACCATCGCCTTCTGGTTAGTCGGTTTTGGCATCATGTTTGGCGCCAGTAAAGCGGGACTTTTCGGAACTTCACTTTTCGGCGCTACAGGCAATGCTGACCACTTAGGTTTATCGATCCCATTAATGGCCTTCTTAATCTTCCAAACTGTGTTTGCAGCTACGGCATCAACAATCGTTTCAGGCGCGATGGCAGAAAGAACTAAGTTTGTATCATATATAATGTACAGTGCAGTTATCAGTCTTGTTATTTACCCGGTGGTAGGCCATTGGATTTGGAATGCCGGGGGATGGTTGGCCCAAAGAGGTTTTATTGACTTCGCGGGTTCAACGGTTGTTCACTCTGTAGGTGGTTGGGCTGCCTTAGTAGGCGCGGCCATATTGGGTCCAAGGTTAGGCAAATATGGAAAAGACGGAAAAGTCAACGTCATCCCCGGTCACAGCATTACTCTTGCCGCTCTTGGTGTCTTTATTCTCTGGTTTGGCTGGTTTGGATTTAACCCTGGCAGTACTTTAGCAGCCACGAATCTGAATATCGCCAGTATTGCGGTAACTACCAACATTGCAGCTGCAGCAGGGGCTTGTCTGGCCATGATTTTTACCTGGGTTAGATATGGAAAAGCTGATGTCAGTATGACTTTAAACGGCGCCCTAGCAGGTTTGGTAGGTATTACCGCTGGGTGTAATGCAGTAAGCAATGTCGGAGCCGCTGTTATTGGGGCGATAGCAGGTGTGTTGGTCATCTTATCCGTGGAATTCTTTGATAAGGTTGTTAAGATTGACGATCCCGTCGGGGCAATCTCTGTTCACGGTATTTGTGGCTCCTTTGGTACTGTTATGGTTGGTTTTCTCGCTGTAGATGGAGGTCTTCTCTACGGTGGAGGCTCCAAGCTTCTGGTAACCCAGTTGATTGGTGTTGGGGCAGTATTTGCCTGGACTGTTATAACCGGTGGAATTCTCTTTACAGTATTGAAGTATACCGTCGGTTTAAGGGTCTCAGAAGCTGAAGAGGTTGAAGGTCTTGACATTGGAGAACATGGTATGACAGCTTATCCGGACTTTGTCTTCAGGGCGACATCCAGCAGGCACGGTTATGAGGCAGCTGGCTATCCTGAACAAAAACGTGTCGCCCAGACTGTAGAAAAAACCGTATAAATATCACATTAAACGAAGGAGCTCACTCCATAAGGGAGAGGGCTCCTTCGTTTTGCCTAAAAGTTTTTATTGACCATCAATGTTTTTCTAATTTATAATACGAGTATAGAAATTAATGTAATTGAGTACATAGTATAATACAGAGCAAGGTAATTATTGGCTGTTAAGGGAGGTTGCAGTGAAAAAGGTAGAGGCAATAATCAGGCCTTCCAAACTTGATGAGGTTAAAGATGCTTTGGCGTTGATCGGCATCCGTGGGATGACCGTCTCTCAGGTAGTTGGGTGCGGGACTCAAAAAGGGCATACTTCGGTTTTCCGGGGCCGGGAATATACAGTGAATTTACTTGATAAAGTGAAGATAGAAATTGTTGTGGAAGACAAATTTGTAGAACAGATAGTTAACCGGATTGCCACCGCAGGCAAGACCGGGGAAATCGGTGACGGTAAGATTTTTGTATACCCCGTGGATAAGGCAGTGCGGATCAGGACAGGGGAAAGCGGCGAAGATGCCATCTAACCCCTAAGTAAATATAAACAGTGTAGTTTAGCAGGCAAAGATGCCATTCGAAAAGGGAGTTTTCCGCCCTTTCGGAAGGCATCTTTTTTGTTTGGATTATTGATGAAAGGAAGGGAGACGCCGCCCATGATATTTCGTTACGGATAAAAGCTTATCTGTCGGGAAAACAACAAAATAATGTGAAGTTTTTAATTTGTCATTGGGAAAAGGAGGTAGGCAAAAAATGGAACCCAGTATCAGTCAATTGGCACAGGGAATTGACACTGTTTGGGTGCTGCTTTGCGCAGCTTTGGTGTTTTTTATGGAAGGCGGTTTCGCGGCCTTGGAGGCCGGTTTTATTAGAAGCAAAAACTCACTGAATATAATCATGAAGGTATTTGCCGATTGTACGGTGGGAATGCTTGGTTATTGGGCTGTCGGATTCGGGGTGATGTACGGAATAGATAAAGCAGGATTCTTTGGGACCAGCGGGGCTTTTTTGTCAGGCGATTTCGCTCACTTGAACCTGCGGATTCCGATTTATGCTTACTGGATATTCCAGGCCGCTTTTGCCATTGCGGTGGCCACCATCGTTTCCGGGGCAGTGGCCGAGAGGATGAAATTTGGGCCTTATATGGTATTTAGCCTTTTAGCTACTGCCGTAATCTATCCAGTCGCCGGCCACTGGATATGGAATCCCGGGGGATGGCTGGCCCAACTTGGCATGCTTGATTTTGCCGGTTCGGCAGCAGTGCACTCTGTAGGGGGATGGGCTTCCCTGGCAGCAGTATTGGTCCTCGGCCCAAGGAAAGGAAAGTATAATAAAGACGGGTCTATAAATGTCATGCCGGCCCACAACCTGCCGCTGGCAGCCCTCGGGGCCTTCATGCTCTGGTTTGGCTGGTTTGGATTTAACCCGGGCAGCTCCCTTTCCGGACTTGACCTCAATATTGCCCGCATAGCTGTCACTACGAATTTAGCCGCCGCTGCTGCAGGTACAGTCAGTGCGTTATATACGATGATTAAATACGGAAAGCCTGACGCCAGTATGATAATTAACGGCTCCCTGGCCGGCCTGGTTGCTATTACAGCAGGCTGCGCCTATGTTACCCCATCCAGCGCTGTTATTATAGGAGCAGCAGCCGGGGTCTTGGTGGTGCTGGCCGTCCAATTCTTTGACTGGATTAAGGCCGATGACCCGGTTGGAGCTATTGCGGTGCATGGCGCTTGCGGTACTTTCGGGGCAGTAGCGGTAGGAGTCTTTGCTGAAAAAGGCGGACTCATTTACACCGGCAGTTTGAAATTACTGGGGATACAGGCCCTCGGCGTGGCGTCTGTTTCACTGTGGGCCTTTACTGCTACAGCAGTGGTATTCTATATACTTAAGAAAACTGTTGGAATTAGAGTTACCCAGGAAGAGGAGTTAGACGGGATGGATCTATGTGAACATGGTATTACAGCCTATACCGGTATAGAGGCGTCCCATGTACGCCCATTCAGTCAGATCCCGGAAGGACTGGCAGCCAGGTCTATACAGGAAGAAAAGGTAAATAATGGCAGTTAAAAAATATAACCTGAGAAATAAAATTGTTATTGCATTCTGTTGCGTTTTTGCTATAATTACTTATATAGAACTTTATAGAAAGTGATACAATGGAGTGTCATAACTAGGCAAAGAAGCCCTCTGAATTATTGAGCCCTGCTCTTTAATTTGAGGGTTTTTTATATTATCCCGGGAAGGGGGGGCTTGGCATGGGGGAAATTAGGATAGTTATAGCCGACTCCGATGCACAAACGCGCAAAAGTCTTAGAGCTATATTGAGCCAGGCCGGACATGTAGTTGTGGGAGAAGCAGATGATGGTTTGGCTGCTTTAAAACTGGTCAGGACCAGACAGCCCGACCTTGTTATCCTGGATGCCAAAATGGCTGTTATGGATGGCGCCGAACTCGGATACATAGTTGAAGAAGACGGGCTGGCCCCGGTAATCCTGATGACTGCCGGTGAAAAATTAAGAATCAATGAGCAAAATTCGGAACAGCAGTCTTTTGCTTATATAGTTAAACCTGTAACAGAACACAGCCTTCTTCCCTTAATCGACTTGGTTATTAAGAATTACAGGAAGATAAAGACTCTTGAGCAGGAAGTTGTGAAACTAAAAGACTCTATAGAAACGAGAAAATTCGTGGAAAAAGCTAAGGGAATCCTCATGGATACCAATAAGATGTCTGAGTCTGAAGCCTTCAAACGCATCCAGAAACAGAGCATGAACAAACGGGTCTCCATGAAATCCGTGGCCAAGGCGATAATCTTGGCCCATGAAATAAATCAATAAGTTGAGATTCAAATGAAAGGTGTGTTTTTTAATGGACAAAAAACAAGTACTGGAAAAAGCGAGGGAGATGAATGTTAAGTTTATTCGGCTGCAGTTCACCGATATCTATGGTGTATTGAAAAACACGGCTATTACCGTTGAACAGTTGGAAAAAGCCCTCGACGGCGAATTGATGTTTGACGGTTCTTCTATTGAAGGATTCACCCGGATTGAAGAATCTGACATGTACTTAAAACCTGACTTAAACACCTTCCTAGTATTTCCCTGGAGACCCAAAGACGGCGCTGTGGCGAGATTAATCTGTGATGTTTACAAACCGGACGGGACTCCTTTTGAAGGCGACCCCCGCTATGTCCTGAAAAAGACTCTGAAGGAAGCTGCCGACATGGGTTATACCATGTTCGTCGGTCCGGAAGCCGAGTTCTTTATGTTCCAGGTTGATGAGCAGGGCCGTCCAACTACTATTACTCATGATTCAGCAGGTTATTTTGATATGAGCCCGGTTGACCTTGGCGAAAATGCCCGTCGCGACATGGTTCTTATCCTGGAACAAATGGGTTTCGAAATAGAAGCTTCCCATCACGAAGTTGCTGAGGGCCAGCATGAAATCGATTTCAAATACTCAGAAGCCCTTGACGTGGCAGACAAGGTAATGACATTTAAATTCGTTGTCCGGACTGTTGCTCAACGCCATGGTCTTCATGCCACCTTTATGCCGAAGCCAATCTTTGGTATTAACGGATCTGGAATGCATATGAACCAGTCTCTGTTCAAAAACGGCCAAAACGCCTTCTTTGACCCCAAGGGACCTAAGCAGCTCAGTGAAGACGCGTACTATTATATCGGCGGTTTGCTGAAGCATGCCCGTTCATTTGCTGCTCTCACCAACCCGACCGTTAACTCATACAAGCGTCTGGTTCCTGGTTACGAAGCGCCTGTCTACCTGGCCTGGTCTGCTGCCAATAGAAGCGCCCTGGTCCGGATTCCAGCCAAACGCGGCGCCAGCACCAGAGTTGAGCTGAGAAACCCGGACCCCGCCTGTAACCCGTACCTCGCAGTTGCTGTAGCCTTGGCAGCGGGCCTTGACGGAATTAAGAATAAGATTCAGCCTCCTGCTGAAACAACAGCAAATATCTATCACATGGATGCCGACCAAAGGGCTGCCGCAGGAATCGTCAGCCTCCCGGCGAGTCTGAAGGAGGCTATTGATGAAGCCAAAGACAGTGACCTAGTCAAAACCACCCTGGGCGACCATGTATTCTCCAAGTTTGTCGAAGGCAAACTGAAGGAATGGGACGATTACAGGACAAAGGTATCTGAATGGGAAATCAAGAAATACCTGACTACATTCTAAAATCAGCAAAAATTTTTTCTTACAGCAGGAATATTACGTTTTTTGTAGAAAAATATAATTTCTAAAACTAAATATGTAGAACAACGGGGTTCTATATTTTAAAGTAGGTTGGACAAAGGCGTTCCCAATGTAAATTTGGTGCGTCTTTTTTTATTTTTTTTCAAAAGAAAGGGGATTCAAAAAATGAGCAACAAAGTAAACTTGACCGATGTTGAAGGAGTAGACGTGGTATTTGGCTCTAACGTTTTCAGCGACGCGGTAATGAAGGAACGCCTGCCAAAACAAATCTATAAGGCGCTGAAGAAAACCATTGATGAAGGGGCGCCGCTGGACCCCAATGTGGCCGAAGTTGTGGCCAACGCCTTAAAGGACTGGGCTATCGAAAAAGGCGCCACTCACTTCACCCACTGGTTCCAGCCCATGACTGGGCTCACTGCCGAAAAACACGATGCGTTTATTTCCCCCACCTCCGATGGCCGGGTAATCCTCGGCTTTTCAGGCAAGGAACTAATCAAAGGGGAACCTGACGCTTCTTCCTTCCCATCCGGCGGCCTTCGGGCCACCTTTGAGGCCAGGGGTTATACAGCCTGGGATGTTACATCCCCCGCTTTTCTTAAGGAAAAGTCTCTGTATATTCCCACCGTTTTTGTTTCTTATACCGGGGAGGTGCTGGACAAGAAAACTCCCCTGCTGCGTTCCGTGGAAGTTTTATCAAAACAGGCCCTCCGGGTGCTGCGGGCCTTTGGCAACAACACAACCAAGAAGGTTATAGCCACCGTAGGTCCAGAACAGGAATATTTCCTCGTTGACAAAGAACTTTACGAACAGCGCCGGGACCTGATTTTAACCGGCAGGACCCTTTTCGGCGCTCCCTCTCCCAAGGGCCAGGAGCTGGAAGACCAGTACTTCGGGACAATCAAAGAGCGGGTTGCCGACTTCATGCAGGAATTGGATATTGAACTGTGGAAACTGGGCGTTTCCTCCAAGACCAAGCATAACGAAGTTGCTCCCGCCCAGTACGAAATCGCCCCTGTTTTCAATGACGTAAATGTCGGCACCGACCACAACCAGCTGGTTATGGAGACTCTGAAGAAAGTAGCCCTCCACCACGGCCTGGTAGCCTTAATCCACGAAAAACCCTATGCCGGGGTTAACGGTTCCGGTAAACACAACAACTGGTCCATGAGTACCAACGACGGGGAAAACCTCCTTGAGCCCGGGGAAACTCCCCAGAGTAATGCCCAGTTTCTGGTCTTTCTAGCCGCTATAGTTAAGGCCGTTGATGTCTATGCAGACTTGCTGCGGGTTTCTGCCGCCAACCCCGGTAACGACCACCGGCTGGGCGCCAATGAGGCTCCGCCGGCTATTATCTCCATCTTCCTCGGCGACCAGTTGACCGAAATTCTGGAGAAGCTTGCCAAGGGCGGCAAAGTGGGCGCCAAAAACGGCGGCGAGCTCAAGCTCGGGGCTTCCACCCTGCCTGTACTGCCCAAAGACAATACCGACCGGAACCGGACATCGCCCTTTGCCTTTACCGGCAATAAATTCGAATTCCGCATGGTTGGCTCTTCGCAATCTGTCGCCGGTCCTAACTTTGTTCTGAATACTATTGTTGCCGAGGTTCTGAGCGAGATCGCCGGTCAGCTGGAAGGTAAAAAGGATGTCAATGCTGAAGCGCAAAAAATCGTGCAGAAGATTGCCAAAGACCACGGCCGGGTTATCTTCAACGGCAATAATTACACCGACGAGTGGGTGCAGACCGCGGAAAAGCGCGGCCTGCTCAATATCCGTTCCACTGTAGAGTCTGTTCCGGTGCTAACGGCGAAGAAAAACGTCCAGTTGTTTGAAAAACACGGAATTTTAACCAAGACCGAACTGGAAGCCCGCGCAGAGATTGTGCTGGAAAATTACATCAAGACCATTAATATCGAAGCCTTGACTGCCCTGGAAATGGCCAAACGGCAGATTCTGCCCGCCGGCATTGCCTTCGCCACCGAGGTGGCCCAGTCCATCAACTCTGTAAAAGCCACCGGGGTAAAAGCCGTTACCGGCGCCCAGGAAGAACTGCTGAAAGAAGTTTCCGATACCCTGGCGTCATTGAAGAAAAATATTAACGCCCTGGAGAAGGTTCAGGCCAAGGCCGAGAACCTGCACGGCGACACTTATAAGCAGGCCCTCTTCTATAAGGATTCCGTATTCACAGCCGTCAATGCACTAAGGGCCGCTGCTGATAAGCTTGAAACCGTAGTAGACAAGGACCTCTGGCCGCTGCCCACCTACGCGGACCTGTTGTTCAACCTATAGATTAGATAATCTCAATGTTGATGCTGAAGCTCCCACTTCAGTATCTTCCTCCCATATTTTTGCCGAAAGCGGAGTGGTTGCTGCCACTCCGCTTTCACTATAAAAAAGAGAGCGGATTTTTCATCCGCTCTCTTACGCAAGTTATACTTTGTCAAATAACCTGTTCAGCATTACTGCGGCTTCGGCCCTGGAGGCTTTGGCCTTGGGCGCAAAATCGCCGGAGCTGCGTCCTTTGATAATGCTTTCCTTGGCCACAGCGGCGACATCGGATGCAGCCCAACTAGCCACGACAGACCCATCGGTGAACTTGCCGATCTGGGCGCTGACTTCGGCCTGGGTCAAGGCGCCGCCGGCATTCTTATACCTTAATGCCCGCGCTATCATGGAAGCCATCTGCTCCCTGGTTATCTTGTCATTCGGGGCGAAGGTATCGGCATTGTAACCGCTGATTATGCCGGCTTGAACGGCGGCAGCCACACTGCTGTAGAACCAGTCGCCGGCCTTGACATCTTTGAAGGCGACAGCCTGGCTGTTTGCTGTTAAACTGAGGGCTTTAGCCAGCATGACCGCGAATTCGGCTCTAGTCACATCTTTGTTCGGGGCGAAACTGTCCTTTGTTACCCCGCTTACAAAATGCCTGGCTGCGGCTATTTCGACATCGTTTTTAGCCCAGTGGGAATTCGCGTCACTGAAGGTTTTGTCATAGGCCAGGATGGCGTATTTGCTGAAGTGGGTCAGGGCAACTGTTACTGTCTTGTTGCCGGCCAGAACCTTGCCTCCGATATAGACCCACTGCCCGGAGGTTTCATCCAGGCGGTAGATGCCCAGTTTCTGCGGGTCGACATTTTTCAGGTCAATACCGCTGAATGACAGTTTTAAGATAATCGGTTTAGCGAAACTGGCAACCTTTGTGGATGTACTGGATTTGACAGATAAGGCGTCAAATTCAAATACATTGCCGATAAGCTTGATTTCCACCGGTTGCGATGATTTAGCCAGGATTGTATTGATGGTTGCGGTTTCCACCTTATCGATAGTAACCTTGATCTGCTCTCCGCTGGCCGGCTTAAACGTATCCTGCGGGATAGCCAGCTCTACCGCTCCATCGGCAGTCTTAACAGAATCGGGAGCATTGATGTTGATAACCTTTTCTACAGTCGCTGTTATCGGTACCTGGGCGGGAGCGGGCGCTCCTGCACCTCCCGGGGAACTCACTTCTGTAGTTGTGGCATAGGCATAGTCTGATTTGGTGGACTCTCCGCCGGTGCTGACGGCAGATACCTTGTAGTAGTAAGTGGTAGATGCCGATAAGCCGGAGTTGGAGTATGAAGCAGAAGTTACTGTGGTAGTGTTAATCTTAGTATAGGTGCCGCCTGCGGAGGAAGCGCGGTAGACATAGTATTCGGTTGCTCCCGTGACAGCGGTCCAGGTCAGGTTGATCTGGCTGCTGCCGGCTGCGGCAGCGGCTAACCCGCTGGGAGCGCTCGGAATGCTTGGGGTACCTGGCGCTGCAGCGTCAGTGGTGGCATTGACGGCGGTAGATGCGGCTGATTCGCCGGTGGCGTTAACTGCAGATACTTTATAGTAGTATGTGGTGGACGGCGACAAGCCGGTATTGGAGTACGAATTAGTAGTTACTGTAGTGGTGTTGATCTTGGTATAATCACCCTCGCCTGAGTCAGCTCTGTAGACGTTATATGTTGCTCCCGTTACGACGGTCCAAGTCAGGTTAATCTGGCTGCTGCCGGCTACCTCAGCGGTCAAATCCGTCGGGGTTGACGGCGGGGCTTCACCGGTAGGTACCAGCGGGGCAAAGGTGGTCAGGTGGTCAACCTTACCTTTCAGAATATGGTTTTCCGTATCGTTGGTGGCTGCGATGAATACCCAGTTATTAGCGTTATCGTCCCAGTACCCTAACTGCACGTTATCGACCGGGGTGCCGTCCAGGAGTTTTGTACTGTCATCCGGGTCTACCTGCTCGCTGTAATCGAGCTCAATGTCAACATAGTCATTCAGTTTGGTGATGGCATTCCCTGAACTGTCGGCCGCTTTGATTTCTTTGCCGATACTGCCTGCCGGTTTAGCCAGGTTGGTAACGTGTACGCCGGTTGTTTCCTTGGCTGTGATCTGGCCGGAGTCCACTGAACTGCCCAGGGCGTTGGCAGGTACTGTTACTTTTATCCCTGCATCCTTGTCATCCAGTACCCCGCCCATGGCAGGAGTGATGGACTCAACCTTCGGCGGCTTGATGTTGTAACCTGTAAGCGGGGTCATGATAAGATTTTTATTGCTTACCGATGCCCCGCTGATTGTTACTGCTTGCCTGTTCTGCAGGGTTGTCCCATACCCGTCACCGGCAGCCTGGACCATCCATGTGGTTTCAGTGCTCGGTACAGTCAGGGTATATGTCCCGCTGGAATCTACCTCTCCGCCGACCCATCTGCCCTGCAGGTCGATAGCCCAGACGACGACATTGGAGCCTGCCTTCTTGCTGTCTGATACGCTGTCCTTGTATATTGTACCGCCAATGGTGAAGCTGTCGCTCAGGAGATCAACATACAGGTCTTGGGTAATGTCCCCGCTAGCAGTTATAGTAACAGGATGCTGCGAGGAGTAGTCCGGATGGTCTGCAGTCAGGAAGTATGTTCCCGGCGGTACGTTAAAGCTGAAGTTTCCGCTGGCATCGGTTTTCTTAAAGGCGCCAAACGGGGCGTCTTTCTTGTTGATAGATACCCAGGCGTTCTCCACGACGGCTCCGGAGTCGTCGGTAACCTTCACGGTACCGCTCAAAGTTATTTTGGTTGGTAAAGTTATGTTGACCTCTTCGGCTGTAACCCCTGCGGCAAAAGTAGCAGTTATATTTCTAAATTGCTCTATTGTGCTGGAGTCCCCGATGCCCGGCACGGCAATCATGAGGTTATAGGTGGCGCCTGATTGGTCAACCGGAACATTGATTGTCATCTGAGCTGTCCCGCCGTTCTTAAGTTTTATAAACCCGCCGTTCTGGAATTTGCCGTCCGCGCTCTTAACATGGATAAAAGCCTCAAATCCGGCTGGCTGCTCACCTGCGAAGATTACGGTTATAGCGCCTTTTTGCGGCAGGCTGAGGTCCCGTGTCACCGTAGTGCTTCCTACAGTTACCAGCGCCTGGTCATTGGGAAGGGCAACTTCTCCGGTTTCCGGGGTCCACAGGTGCAGCCGGTAGTTCCCCTGCTTCAGTTTCAGGGCGTACGAGCCTTGGGTATTTGTGACAGCCTTATTCCCGTAGACCATTTCCTGTGCTACACTGAGCCCTTCGGCCCAGACGGTGGCATTGACTACGGTACTTGAGCCGCTGGTTACAGTACCCTGGATGGTGCCCATGGTACTGCTCTGGACGGTTATCGTAATCCTGCTTACATCAGAGGATTCTACGGTAACCACCTGTTTCGGCAGTTCGCCGTAGTTGGGCGCAAAACCGGCCAGTACCCAGAAGCTATCGGGTTTGACAAACAGGGTAAAGTTACCGCTGCTGTCTGTGACGGCATTGGCAAACCCGGGCATTGGGTTTGCTGTAACGCTAGCCGAGTTTACCCTGTAGGCTACCACAGATGCTTTGGCGATTGGCCTCTGGTCGGAATCAACGACTGTCCCGGAGATGGTCCGCTCCAGGGCTTCATATTTGAAGTTTACCGTGACAGTCTGGCTAGCTGCTACTACAATCTTCTTCTCCGGTATCCATGGCATTCCGGGAGCGTGGGCGCCGACTACGTATTCCCCGGCTTTGACCTTCACGGAGAAGGTTCCGCTGGAATCGGTCATCGCATGGGCCCCCATCATCTCCCCGGTCGGGCTGTAGGCATATACTTCGGCATTCGGGATGGCGTTGTTGTTGCCATCTTTTACCGTCCCACTGATGGTGGCGTTCGGTACATTAATGGTGATAGTCAGCTCTTTGTTATCTTGGATGTCCTGGCTGGCAGGCATCGGGGGCATCCAGTCCATTACCGGCATTTGACCCATCATACCGCCTTTCGGCATGGCCGGACCGACTCCTACCATGTAGGTTCCGGCTTTAACTTTCAGGGTAGCTGAACCGGCGCCGTTCCCGTCTAATGTGATGGTTTGCGCATTAAACGAAGTCGGGCTTCCGGCAAATACATCCACCTGCTTGCCTAACAGTGATGAACCTGATGTTACGCTTACGGTCAGGTTATAATATGTAGATGTTCCGCCCGAGGTGGAATCTAGGACGATGTTCCCGGCAGATTTTGTGGTAGTATCGATGAAGAACTGGATCGGCATCATGATACCTACATAAGCGCCGCTGCTTGGGGAGGGATCTGTTGACAGGAAGTATCCTCCCGGCACTAAGCCAGTGAAGCTGAATGTACCTTCGAAAGGTGACGTGGAACTGGTTAGAGCCTCTTTTCTGCCGCCGGGCCCGTCCAGATAAACCGTTACATTTGAGATACCGGGTCCCGAATTATTTACGATTTTCCCGGTTAAACCTCCTGCTGCCGCCCCGGCAATCGGGAAGAGCATCGAGTTCATCGGGCCTTCTTTGGTGGTCCCGGAAGAAGATTTGGTGGTCACCGAGCAGTAATACCCGTCAACCGGGGCCCCTGTGGCCTGGTCAAAGGTGATTTGTTTTTCCGGCCCGTTGATAATGCTTTTCAGCTCAAAATTTATGAAGTCAGACGAACCGGTCTCGTTGTTCAAAGTTACGGTTACTGTCCGCGAAATCCTTTCGCCCGAGACTGACCTGATGGTCACTGTACCCGGACCGGGCCCGTTGATATCCTGATTCATCGGCGAACCCTGGTCGAGAACGGCGGAGGTCACGTCAAATCCGGCCGGGAAGACAATCTCAATCTTGTCCCCTGCCGAAAGCTTCTGCTGAACAGGCATTCTCACCATGTAGTGGGAATCTGACTGAGCAGACGGGTTGGTAGGCCTGACTTCAACGGGCGAGAAGGCCTTCTGGGTATTAGTCATCACTGTCCCCGGGCCGCCCATCTGGAAGCCCTGGACGGTGGCGTTGACTGTATACGAATTCATTAATGTACCCGAGGTACTCTGGATGCCGCTGACGGTTCCGGTGATGCTGTCCCCTAAGGCCAGGTCGTAACCGAACAGTTTGACCGAATTTGACATCGGGTCATAACCGGCTTGAATACCTTTCGTAGGTATTGGCCTTGTAGTGGTTAAGTTATAATTATCTAAGTTTACGGCGTCACTTTTCTTGACCGGCTTGTTGAATAGGAACACTATCGCTCCTTCGGTCGGCGAGGGTCTGGTTTCCACCCTGACAATCGATGGTGAGGAGGTATCAGACGAGCCGGTGGTAAAGGTGGCGGTATAAGTCATTGCTAATGGTTTTTTGGCTGGATCTGTAACCGATGGATCTGTTGTTAGTATCGATCCCTGGTTAATTGTCAGATTATATGTTGAATAAGCCTCAAGTGCCACGGTCGGTTTAAACAGCACCACGTTTTTCTCCACGACATTGGTTTCACCGGGGGGCGGGGGCGGGTTCATAACGTCTCCGGTTACTGCTCCGCCGCCTACCTTCGTGATTTGGATGGCGGTTTTCACAGTGTCATAGTTGCCGGCTCCCTGTGAGGCGACCAAAATCTCCCGGGTGAACCCGATTCCTATGAACATTATTTCGGGCGATACGGTACCCATCTGTTCCACATTTGAACCGCCTGCCATGAACGGTGCGTCAGCTGGCAGAGAGCCCATGTTAGGCATAACGGTAAGCGCATTATCTATAATAACTGCTCCGGCGTCTGTTATTACAATCTGTCTGGGGCCTATAGCCGCCTCTTGTTTTACAGTCATCATAATCTGGAAGTGCTTCATGGCCCCTCCGATATTGCCTGGCTCAACTATTATCTTGCGCGTTGAATTATCCAGCACAAAGTTAGCGTCTGCGACCCAACTGCTGCCGTTGTATACCTTAACGGCAACGCTGGACGTGGCATCCAGGTTGGGCGCCCAGATATCGAGCGGAATGTTGAACGACCCCGGCATTACCTTGTCAGGCCCTACACCGGGTTTCATGTACATTCCCCTGCCCAGCATGAATTGATCTGATATTCTTACAACTTCGATACAGAAGTCTTTGGCATATTCAAGCTCCGGTTTTGACGTAAGAGGTATAATAATATGTCCTGAACCGTCAATGCTGAACTGGCCGGGGACTAATTCCCCCGAAGGATAGGGGCCCACGAATACCCTTAGCTTTATTTTAATCGGGTCGGTCCCAACCGGGTTGCCGTTCGGGTCGATATTAACGTTCCCGCCGGGTCCGGAGGTTAAGGTTACATTCATCGGCAGCATAATGCTGAACCTGTTGTCGATATCGACCACTGAGCTGCCTGTAGTCACCTTGATTTTTCTCGGTCCTACAGGGGCGTCGTTGAGTACTGTAATAGGCACCTGCAGGTGTACGCCCGGAGGCGGGACATCATTAATCACAGATTTCGAACCCAAGTTAATTTTGCCATCACTTACCCAACTGCCTCCCGAGTAAACGAAGATCTGTATCGTTGATGTGCCGTCAAACCCCGGCCCGAATATATCGAGCGGGATGTTGTCTCCCGGTGCGGCTGTGGGTGGGCCCACATTGTACTCCGGCCCGAAACAGCCGCTGCCGAAAAATCCCCGGCTGAGGAATTTATAAGGTTCCCCCGGACTGTTCTTTTTGAAAATCTCGACCATAAAATTAGGCAGGTTGAAGTCGCCCGGGACGCCGGACTCCAGGTTGGAGCCGGAAAACATCAGGCCGTAGCCGTTATTGGATACGCTTTCACAGATAACTGCCCCCATGTCGCCTACTACAACCGCTTTGAGCAGTTCTATGTCTGTACCGGAGCCAAAGTCATTCCCGTTCGGCATAATAACTAATTTCTGCTCTGTGCCGGCGAAGATTTTGTCTATGCCTACAGGCGGCACAAAATCGGCGGGATATTGGTCCTGGCCCCCCAGGGGAAAGCCGTTTTTCTGGAGCTTGACATTGTAGGACTCTGGTGGAATACCTCCCTGGGCTATCTGGGCGAAAAGGCAGCCCGGCCCGTCATTGCCGAAATAAACCAGGTCAGCTACCTTGGTCGGGCCGTTATAAACTGCCCCCGTGACCTGGGCGGGATCGAAGGTATCAAGATCCTGCCCCAGGATGGCCACCTTGTCTTCTCCTGAAACGATGTTTTCAACCTCAAATACTACCGCCTGGTCGATGACCAGGTTTATGACCACCGGGATGTTGTCCTGGGTGGTCGATGCGGCAATTCCGTAAACCCCGGCTGCCGGGTTGGTGATCCCGGATAATTCCACGCTAACATTTGCTGCGCTATACACAGCTGCAGTAACCGGAATTTCTATCTTTTTTTGGCCTGGGGTATTGTTCGGTATCGCCGGGTCGTATGCGGCGCCTGTAACAGATACGCCCCACCCGGCAACATTATAGTTGTCAGGGAAACTGATAATAATTTTATCACCTGCTGATAAGTTTGAATTTATTTGCATACTAACCTGGTAAGAAGTGGGCTGGCCCGGTATTTTGCTTGGGGTCATTAAATTAATACCGGTTAATGAAGTGTTGGCGGCAAATACGGTCCCTACTCCCGCAAACTGGGTCAGGACCAAGGCCAGCGCTAAAAAAATGCTGACCCATTTGGGTTTCTTCACTTTTGTGATTCTCATTGATTCTCTCCTTTCGAACCATTTTTAGTTTTTAAACCACCCAATATCGATAACCATCACCTCCAGAAGAAAAAAAGCTGCCCTCCAGGAAATATATAGCAGCTTTTTGCGATACGATAATTAAATTTTGCTTGATAACCTGGAAATCATACCATTTTAGCGACCGGCGGCTGCAGCAGTCGCTTTTTGCTTAGCCCCACGGCTTTGCGCCCCCGCTTTTCAGCAGGTTTGCCTTTAGCAAGAAAAAAATATTAAATATATAGCATGGAATATTCGACATAATTTGGCAGATTCCTGCAAAAACTTGAGAAATCCGACAAAAAACTTTTCCGAAAAACCGACTTTCATTCCTATTGACGGAAAAGTTCGCTAGCCTTATAATTATACATAGATGGCAAAAATGCAGTTAGTGCAAGTTTACATAATATACAGAACGTGGAGGGAGGCATTCACATGGCGGTAGTTACCATGCGTGAGAGAAAAAAAGAGGCTACTAAAACTAACATCCTAAAGGTCGCTATAGACCTGATAAATGAACATGGTTTTAGCAACACAACCATGCAGCTGATTGCTGAGAAGGCTGATGTGGCCCTGCGCACTCTTTACAATTATTTCCCTTCTAAGGAAGCTATTGTTGCTACATATCTACAGATGGCGGTTGAAGAAGAACAGGAAAAGAGCTGGGCCGAAGTTATGGAACTAGGTGCGACGTACGAGCGGCTGATACTGTTCTGTCAAAAATCTATGGAATGGATAAAAGAAAACCCCGTTTTAGTTGAAGTATATACAGTAGACCCTCGGAACTACATTTTCAGTACCGGGC
This sequence comes from Firmicutes bacterium HGW-Firmicutes-8, assembly GCA_002840165.1. GTDB lineage: Bacteria > Bacillota > Thermincolia > Thermincolales > UBA2595 > GW-Firmicutes-8. The sequence continues at coordinate 78,814 of PGZN01000004.1, forward strand.
CTGCGGATATCCCGCGGAGCGGCCTGGAGGAGCTGGTGGCCAAATTAATGGAAATGGGCCAGCAGATGGGGGACGTTACTAAATCAGTGCCTGTCAAGGTTTTGACGAGGCAGTTTTTAGGTTTTTACCACTTCAGCATCCTTACCTGGCTGTGTGACAACGAGCAGGACCTGTTCAAGATTTTCAAAGAAGGCCTCGACCTTTTTTGGGGCGGCGTCAAGACGAAGACCGTTGACCCTGGGACTGTTCTTTGGGGCATGTTCGGCTAGGAATTGCGGTACATAGGATTTATTTTCCGGTAGGGAGAGGTGCTTAATGAAGGTTACAGAACTAGCCATTAAACGCCCTGCAGCAATGACAATGGTCATAATGTTTTTCGTCGTCCTGGGTTTATTCGGATACTCCAAGCTGGGTTCTGACCTGTTTCCGAAAGCCAACATACCGGTTGTCACTATTGTTTCGACATATCCCGGCGCGGGGCCTGAAGAGATGGAAAATCAGGTGGTAGACGAAATTGAGGAAGCTGTATCGTCACTCAGCGGGCTGAAAATATCCAGGTCATGGTGTTATGAGGGGTTAGCATTTACCGTACTGGAATACAGTATGGCTACAGATGCCGACATCGCTGCCATGGATGCCCAAAAAGCCGTTGATAAGGTAATGATGAAGCTTCCTAAAGATGTCGAAAAACCCATTGTGCAGAAAATAGATATAAATGCGGAGCCGGTGCTTACCTTGGCAGTATCGGGTAAGCGGCCTTTGAACGAACTGTATGACACTGCCAAAGATACAATCAAAGCGCGCCTGGAAACCATTCCGGGTGTAGCCTCGATTAACATTATAGGGGGTCAAAAACAACAAGTTCGGGTAGATATAGACAGGACGAGATTGGAAGCGTACGGTTTATCTGTTAACCAGATCGTCCAGCTGTTGAAAGCTGAGAACCTTAATGTTCCAAGCGGGAACATCAAAGGTGACCGGATTCAGTATGATGTGAGAATGGTCGGGAAATTCAAAAGCCTTGAGGATATTGAAAAACTTCCGGTGCCCCTGCCGACCGGCGCCACAGTGCCTTTAAGGGAAATTGCCAAGGTCACGGACGGATTTGCCGAAGTTGACCAATACAGCCGGCTGACTATGCGCCAGGGCGCTAATCAACAGCCCGTAAATGAAGATGCTGTCGGTTTGACTATCCAGAAGCAGAGTGATGCCAGTATCGTCGATACTGTAAACGGGGTCCGCCAGGAACTAAGTGACATCCAAAAGATTTTGCCCTCTGATGTCAAAATAGTTGTCTCTGATGACAGCTCCACCTTTACTACTAACTCCCTCGCCGACACAAAGCGTACGCTGGTTGAAGGAGTTATCATGACCGGCCTGGTGCTCCTGTTTTTCCTGAGGGAGTGGCGTTCCCTTGTTATCGTTATGCTGGCTATCCCGACATCGATTATTGCCACTTTTATGATGATGTATTTAATGGGATATACTTTTAACATGCTTTCATTAATGGGACTATCCCTCTGTGTAGGTATCCTGGTAGATGACTCCATTGTTGTGTTAGAGAATATTCACCGACACCTGCAGATGGGTAAAAATCCTATTCGAGCGGCTATTGACGGTCGGCAGGAAATAGGGATGGCTGCCGTAGCTATTACATTGTCTGATGTCGTGGTATTTGGTCCGATAGCTTTTATGCAGGGCATGGTCGGCCAGATGTTCCGGCAGTTTGGGCTTACCGTTGTGGTGGCCACCCTGTTTTCACTTTTCGTCTCTTTTACGCTGACCCCTATGATGGCGGCTAGGTTCTATAAATATATTCCTGATGAAGAAAAAGTTAAAAGCACAAACCACTATTGGGAATGGGTCGGGAGTAAAACCGGTAGTATCGGGAACCTGATCGTAAAATTCTATCGGGTTGTACTGGTTTGGGCCCTGAACAACAGGTTAAAGGTTTTGGCAGTAATCCTGGCCTTGGTGGTAGGTTCTTTGGCCCTGATAAAACCAATCGGTTTTGAATTTATGTCCAAGTCTGACCAAGGGAAATTTAAAATAACAGTGGAAATGCCCCCCGGAACAGGATTAAATGTAACAGACAAGGTCGTTAAAGACCTCGAAAAAAGGTTGGGAACAATCCCGGAGATATCCCAATTGTTTGCCACTGTAGGTATCTCGACAAGCAACCTTTACAGTGTCACTTCATCCCACCTGGCTAGAATCGGGGTTGTGCTTAAACCGAAAAGCGAGCGGGACAGGACAGTCTGGGAGGTTGCCGATGAAGTCCGTAAATGGTCTGTCGATTACCCTGGGGTAAAGCTGAAGATACTCGAGGCTCAGCTGCCTGGCCTGAATAACTTTGAAGCGCCTATTATCATGGAGGTTCGCGGGAAAGATACCGCGATTCTGGCCGGCATTGCCCAAAAGATGAAAAAGATGGTTGAAAATACTCCTGGGACAACTGATGTAGAGATGTCCTGGAAGGAAGATGCCAAACCGGAATACCAGGTGGTCATTGACCGGGATAAGGCGGCCGGTTACGGGCTGACGGGTGCTGAGATTGCTCAGGCTTTAAGAGCGGCTGTGGCCGGAGATGAAGCTTCCAAGATTAAGATTAATGACAAGGATATTGATATTTGGGTGCAGTTAAGTGATGTTAATCGAAGGAATCTCGAGGATATAGGAAACATAACAATCCCGAATCGTTATGGCCAGACATATCTGGTCAAGCAGCTGGCATCCATTGTGCCGGCCAAAGGCCCTACCGAGATCAGGCACAAAAACAGGGAGCGAATGGTAACCATTACTGCCAACTACAAGGATGCATCCTTGTCCGATCTCCAAAAACAGTTTGATACCGGAATAACCAAACTTAAATTACCTAATGGGTATGAAACAGGATATGATGGGCTGATTAAACAGATGAACGAGTCTAACAGTGATTTAGCCCAGGTTCTGGTGCTGTCCCTGATTTTGGTATACATGATCCTCGTTATTTTATATGAGTCTTTCCTGACCCCCTTTATCAGGATGCTTTCCCTCCCTGTAGGAATTATCGGGGCCATGGTTGCCCTGTTCGCTACCGGGAACAGCCTTAATATGATGTCGATTATTGGTATAATTATGCTTGACGGCCTGGCGGCCAAAAACGGGACACTCTTAATTGACTATACGAACACGCTTATGGACAAAGGCATGAAACTTCGGGAAGCTCTGTTGGAAGCGGGCACCAAGCGGCTGCGGCCGATTTTTATGACTTCCACGACGATGATATTCGGGATGCTGCCCACTGCTTTAGCTTTGGCTGACGGTGCTGAGATTAGAAAGGGGATGGGGATTGTCCTGGTTGGAGGATTGTTTACCTCAACGATCCTGACTCCTATCCTGATTCCGGTTGCTTATACCCTGCTCGATGACTTTAGAAACTGGTTAAGCAGAAAATTCCGAGGTAAAAAAAGTGAAACCCGGGGGGAATGTCGAAATATGTCGTAAACTCCTATTGAATTTATACAATTTTTTCGGGACAGAGGCGCGAATTTCTGTTAAAATATTCTGAGAATTAGTAAATTTTTCTATGGGGTAATATTTATGGAACAAGCTAAAAAGATTAATTTCATCAAAGTAAATTCTACTTGTTTTGCCTGGTGTTTCGGACTGCCGGTTTTCGCCTTTATGATTGCCTTGTCACTGGTTGCCGGCCTTTCCGGCGGCGAACCCGGAGCAGCTTTAACCGCCCGCAGCCTGAGGGAATTTCTGAATTATTATAATACCCACGTAGTTGACGAGTTTTTGAAGATTTTTCTAAACAACTACCTGGCTGTTCTCGTTATTGTGTATTTTACTCCTCTCGTCCTCGGTTTACGCAAGATTTTAGAGAAGTGCCGGAACAAACAAATTACTTTGTCAAAGTTTGACAAAGTATTGTTATATCTTTTCCCGGGTATTTTTCTAGTTCGTCAGGCAGTCAATATCGCGATAATTGCCAACAGCCTGGCCAGCCATATTAACAAAAATGTTATCGTCACTTTAACAGGCATCATCCTACCACATGGACTCCCTGAACTCCTGGCTTTTAGTTTGGCTGGGGCAGTCGGCATGGAGGTAACGCGTAAGCTTTTATTTTCAACGTCCCAGGGAAGGTTGGTAAGTGGAAAAGTTTTAGGGTCGCTCGTGGTTTTTATCGCTTTATGCGCATTCCTGGAGGTTTATTTTACACCTAAGGTGTTTGCGGTCATCATGTCCGCTACATAAGATGCCCCGAAATCCCGGTTAAACCGGGATTTTTTGAAAAAAGTTTTTATCAAAAGAACATAAATAAAAAAACGGGGAAAATTCCCCGTTTTTTATTTAGTTCGTAAACCACTGTGTCCAGTAGTGATGATAGTTGCCTGCAGTTGTATAAGCGTAACCTACACCAATCTTGTTGTACTTGGAACTTAAGATATTGGCCCGGTGTCCTGGGCTGTTCATCCAGGATCTCATTACCGCTTCGGGTGTAGTCTGGCCGGAAGCGATGTTTTCACCGGCATAGCGATAAGGGACCCCAAAATGTCTCAACTGCTCACCGAAGGTTCCCCATGTCGGTGAGGTATGGCTGAAGTACCTGTTAACTACCATGTCTTTGGATTTAGCCCTGGCGCATTTGGTTAGCAGGACGTCAAGTTTCAAGGGCTGGACCCCAGCTTTTTGCCGTTCAATGTTGACCAACTGTAAAATCCGCAGTTCAGAGGCAGTATATTGAAAACCAGGGGTCGGTGTTGGGGTCGGGGTCGGAGTTGGAGTTGGAGTCGGTGTTGGAGTCGGAGTCGGGGTCGGGGTCGGGGTCGGAGTCGGAGTCGGAGTCGGAGTTGGGGTTGGGGTCGGAGTCGGAGTCGGAGTCGGAGTCGGAGTCATCATTCTTTGGACGAGGTTCCAGATGGATTGAAAATCGGTTGGCTGGGTACTAAAGGTAGCTGCCTGAGCCGGAAATACAATGGTAGCCGATAACAACATAGCCAAAACCAAAAGAGACATTATTTTTTTAAATTTCAATTTTCTATCTCCTTTCTGTTGTTTAAACAATTTATTAAGAGTTTTGCGAATACCTCAAGCGGATGAAAAAACACCTCCTTTTCAACGCTTACGAGGTTAGCTGACGGGTTCGGACCGAAAAGTAGCCCTCAGCGATTACCGACGTACAAGTTAACATAATAGTACATCTTCCAAACGTTTTCAACCCATATTTGTTAAATACCTTCAAGTAAATAATGGAAGTTTACATAAGAATCAATCACTGGGAAAGCAAAAAACCAGCCCGCTGACAGACGGTGGGCTGGTTAACAGATTGGTTTTTCTCCCTAATAATCTCCCTAATAATCATTGATAAATCGCTCAAACTTACTTACAACTGGCGGTGCACCGATTGAGGTTATCAAGAGATATATTGAGAGTCAAGGTGAAAAGCTGTGAATAAAGCATACAAATATCGCCTTTATCCTAACAAAGAACAAGCCGTTCTCATAAATAAGACCTTTGGCTGTGTCCGGTTTATTGACAGTTAACACCAACGGTTGAAACCACTATCGGACTTGACTCCAGGCAGATAGCCAATGCCTATGATGTTACATTGGCAGACAGGAACTGGACATGCCCCCATTGCGGAGCAGAAATAGACAGGGACGTGAACGCTGCCATCAATATCAAGAATGAAGGCTGCCGGATACTTGGTATAGCCTAATAATAATAAAAGAACCGAAGAAAGGACCACTCACCACTCTCCACTATCTAAAGTATACAATAATCTATAAAAAAAGTATTGCAATTACCCCTGCCTATGCTATAATTATTTCATATAAAGTATGTTTTTCAGAAAATCAAAAACCCTGGATACGAAGAAGTATCATAGCAGGGGAAACGAGAGCAACGGCGCTCACGGGAGACAGGTGTTGAAAAAGACCTGTTTTAGTGGGCGTTTTAATTTTGATTTTCTGTCATTTATTACATAAAAAACTGAAGGGGGGATATTTGTCGGCTATCCTGGGTTGGTAGTTGTAACATATTTATAACTTGATCAAAGAAAGGTTGTGTTAACAATGGCGTTAACCAAAGAAGAAGTTTTAATTAAAGCCAAAGAAGCTGATGTGAAATTTATCCGCCTCCAGTTTACCGATATTTTCGGGATTCTAAAGAATGTGGCAATTACCGTTGAGCAGCTTGAGAAAGCCCTCGACGGGGAAATGATGTTTGACGGTTCATCAATAGAGGGCTTTGTGCGTATCGAAGAGTCAGACATGTACTTAATTCCTGACCCCAACACCTTTGCGGTATTCCCCTGGAGGCCCCGGGAAGGCTCAGTAGCCCGCCTAATCTGTGATGTATATACACATGACGGCACTCCCTTTGCAGGGTGTCCCCGTAATACGCTGAAAAGAACCCTGGCTGAGGCTGCCGAAATGGGATTTAACTTGAAAGTGGGCCCTGAGGCTGAATTTTTCCTCTTCCATACAGATGCTGAAGGGAAACCTACTACGGTAACCCATGACAAAGCCGGGTATTTTGACCTAACCCCTGTGGACCTCGGGGAAAATGCCCGCCGGGATATGGTCCTTACGCTTGAAGAGCTTGGATTTGAAATTGAAGCGTCCCACCATGAAGTGGCCCCGGGACAGCATGAGATAGATTTTAAATATGATGATGCCTTAGATATTGCAGATAAGATTATGACCTTCAAATTTGTAGTCAGGACGATTGCCCAGCGTCACGGTCTCCATGCTACTTTTATGCCTAAGCCGGTTTACGGTATCGCCGGTTCGGGGATGCATATGAACCAGTCGCTATTCCGGGGTGATGATAACGCCTTTTTTGACCCAGGCACACCTGACCAGCTCAGTGATATCGCCAAGTACTATGTCGGCGGGTTGATGAAACACGCGCAAGCCATGACTGCTATTACAAACCCGACGATAAACTCTTATAAACGCCTCGTTCCCGGTTATGAGGCTCCGGTATATATAGCCTGGTCAGCCCGGAACAGGAGTCCGCTGATCCGGATTCCAGCCAAACGGGGGGCCAGTACCAGAATTGAACTGAGAAATCCTGACCCGTCCTGCAACCCGTATCTGGCTATTGCGGTTGTTTTAAAAGCGGGCCTTGACGGGATTAAAAATAAAATACAGCCGCCACCGCCGACCGACAAAAACATTTATGAAATGACTGCTGAGGAAAGAAATGCCGAAGGGATAGGGAGCCTGCCTTCCAGCATCTATGCGGCAATTCAGGAGCTGATGAAAGACGAAGTTATCAAATCAGCCCTCGGTGAGCATGCCTTTAACCGTTTTGTAGAAGCTAAGATGATCGAATGGGACAGGTATAGGATTCAGGTACACCCGTGGGAGATTGAGGAATACCTGGCAGTGTACTAAAATGTTGTGTCTCACCGGGAAAATCATTTAGTTTGCAAAGTTGGCGACCGGCTCATATAAATTCAGCCGGTCTACTTTTACCCAGCCGAAGACAGATTTTACTATAAATGTAATAAAAGGGATGGTCGATGAACGGCTTAAAGCCATGTATCAATATCAGATGGTAGGTGAAAATCATGTCGGAATCATATCCCAGACCTCCAAACCATTCCATGGCGGAAGTGGTAGAGACAAACAATAAGGCAGTATTTAAACCGAAAATTACCGTATTTCATTGTTTTAATGCCATTTCCAGCACTGCTGGCGCAGACAGTAATGAATATGATATTTCCGCGGTGAGGATGCCATGCTCCAGTATGACCCGCGAGGTCTTTCTTCTGAGGGCTTTCGAAGCCGGCGCCGACGCGGTGGTTGTTATGGTTTGCCCGGAAGGCGACTGCAGATACATGGAAGGCAATATCCGCGCCGGTAAAAGAGTTGCCCGCGTCAAGAAAATCCTGGATGAAATCGGTCTTGACGGAAAGAGATTAAATATCTATCCAGTTCCCGAAAAGGACCTTAACACGATTGACCGCATTATTAAACAGACGGTATCCGATTTGGCAGGATTGGGGCCAAATCCGGCATCTTAAATAAGAGTACAGGAGTAAATTATTATGATCGTTGGTCAACAGAAACCCCTAGCAGAAATCAAAGCTGAAGTAGTTCCATTTTCCAAGCTGCTTATTCTTGGTTGCGGCACTTGCGTCAAGACTTGCTTTGCCGGCGGCGAGGATGAAGTTGCCACCCTGGCATCATCATTGCGTCTCGCGTTCAAAAAAGACGGCAGGCAAATTAAGATTGAAGAGCTTACTGTCGAACGACAATGTGAAGATGAATTCATCAAGGAAGCAGCGGCAGCAATCGCCCGTAACGATGCTGTCCTGTCGTTAGCCTGCGGAGCAGGTGTGCAAATGGTAGCCAATAGATACGCCAAAAGCCCTGTACTACCCGGGGTGAACACCACCTTCATCGGCATTTTGGAAAAACAAGGGCTTTTCACGGAAAAATGTCTGGGATGCGGTGATTGTGTCTTAGACGTCTTCGCTGGCATCTGCCCTGTCAGCCGCTGCTCTAAGAAGTTGATGAACGGCCCTTGCGGCGGTTCACACGGCGGCAAGTGTGAGGTTAATCCTGATACCGATTGTGCTTGGCAACTGATCATCGATCGTTCTAAAGACTTCGGCCAGTTGGATAGACTTTCCACCTATGTTCCTCCCAAAGATTGGCGAACGAGCAATGCCGGCGGACCCAGAAAATTAGTGAGAGAGGACCATATTATATGAGCGCCGGCAAATTACAGGAAATCTTATCGCAAGGAAAATTTGCCGTTACCGCAGAATGCGGCCCGCCGCGCGGTGCAAATGCGGAAGTCGTGTGGAAAAAGGGTGCTCTGCTCAAGGGCTATGTTGATGCTGTCAATGTCACCGATAATCAGACAGCCATTGTCAGAATGTCCAGTATTGCGGCCTGCGCTCATCTCATTCAGATGGGTATCGAGCCGGTGATGCAAATGGTCACCCGCGACCGCAACCGGCTTGCGCTGCAATCCGATATCATGGGGGCTTATTCCCTGGGTATCCGTAACATTTTATGTCTTTCCGGCGACCATCAGATTTTCGGCAGTCAACCGGAAGCGATGAATGTCTGGGATATTGATTGTATGCACCTGATACACACTGTTAAAGATATGCGCGAGACTGGTAAAGACATGAGCGGTTTTGCGCTTGATGAACCGCCAAAAATGTTTATCGGCGCGGCGGAAAACCCCTTCGCCGACCCGTTTGAGTTCCGTGTTCTCCGGTTAGCCAAAAAAGCCGCCGCCGGCGCAAATTTTATCCAGACTCAATGTATTTATGACATAGCCCGGTTCAAGGAATGGATACATGTCGCTTACGAGCAGGGGTTGACCGAGCAGGTGCACATTCTGGGTGGAGTAACGCCTTTGAAGTCCGCCGGAATGGCCAACTATATGGCCACCAAAGTAGCAGGTATCACTATTCCCGAAGCGATTATCAAACGGTTAGAAGCCACCCCTAAAGAGAAAGCTGCAGCCGAGGGTATGAAGATTTGTCTGGAGACAATTCAGGAACTCCGTGAAATCAAGGGTGTACACGGCGTGCATATTATGGCCATCGAAGCGGAAGATAAAGTCCCTGAGATTGTGAAATTGGCCGGCCTGTATCCGCGACCTTAATTGTTAATCTGGAGGTTGTTATGCCTAAGAAATATCATATTCATACTAAAAAAGCCGATCCGCGGTTCCCACCGGTAGGCAAATATGCAACAGTAGAATTTCGGGAAAATTGCGCCGGAAGCTGCCGTCTTTGTGTCAAGAAGAGGTGCATCTACAATGTTCATAAAGATAATTTCCTGCAATGGAGTAACATGACTGAGCCGGAATATCTTTATATCTGTAAAAGCTGTTACCGCTGCGTGCAAGAATGCACCAAAGGCATCTTTTCTATGGCCATTAATCCTGAATATCTAACCCTTGGGGATGATTACTGGACCCCCGGTATTATCAGCTACAACTGGGCGCAGGCTCATACCGGTATGGTTCCCGTGTCTGGCGCCGGTTACCGCGGTCCTTTCGCCGGGGAAGGGTTTGATTCCATCTGGGCCGACATGTCGGAAATTGTCCGCCCCACCAGAGACGGCATTCATGGACGTGAATATATCAATACCACGGTAGAGCTTTCACGCCGTCCGATGAGGCTTGAGTTTAAGCAGGACATGTCACTTGCCGGTGAGCTGCCGGCAATTCTGGAGATACCTCTGCCGGTAACCTTCCAGGAGCCGAAATTCGGTGTGCTCAGTGAGAGTGTTTTACTTGCTATGGCGGAAGCCGCACACGAAATAGGAACATTGCTATTTATGGGTCCGGAAAAGTATTCGGATGCTGTATCGAAGTACTCTCAATCAATCGTTCCCTGTCTGACAAAGGCTAATTTTCAACACCATGCAAAGATAATCAGCCAAAGCCAGATGGTTGAATTGGTTTACGAACCGGGCATCGAACAGGAATTTGCCAAACTGCGTAAAATCAAGCCGGGTCTATTTATTGCGGTCGGAATTCCGCTGGATACCAAAGCGGCGGAACTGACAGTGATGCTGGCGAAGAGTGACATTGACACCATTCATTTATATGGTAGTGATAACGGCTGGGAAATAAATACTGATAACCCGCGTTATTTGAAGGATATGATTAGGGAAGTCCACTTGAAACTAGTGGAGAATAAAATACGGACCAAAGTCAACCTGGTTTTCGGCGGTGGAATTGCCATGGCCGAGCATATTCCAAAATCATTGATTTGCGGCGCCGACGCTGTGGCCATCGACCTCCCATTGCTGATTGCGCTGGAATGCCGGTTGTGCTATCGATGTAAGAATGGCAAATCTTGTCCGGCGAAATTGGAAGCAGTCGAACCGAAATGGGGCAGCCAGCGGATTGTTAATTTGATCGGAAGCTGGCATAATCAACTGCTTGAAGTAATGGGGGCTTCCGGTATCCGTGAAGCCAGGCGGATGCGCGGGGAAGTGGGCCGGTCCATGTGGTTCGATGATTTAGAAAAAGAATGTTTTGCTCCGTTGTTCGGAACCAGAAAAGTGACTGGGATTGGATAAAATAAGTAACCGGGAATGGATAAATATATGAAAAACATAAAGAACAATATTAAGATTAAAGGAAAGTCCGGACTGCCGCAAACAGTTTCGACTCCTTCACGTTATCGTAATCCTATCGGCAAGTACGTCGTGGGAAGAAATTCAAAATGTATTTCTTGCGGTTTATGCGCTAAACTATGTCCTTATGGCGTCCATCCGAGATACGAGAATTTCAGCCAGCCGATTCGCCCGCTTGATTACCGTTGCATTGGTCCGAAGTGCGAAGCCAACGAATATTTCTGTGTGAAAAACTGTCCCCAGCATGCCTTATCAGTCAAGCTCAATCCTATTATGGAAACGCTCGGGGATTATCGCTGGCCGGCGGAAATGATTTTAGCGCATTGGTATATGGCAGAGACGGGGAATTTACCTCAGGTGGACCTGGAATATAATCTAGGGTTCTCCGGAGGCGGCTTTGATAAAATTCGTTTTAAGAGTCCTGACCCCAAAGATTACCTGAATATTCCGGATGAGGAAATCGATACCAGCATCCTTTTAAATAAACGTCACGACGGCCGTCCAGAAAGAGTTTTATCTCTTCCTTGCTACGGTGGAGGTATGTCTTTCGGTTCTATGGCTCTTCCGGTATTGGTAGGAAGAGCACGAGCCGCTAAAAGGCTAAATTCGTTAACCTGTACCGGAGAAGGTGGTTATCCTAAGGAATTTGAGCCATACAGCGATAATTTTATTACTCAGGTCGCTACTGGACTTTTTGGGGTAAGAGAAGAAACAATCCTTTTTGCTCCAGTAGTAGAATTCAAATATGCTCAGGGCGCAAAACCCGGTCTGGGGGGGCACTTACTGGGTGATAAGGTGACACCGGAAGTAGCGAAAATACGGGAGACGGTCGAGGGCAGTTCCCTGTTCTCCCCATTCCCGTTTCACAGCGTTTATTCGGTGGAGGACCATAAGAAACACATTGATTGGATAAAGGAAATCAATCCGCAGGCGCTTATTTCGGTCAAAGTCTCTACGCCTACGGATGCGGACATGGTTGCCGTAGGCGCCTATTATGCCGGTGCTCACATTATCCATTTCGATGGCAGCTACGGCGGTACTGGCGCCGCTCCTGATATTGCTAAAAAGAATATCGCCATGCCCATCGACTATGCTATCCCCAAAGTACACCGTTTCCTGATCAATGAAGGTGTCCGGGATGAACTTTGCTTTATAGCCAGCGGTGGGATTCGGAATGCGATGGATGTTGCCAAAGCGATTGCCATGGGCGCCAATGGCGCGGTTATCGGTACGGCTGATATGATAGCCATGGAATGCGTGCGTTGCACTCATTGTTCAAGCGGACGTGGCTGTGCGCGCAGTATCGCTACCACCGACAAAGAACTCGGTTATGAAATTTCCGAAGAGTGGGCAGAGCAACGGCTAGTGAACATGTACATGGCTTGGCGTAAACAATGGTGTGAACTTCTGCGCCAGTATGGGATGAGGAGTATTAAAGAATTAGTCGGGCGCTCCGATTTGTTAGTACATTTGGATTATTTAGATGAAGTGGAACGACAGAAATATCAACCAGCCCCCAAAAAGAAATTGATTCTATAAAGTAAAATTAGAGGTAAATTTATGCGTAATATAAATCAGATGCTAGAAGAAATAATCACCTCACGCGGTAAATTACCGCGCGCAACTTTCGAAGATCGAAAGGCGGCGGAGGAGGGAGGCTGCGGTGTCACCGGTTTTATTGCCTCCATTCCGGTAGGTGGACGTCATATCTTTGAGCCGTCGGTTCAGATGCATAATCGTGGTAATGGTAAGGGCGGTGGTATTGCTGCCGTCGGCTTAGTTCCTGAGGATGTCGGTGTAACCCAGGATATACTTGATACCCACTATATGCTACAGGTAGCACTACTCGACCCTAATGTCATCCGGCAGGTTGAAAAAGAATTTATTGAACCGTTTTTGGACGTTTGCCAGGGCAGCCGTATTCCCACCGTGGACGATTACCGGGAAGTGAACGGACTAGATGTCCGACCCCCTGATGTTTATCGTTATTTTGTTCGGGTCAAGCCGAATGTCCTTGACCGTTTCATAACTGAAAACAACCTCAAAGGGATTGACCCGCATCAGGCGGAAGATGAATTTATCCACCAGAATTCCTATCGTCTTAACCAGAAATATTATGCCTCACTTGGCGAGAAACAGGCCTTTGTTTTATCACATGGCCGTAATATCATGATCCTCAAAATCGTTGGTTATGCGGAGCTGGTGGCGAAATATTACCTGCTGGATAATTTAAGAGCCCATGGTTGGATTGCTCATCAGCGGTACCCCACTAAAGGCCGGGTCTGGCATCCTGGTGGTGCGCATCCGTTTATCGGTTTGGATGAGGCTCTGGTGCATAACGGTGATTTTGCCAATTACTCGTCCATCAGTGAGTATTTAAAACAATTTAATATCTATCCGCAGTTTTTGACAGATACCGAAGTATCCATCCAGCTCTTTGATTTATTACGTCGGAATTTTAATTATCCGCTGGAATATATTATCGAAGCGATAGCTCCAACCACCGAGCATGATTTCGACCGTCTACCTTTAGAGAAACAACAGGTTTATCGTCATATTCAACAAGCTCATATGCAGTGTTCACCTGATGGCCCCTGGTTTTTCATTATTGCCCGTAACGATGTTTCCAATAAACAATTCCAGCTATTAGGTATTACCGATACTGGTATGTTGAGGCCGCAGGTTTTTGCCATGCAGAATGGTGAAGTCCAGATTGGCTTAATTTGCTCTGAGAAACAAGCAATTGATGCGACACTGCAAAGTCTGGCCTCAGAAGACAAACGGTTCTGTACGGTGGCTGATCGTTACTGGAATGCCCGGGGCGGCAGCGCCACTGACGGCGGTACCTTCATCTTTACAGTTAAAGATGCCGGTAAAGGTGACGGCTCTAAGACGCTAACCTGCACTAATAAATTCGGCGATATAATCAAAATCCCTGATAGCACGAAACCAGGTGTCATCCCGGACGGGCCACCAGTGCAAAAGATTGATCAAGACTTGGATAAAACAGGCACAGAAGAATTAAAGGAATATTGCTGTAAGAATATTACTGCTTGGTCTTACCAGACTCTGCAGGATTTCTGTAAGAAAATGATTTTACTGGCAAATGAAAACGATGAACAGAAGGCCAAAGCTATCGCAGTACTGACCTACCTCAACGATATCCGCATGCCAGTCGGTGAAAAGAAACGCAGTTTAACATTGCAAATCATCAGAGATAGTTTAAGCGAGATTTTCATTGCTACTCCCAAATTGGACAGTAATTCCAAGAGTCAGTACAAATATATCGATAGGGGAACCCGGAATACATTGCGCGCTCCGCAAAGAAACGAAACAATTCTCGTTCTAAACGCCAAAGAATTTCCGCCGGAAGGTGAAGATTGCGATGCGCGCCTTATCGTGACGGCCTATGAATTGGGCTGGAAGCAATTCATTGCCTATGGTTATAAGGGACAGCGTTTTTGCGGTTGCGGTCTGTCCGCGAACTCTGGAGGGGTGCGAATCGATGTTTATGACAGCTCAGGCGATTATTTGGCTTCAGGCATCGACGGATTGGAAATTTACGTCCACGGTAATGCTCAGGACCAGGTAGGACAGATTCTGAAGAGCGGTAAACTGGTCATCTACGGAGATGTCGGGCAAACATTCATGTACGGCGCCAAAGGTGGTGAAGTTTACATCATGGGCAATGCCGCCGGTCGTCCGCTCGTCAATGCCGTCGGTAAACCGCGTGGTGTGATTAACGGAACCTGTTTGGATTACCTGGCAGAATCTTTTATGGCCGGCGACCCGCTGAATGGCGGTGGCTTCGTCGTAATGAACGGTATAATTGTTGACAATGACGGCAAGATTGTTCCCCAAGATACACCTTACCCCGGTTCCAACCTTTTCTCTCTGGCCTCCGGAGGCGCCATTTTCATACGTGACCCGGATAAAATGATCGTCAGTGAACAGCTAAACGGCGGTGAGTTGGTTAATATTAGTGAGAACGATTGGGAGTTAATTCTTCCTTATCTGCAAGAAAACGAACGGCTGTTTTGTATCAAGATAGACGACTTGCTTACGGTCAAAGGCGTCAAGCGTAAATATACTGATGTTTACCGGAAAGTACAGCCGGTTAAAGCAGTTGATTCTCGCCTCAGGGCAGAAGGAATCAGAAATCAGGTTTCCCTGGTAATCGAGAGGAATAAAAAGAATGAACAAATACGATGAATGCAGGCAAGATTGTCGTCCACGGTCATGCCGGTGATGTCCTGGGTTATGCCATGCGGGGAGGGAAACTCTTCATCAAAGGTGATGTCGGGTACCGTGTGGGGATTCACATGAAGGAATATGAGGTGTAGACAAATCGCGAATTGGCAAAGAGGTTTCTGTTTTTAAACTTGATGAGGCAGACAATGTAAGGCTTGATAAGTACCTGCGTGAATATTGTACTGATTTAGGTATAGACTATGAAGAGGTAAGAAAAGAAAAGTTTGTTAAACTTGTGCCGATTTCCCACCGTCCATACGGGAATCTGTATACCCAGTAGTTGCTAGTTGCTAGTGGGGAGTGTAAAATCGGTTGGTTGCGCTAGGCGTGAACCAACCATTAGAACTTGCCACTAAGCACTAACCACTAACCACTAACCACTAACCACTAACCACTAACCACTAGCACTAGCACTAGCAACTAGCAACTAGCAACTAGACTAGGTACTGGCCACTGTGTGGCCGGATGGTATGTACTTAAATACAGGCCTAAACGAACGTGACAGCAGGAGCGATTTTATTGACAATGGTATATAGCGCAGTATATAATTTGATATATACTGGAGTATACGCTTTGCTAAGGAGGTGCCCTTTTAGTGGCGGAAGTTAAGAGAATTATGATTAGCCTCCCAGATAATCTACTGCGTGAAGTGGATGGGATAGTGGCTGCGGAAAGGCTCAACAGGAGTGAGTTTATCCGGGAAGCAATGAAGCTCTATATCCAGGAGCGAAAAAGGAGGACCATCAGAGAGCAGATGAAAAAGGGTTATATGGAAATGGCCAGAATCAATTTAGCCCTGGCGGGGGAAAGCTTTGCCCTGGAGCATGAAGTTAGTGAGCTGTATAACGGGCGATTGGCGGAGGATGGATAAATAATGCTGATTCGACGCGGGGACATCTTTTTTGCCGACCTAAGCCCGGTTGTCGGCTCGGAACAGGGTGGGACAAGGCCTGTTTTAGTCCTGCAAAATGATATCGGTAACCAGTACAGCCCGACCACCATCATAGCAGCAATTACCTCTCAAATTAGCAAAGCGAAGCTTCCAACACATGTCGAGGTTACCCGTGGCAGCAGCGGTCTGGAAAAGGACTCTGTGATTCTCCTGGAGCAAATCCGGACAATTGATAAGAGCAGGCTGAAAGAGAAAATAACTTCTCTCAATGAAGAACTGATGGAAAAAGTGGCTCAGGCGATAGAGATTTCGGTGGGGCTCATAGAGATTTGAAAGATGGCTGTCTCAAAAGAGGCAGCCTGTTTTGTTTTTGTATGACCGGAGGGGCTGGTGTGTTCTTCTGGGCGGGCATTTTGAGCAGGGCTTGTTGGCAAATAGCTTAGGGCTGACGGGATGGCTGTTCGCAACGGCGTTTCTCTTGTTCTCATTATGCGCCACTAACCTCAGAGCCTGGCGGAGCCTTGGGTTTCACCCGCCCAAGCGCCGTCC
>PGZN01000046.1 GCA_002840165.1 Firmicutes bacterium HGW-Firmicutes-8
CTGAGCCATCAAGTTCTGGGACATTGCATTGCGGCCTGCAGGTGGCAGCTTAGATTGCCAGACGGCGAGCGGGAAACCCGTTAAAATACCCAACCCCTCGCCCGCACTGCCCGCTGCAAATAACACACCCGCCCCTTCCCCCTTACATATTACGGCAAAAAGAAAAGGGCGCCTCTTTCGAGACACCCCCTGTAAATTACCCCTAACTATTTTGCTGCTCACAAGCCATAATAGTCTGCTTGCAGAGAACAACAGTGGTAACAGAACCAACACCGCCGGGAACCGGAGTGATTTTAGCCACAATCGGCTCAACTTCCGCAAAATCAACATCACCACAGTATTTGCCAGGGTTATCAGGATCTTCGTTAATTCCTACATCGATAACAATCTGTCCGGGCTTAACGAAATTGGCTTTAACCATCTTAGCCCGCCCTACGGCAGCTACCAGGATATCAGCATCTTTGCAGACATCAGGCAGGTTTTCTGTCCGGGAGTGGCAGATAGTAACTGTGCCGTGCTCCCTGAGGAGCAGCATGGCTACAGGCTTACCAACAACAAGAGACCGGCCGAGGACAACGCACTTCTTGCCTTTGATGGGAATGTTATTGAAATGGATCATATCCATACAGGCAGTAGGAGTACAGGGTGGGAATCCGGTCACGTCATCGGCAAAAACCTTGGCTGCGCCGCCCAAGGTTAGGCAGTCAACGTCTTTTTCTACCGGAATCAGGGCCCTGATTTTGCGGTCATCAAGGTGTTTCGGCAGGGGAGCAAACATTAAAATACCGTGGACATCTTTTTTAGCGCCAACTTCGGTAACGGCTTTTTCAAATGAGGCCTGATCGATATCAACGGGGTATTCAAAAACTT
This sequence comes from Firmicutes bacterium HGW-Firmicutes-8, assembly GCA_002840165.1. Lineage (GTDB taxonomy): Bacteria > Bacillota > Thermincolia > Thermincolales > UBA2595 > GW-Firmicutes-8. The sequence goes on from PGZN01000046.1 coordinate 871, forward strand.
CGTAAGCCATCCCAACAACCTCACAGGTCTTCTTGGCCCCACCTTCATAAAAAAGGTCATCAGGCCGGGCGCCTACCCGGATAATGCCAAGTTTAGGCATAATACCTTTTGCTTTAAGTGTCTCCACCTTTTTGGAGAGTTCTTCTTTCATCGCGTCAGCAACGGGTTTACCTTTTAACAGTTCTGCCATATGTATAACCTCCCTATTTCAGTTTTTGGATAACGAGAGCGAGAGTCTCGTCAGCAATCTTGCTTCCATCAGCTAACAGGCGGTCCATTTCTTCCTTAGTGGCGTTGTTAAATGCCTGGTCACTGATAGAGTTGATATTGATAATTACGTTCATACTACCTGCAATTAAACCTGCTTTTAAGAAAACCACACCACAAGCAGCATCGGAAATCGCCAGCATCGCACCGATTTGAGCCATTCTGGCAGTAAGCTTAATTCCCTCATAGGTAGCCCGCATGATATCCATCGGGACAGAGCAGGCAATTTTGCAGCAGCTCTCAAGGGTTTCGTCTCTTTGCTTAGCCAGTTCCGGAGTATCTTTCGGTAAGCCGTAAGCCTTGGAAAGCGGCTCAAAAACCTCTGCATCCTTGTCAACAAGTCTCTCCAGGTCAGCAATTATTTTGTAGCCTTTCTCCAGAAGTTGTTTCACTTCGTCTTCAACATCGGCATACTTTTTCTTGCCAACGGTCAGGCTGCCAACCATATTGGCGAGAGCCATTCCGATAGCGCCTCCTAATGCAGCTGCTCCACCGCCGCCAGGGATCGGAGCCTTGCCGGCCAATACTTCAATAAAATCTTTGCACGATTTGTCTAACATTGACATTATTCATTACCTCCTTTAAATATTTTTATTATCCTACCGTCACAGTAACAACGATTCCCAGGCTTGTATTTGAGCCGGAAAGTTAAAACCGTTCCGGTTAAGTAATCATTTTCGTAATATTTTGTCTATTCGACAAAAAAACATCGATTTATCATTAATCGATTCATGTCTTGTCTGAAACAATTATAGGTCAAGTGTGTGAAATTTTGAACATGTTTCGCAATTATCCAAATTCAACAAAAACTCCAAATCCCCTCTTTTTGGCAGAGTTTTTTTTATATTTTTTACCACTTTAAACATAAAGAGAAAGCTATAAGGGCCGGTGATTAAATAACACCGACCCTTTAGCTAAAATTAAAGTTTAAGAAATCAGCTCAGGGATGCAGCTAACTCTTTAAGAATTTGTTGATTATCTTTTCCGGACGGAGGCATTATGGCTTGGACGGCCTTTCGTACTCTCCCCTCGGAGTTTACGAAACTGCCTAAACTTTCGATAAAGGTGGCTCCGGGCAGAACAACACTTGCCTGAGCAGGAACATTCCCGGCCGCAGTCGCGACGACTACGGTTTTAACGCCATTCTTAAATAGTCTGGCATCAATTTCAGATGTATCACCGAGAATCAGCAGGCCCTTAACAGCGCCGCTGTTAATGTCAGCCAGAAGCTTATCATAATCTCCGGCTTCCACCTTAATTCCAGCATCCAATTGGCCTTTGATATTTCCGGCAGCACTCAAGGCAATGACTTTAGCCCCGGCCAAGCCGTTCACTAAGTCAAGATCAGCTTTGCTGATACTATCGGCGCTGACCAATACAACCGCATTACCGGCATCCTTGACCATGCTGCCCAGTTCCTTGGCGTCACCTGCCGAAGCAAATTTGTTAGAAGCCAGGGAAGCAAATTTGTCATTACCTGTGCCGACCAAGGCTAATTTAACGCCTCGTCCCAGGGCCTTGCGGACCTTTTGAGCTACAATCGGAAAATCAGCGGCTAAATCGACATTAACGGCAACTATTAGGTTACTGTTAACAATATCATCATAAGATGCGGACTTGCCATTAGTCTTTAAGATAGCTCCATTAGCTACAGGAACTGTTCCAAAAGCGCCTCCCAAAGTACTGCCAAGTTTGGCGGCCAGGCTAATTTCCTCATTGGTGTACTTAGGTGAAACTAGGACAGCAGCGCTTCCCTTAACTTCCTGCAGGGTTTGGGCAGCAGCCTTTAGAGCTTCGTCCCAACCAACATCAGCAAGGGCGCCATTTTTAGCAACCTTTGGTGAGGTTAACCTATCGGCACTGTAAATATCAGAGTAGGCAAAAGTGCCCTTCTTGCAAAGATTGCCGTCGTTAATCGAGTTTATCGGTGAGGTTATCTCAACAACCTGATTGCCGATAACATTTACATTTATTTCACAACCGATACTGCAGTTGACGCACGCGGATGCCACTGCCTCTGTAATGAAGGGACCCGGTTTTGATAACCCAGGTTTGTTCAGCAGCGCCCCGGTGGGACAGGTGGAAATGCACTGGCCGCATGATTCGCATTTTGTTTCGGCCAGCGGTTTCATCAGAGTAGGCAGTACCACTGTTTCAGAACCACGGTTGACAAGACCAAGAGCAGTAACGTCCATAACTTCATTACAAATCCGTACACAGTTTGCACAGAGGATACATTTGTTGGGGTCTCTGGTAATGAACGGGTGGTCTGTCAGAATCGGGTGCTGATATTCGCCGGTGCCCAGTTTATTGAGGTCAGCCTTGAAATCTGTAGAGTATTTACGCAGCTTACAGGTGTTAACATCAAGACATGAACATGATAAGCAGCGCATAGCCTCATTCTTGGCTGCTTCTGCTGAGAAGCCCAGCTCATATTCAAGGAAATTACTCTTCCGTTTTTCAGCTGACAAAGTGGGTATTTCTGCTTTAGCCAGTTTTTCACGCTCACCAAGGTATGCCGGGTCAACTTCCTTCACCGACTTACCGCGGGCTACATTAAACGGCTCAGCTAAACCTATGACCGGTTCACCGTTCAGGTACTGGTTGATGGCTACAGCGGCCTTGCGGGCTCCTCCGATGGCCTCAACAACGGTAGCCGCGCCTGTCTGGCAGTCACCGGCGGAAAATACGCCCGGAACATGGGTTTGCATTGTCTTGGGATTAACATCAACACATTTCCAGCGATTTAGACCGACTTTGTCCCCTAGGCCGGAAACATCAGGGCTTTGACCAACTGCCAGGATTACCATGTCGGCTGCCACTACAAAATCGGAACCCTCAACAGGTACTGGACGGCGTCTTCCTGATGCATCAGGTTCGCCTAATACCATTTTCACACACTTGATACCGGTAGCTTTGCCGTTTTCACCAACAAAGCCAACCGGAGCAGTAAGCAGTTCAAATTTTACGCCTTCTTCCTCAGCTTGATGCACCTCATGCGGGTTAGCAGGCATTTCGCTGCGGGAACGACGGTATATGCAGGAAACTTCCTTCGAGCCCAGGCGGACGGCAGTACGACATGCATCCATAGCTGTGTTGCCACCACCGATAACGGCTACTCTGGCAGGTACAGCAATGTTTTTGTCATCAGTAACCTTCTCGAGGAACTCAATACCGGAAGTAACGCCTTCCATGTCTTCGCCCTCTACCTTGAGCTTCGTGTTGCTCCAAGCGCCGATACCGATAAAGATGGCGTCAAATCCTTGTTCTTTCAGGCTGTCAATAGTAAAGTCCTGGCCCAGAGTCTTGTTTAATTGGACATCCTTGCAGAGGTCGGTAATCAACTTGATTTCCTTGTCCAGTTCTGCTTTGGGCAGCCGGTATTCAGGGATACCATACCTGGTGAAACCACCCAGGCCACCCCTGGCTTCAAAAATAGTAATCTGGTGGCCTTCCAGGGCCAGGTAGTAAGCAGCACTGAGACCGGCAGGTCCACCACCGATCACGGCGATTTTCTTTCCTGTATCAGGCTTAGGCTGGGGAACAAACGGTTCACCATCAACCAAATCATTGTCACCAGCATATCTCTTCAACCAGCATATTTGAATCGGCTCATCCACCAGTTGACGACGGCATTCCTTTTCACAGAAACGGGGGCAAACACGTCCGACTGAACCCGGCAGAGGAAGAGTTTCTTTGATTAATTTGTTGGCTTCTTTCACTTGATCATTGGCAATCAAGGCCACAAATCCCTGAATATCAATGTGAGCAGGACATGTCATCTGGCATGGAGCCAGGCAGTCACCGTTGTGTTCGGCCAACAGCAGTTCTAGCGCGGTACGGCGAAGAGCTTGAGTTTTTTCTGTATTGGTCTTTACAACCATTCCGTCAAATACCGTTGTCCCACAGGACTGTACCGGACCCCGGGCTCCGTCAACCTCAACCAGGCATAACCGGCAGGAGCCAAACGGCTCCAGACGGGGATCGTGACACAATGTCGGAATGTCAATTCCGTTCTGGCGGGCTACTTCCAACAGATTACTACCCTTGGGCGCTTCGATTTCTTTACCGTCTATATTTATCTTAAACATTGTCATGTTACTCCCCCCTTCCTGAGCCTGTTGTTACCAACACAGCGTCAAACTTACAAGCTGACATACATAGTCCGCAGCGGATACATGCTGCCTTGTCAATGACATAAGGCTCCTTCTTGGCCCCAGTAATGGCCTTGGTCGGGCAACCCTTGGCGCATTTGCTGCAGCTCTTGCATTTATCAGCATCAATTTCATAACTGATAAAGGCTTTACATTTCTTCGCAGGACAAATCTTATCATTGATATGGGCTTCATATTCATGACGGAAGTATTTAATAGTTGTCAGAACTGGGTTTGGAGCTGACTGGCCGAGACCGCATAAAGAGCCTTGGACAATTTTAGTAGCTAGGTCTTCAAGCAGTTCAATATCACCAGACTTACCTTTTCCTTCAGAAATCCGCTCCAGAATACGGAGCATTTGTTTGGTTCCAGCCCGGCAGAAGGTGCACTTGCCGCAGGACTCGTCCTGGGTAAAGGTAAGAAAGAACTTGGCTACGTCAACCATACAGGCCGACTCATCCATAATCAGCAGACCGCCGGAACCCATAATGGCGCCGATTTTCTTCAGAGAATCATAGTCAATTGGAGTATCACACAGTTCAGCCGGGATACATCCGCCGGAAGGACCACCGGTTTGCACAGCCTTCAGCTTGCCGCCACCCTGTAATCCACCACCGATATCAAAAACTACATTATTCAGGGTTATCCCCATAGGTACTTCAATCAAACCACCACGGGCAATTTTGCCGGCGAGGGCAAATACCTTGGTACCTTTACTTGATTCTGTACCATATTGGGCAAAGTAAGCGCCGCCGTGGAAAATAATGGCCGGCACGTTGGCATAGGTCTCAACGTTGTTGATATTAGTAGGTTTACCCCACAATCCTTTTTCTGCCGGGAAAGGCGGCCTGGTCCGCGGCATTCCGCGCTTACCTTCAATAGACATAATCAATGCGGTTTCTTCACCGCAAACGAAGGCTCCGGCGCCCTCACGGATAAACAACTGAAAATTGAAGCCGGTACCTAAAATGTTTTTACCCAGGTATCCCTTTTGATTGGCCTGTTCAATAGCCATTCTTAGACGCTTGATGGCCAAAGGATACTCAGCCCGGGCATAGAAATATCCTTCACTGGCCCCAATGGCGTAACCGGCGAGCAGCATACCTTCCATAACCCTGTGCGGGTCGCTTTCCAGTACGCTCCTATCCATAAAGGCTCCGGGGTCTCCCTCGTCAGCATTACATATTATATATTTATCCGGACCCGCAGATTTACCGGCCAGGGTCCATTTTATATGGGTGGGGAATCCTCCGCCACCACGACCCCTTAACCCAGAAATCTCAACCTCTTTGATTACTTGTTCCGGAGTCATGGTTTTTAAAGCCTTTTCGAGAGCTTTATAACCATCATGTGACATGTAGCTGTCAATACTTTCGGGATCAACAACCCCACAGTTCTTTAACAGAATCCGCTGCTGTTTATTAAAATAATTGGCATCAGCAGAATCAAGTCCCTCAGACCAAATTACTGATTCTATCACCGGCTGGCCTGTTTTAATGTGCTTTGCAATAATTTCTGCAGCGTTTTCAGATGTCAATCGGCCGTAGATCACCCGTTTGCCGTCAGCCGCAACTTCAACCAAAGGTTCGGCAAAACACATGCCCATACATCCACCTATAACTAGTTTGGCTGATCCATCGTTCAAAGTATCTTGCAAACTATCGTATACTTTCTTAGCGCCGGCAGCAATACCACAACTACCCATTCCTACTATTACTTTATACTGACTACTCACTTACTGTGGCCTCCTTTCCGGCAGTGTGATCATGGTCTTTACAACCATTAGCCACACAACACTCACGCCTTTCTTTGATAACCTTCTGAACTTTTTCTGGTGTTACATACCCATGGACTTCTCCGTTAAGCGTAATTACCGGGCCCATACTGCAGCATCCCAGACAAGCTACTTTATCAACTGTAAAAAGGCGGTCTTCACTGGTTTTACCGGCTTGTGCACCGGTTTCCATAACCATGGATTCAGTAATTCTTTCGGCTCCTGCCAAGTGACAAGCTGTGCCGTGGCAGACCTGAATGAGGTTGTCACCGATTGGCTCTAACCTAAACTGGGCATAAAAAGTTACAATACTATAAAGAGTGCTTGACGGAATACCTGTCAATTCAGTAACCCGTTCCAGCATTTCAGGGGCGACATAACCATAAGTAAACTGGATTGCTTGCAGAATCATCATTGCCGGGGTTTTATTTACACTGACTTTTGTTACTATTTCTTTAATTTCCGGAAAAGAATTGCCGTTATTCACGCTCTCATGCTGAGACACATTCATCACCTATTTTCTTAATGAGTTTAACTTCTTTGTTTCTCTCGGGCGCCACAGCAAATATTTTCTGCGGCAAATAATTCCTCATCCCCATTTACATACCTCCTCTTAAATTTATGTTTCTTAAACTTTACCTTTTCCGGATAAGTTTCCCCTGACCTAACAAATGCCCACCTCAGAATATCTTTAGATATCCAGGTCGGCACTCCATATGGGGCTTTTTTTAGCAAAATCCCTCCCCTTTTGAAAGTTATCGTAATTTTTAGTATATTCGGCAAGAACTCGCCGATTCCTGCAAAGAAACGCAAGTTTTGGCCAAAAAACTACGCAAACACTACTTAATATATATTAGTACATGCCTGCCTGTATTCCCCATACCTTTAAAAAGAGTATTGGAGAGGCTTTTAATAAGCCCCTCCAATACTCTTATCCTATACCAGCCCAAAAATTGCGGTCAACAATGCCGTTTGTCTTCATACCGCAGTCCTTTTGAAATTTTCGGACGGCAGATTTTGTTTTAGGCCCGAAACGGCCGGTTATATCTCCTTTATAATAACCCATTTCCTTCAGTCTTGATTGCAGGTGCTCGATGTGCTTTCCTTTAGCTCCCTGTTTTACAACCCGGGATTCTTCATATGGGGCCATTCCTCCCGGCATACCAGGCATCATCCCTCCCGGCATACCAGGCATCATCCCTCCTGGCATACCAGGCATCATCCCTCCTTGCATTCCGGGCATCATCCCTCCTGGCATTCCGGGCATCATCCCTCCCGGCATTCCGGGCATCATCCCTCCCGGCATTCCAGGCATCATCCCTCCCGGCATACCAGGCATCATTCCTCCCGGCATACCAGGCATACCGGGAAATGCCGGCATCCCACCGGGCGTCCCTCCCAGAGGAAACCCAGGTCCCAGTGAAGGAAATTCCGGTCCGGGAGGCCTACAGCCTGGGAAACCGGGAGGCATTCCAGGGAATGAAGGTAACCCCGGCGGGAACCCCGGTTGAAACTCAGGTGGGAATCCCGGAGGTAGTATTGGCCCAGGAAGTTCTCCCCCTGGCATCTCCACTCCGGGAATTTCAATAACCTGTCCGAAATAAATCAGGTCCGGGTCTGCTATTTCCGGATTTGCCTCGACAAGATCGGCAAAAGCAATACCGTGTCTTTGGGCGATTTTGTACATCGTGTCGCCTGTCACTACAGTGTATTTCATTCTCTTTCCCCCATTACATCTAAGCTTTGGTCCTTCGACCTTTCCAATATCGCTAATAACAGCTTATGAAATGGGGCATCGGTTGGTTACTAAAAACAGTGGTGAGTGGTGAGTGGTGAGTGAGAAGTGCCGTATACCTGAGGAAAAGTATTGCTGAAAAGCATCTGGTAATCAGATACAGTTTTACACTCTCCACTGTTCACTCTCCACTCACCACTGTTTTTTTATACTTAAACCCGGCCAGTCTCATCCCGTTCAATGTCACCAGGACAGATGCACCTGTATCAGCAAATACGGCCATCCATAGATTTGCCATGCCGACCATTGTCAAGACGAGAAAAACCAATTTTAAAACAACCGCCAGGGCTACATTTTGCCTTATTATCGAGAGTGTCTTAGTTCCTATTTTTATGAGGTCAGGGATTTTCCCCAGTTCATCATTCATTAAGGCCACATCGGCTGTTTCGAGGGCGGTGTCCGATCCGGCAGCACCCATGGCAATCCCGACAGTGGCAGCTGCCAGCGCCGGAGCATCATTTACTCCGTCCCCGACCATAACTGTCACCCCTGCCCGAGCCAGTTTTTCGACTTCTTTAACCTTGTCTTCAGGCAGCAGACCGGCCCTGAACTGACGTATTCCCAGTTTACCGGCTATGTCGGCAACAGTATCTTTATGGTCGCCGCTGAGCATAATTACATCCTGAATTCCCAGGCGTTTCAGCTCAAGTAACATCCCAGGCGCCTCGCCCCGGGGATTGTCGCTGACTGTAATAATACCGATTAACCGGGCGGCTGAAGAAATATAGACGAGAGACTCACAGCCTATTTCGAACCCGTCTTCAACTTTCGGAATTCCATGTGCCGGAATACCCAGTTCTTCAATCAGACGTTTATTTCCGGCGTAAATATATTCGCCTTTAAAAAGGCATCTGGCCCCCTTTCCCGGATACGCAAAAAAGGTATCGGAATTGGGTATAGCAATATCTCTTCGGGCCAGCTCGGCCATTACCGGCTTCGCTACAGGGTGCTCCGAGTACCGTTCCACTGCCCCTGCCGCCTGCAGCAGCTGTTCCTCTGTGAACCCGTCTGCCGGGCGGATTCCGGTTACTGCCAGCTGCCCTGTGGTGAGGGTCCCTGTTTTATCAAAAGCTATACTTTTCACTTTTCCCAATGCTTCCAGATAAGCTCCCCCTTTGATTAAAATACCGTGCCTGGCTGCATTTCCGACTGCAGAAACAATCGATACCGGGGTGGAGATAACCAAAGCACAGGGACATGCTATTACCAAAAGAACGAGGGCTTTATAAAACCATTCCGCGAACGGGCGGTTTAAGACAGCCACCGGGATGATGATAACCATCAGGGCGCAAATAATTACTGCGGGAGTATAGTAGCGTGCAAAAGTGTCAACAAACTGTTCAGAAGGGGCCTTTTTAACCTGGGCCTCCTCTACCAGCCTGATCATTTTAGCCAGTGTACTGTCTGAGTTGTTGTGCCTGACTATAATCTGCAGGCTGCCGTCGTTATTGACTGACCCGGCAAAAACACTGTCACCTTTCTCCTTTTCCACCGGATTTGATTCCCCTGTGATAGGCGCCTGATTAACCCAGGAGAGACCCTCGGCTACTGTTCCGTCTACCGGTATATACTCTCCCGGTTTCACTAAAACCACGTCCCCCGGTTTAACCCTGTCGACCGGGATTACCTCTTCGATACCTTCAGGAGTCACCAGCCTCGCCTCCTGTGGGGACAGTTCAATCATCTTTTTTATCGAGTTTCTGGTTTTATCTATTGTATAAGCCTGGAGCATACTTCCTATACTGAACAAAAATACCACAGTTGCCGCTTCGGACCATTGGCCGATAAAGACCGCGCCAAGCGAAGACATCGTCATCAGAACATTCATATCTAGGTCGAGGTGGCGCAGAGACTGGAGAGCAGATTTGTATACGTAGAATCCGCCTGTAACCATAGCTGCCGCAAAAAAATATACGCTGATATCATTTCCCAATCCCAACCAACCGGCGGTCACTCCGGCACAGAGAAATATGCCTGAAGTAACAGTCAAAAGCCGCTTTCTCGTCAGGATATCTGCCGTCGGGGTCAAATCATCACTGTTTCCAACTGTTTTCGCCCCGTAACCGTTAGTTAAGATAAAGTTAATAATTTCGCTAACAGGTCCGGCGTGGGTGACCCTAATCAAACCCACTCCAAAGTTTAGCTGAACCTCAGCTACACCGGGAAGCCGTTTAATTTTATCAACCAACTTCCCTGCACAGTCAGGTCAGTCTAACCCGGTCACTTCTAACGCCGATGCAATTTGAGCATCAGAGGGCTGGGCTTTAATAATTTCCGCTTCAGAAGTATTGCTGCTTTTCATTGTTTTTCCCCCCAACAATTACAGATTAAGCTATGTTTTTTAATCGTGTTTAATATGGTCCAGACATTGTTTAAAAAGGGTTACTATATGGGCATCATCGAGGGAGTAGTAGACGATTTTACCATCCCGGCGGTATTTGACAAGCCTGCGGTCACGCAAGGCCCTCAATTGGTGAGATACTGCCGAAATGCTCATCCTGAGGAGCTGGGCCAGGTTACATACGCAGAGCTCTTCTCTGGCCAGACAGTGTATTATTTTGACCCTGTTGGGGTCCCCCAAAACCTTAAATATGTCGGCCATATCTCTTACCGTATCATCATCGAGCATTTCTGTCCTTACCCGGTTGACAGCGTCATGGTTGATTGATAATACATCACATTTGTCAAAGTCCCTTCCCATTTGAATCCCCCCATACCCATTTAATAATTGCTCATTTGAACAGTTGTTCAAATGTTCTAATTTAATAATAACCTTTAAAATTAGATTTGTAAATAAAAAATGCGGGCGCCTGCGCATCCGCACTTCCGGAAATCTTCTAATCCTACTTTAGCAGCTCCTCAATGGAATTCATAAATACTCTACTGATGTCATCAAGAGTCTCCTTATTTACCTTTTGGTCTGAGTAAAAGACTGTATCGATAGGTTTGCCAACCTTTACTACAACCCTGCCCCACCCTCTGGCGCCTTTTATACCTACAGGTAAAATCGGGACACCGGCCTTGGCTGCCAGCATGGCCGCTCCTCTCCTCGCTCCCTGGAGGTCACCTGTTGTACTTCTCCCACCTTCCGGAAACAAGCCGATAATCCCGTCTGACTTAAGGTGATTGATGGCAAATTTTAAAGCCTCACGGTCCGATTTTCCCCTCTTAATCGGGAACGAACCCAAAGCCCTGATTAACCAGGTAAAAACAGGGTTCTTATTAAACAACTCCGCTTTGCCCATATAGCTTACCCTGCGGTCGAAACTACATCCGACAATCACAGGGTCCCAGTAGCTGGTGTGGTTTGATACAATTACGACCCCGCCGTGAGCAGGCATGTTATCTCTCCCGGAAACCTCCCACTGCCTGACAAAAGCCAGGACCAGGCGGCAAACTACCCGGGCAATTAGGTAGAACATTATTTTTCAGCCCCATTTTCTACATCACATTTTTCGTTACACTGCTGGCATGTTCCTTCACACGGTTCAATCCGAAAATTAACACAGACACCCGTCAATTCCTTTTGGATGCAGCGCTCAAGGTTATCACAACACTCCCTGGCCTTCTCTACAGTAATGCCTTTGGGTAAAACAATATGCATACTGACAGATGTCCCGGTATGGCCTCTCATAACCTCAAGGTCATGGTATTCCTTGAACAAAGTAACATTTTCCTCCATCACCCTGGTGACAGCTCTTGTTGTTTCCTCAATTGTAGAATGGACCACTTCCCAGTCATCTTCCGGTTCAAAATGCACAAGTATGTCACTGCTGTGCCTGGTCAGTTTTTCTTCTACCAGGGTCGCAATCTTGTGGCCGTCCACGAAAGAAATACTCCGTTCGATTACTACATGAAGGTCTCCATAAATTCGCCCCCCGGCTTGGCGCAGGCGGACTCTGTGGACACCGGCCACACCGGGTGTTTCGATTACCTCGCCGGCAATCTGCCGGTCAAGCCCACGGGGGGCTTTATCAAGCAGGGCATCGATAGTCCTTTTGGCCAACCGCCAGCTGGCTATGATCACTATAACGGCTACAACCAAAGCTGCCAGGGAGTCGGCATAGGTAATGCCAAATTTCGCAAAACCCAAACCTGCCAGTACCACCAGGGAACTCAGAATATCACTGGAGAAATGAAGCGCATCCGCTTCCAAGGCCTGGCTGTTATATTTTTTGGCGACCCGGTTCAAAGCCCGTGACCTGGAAAAATCAATCAAAATCGATACTATTAAAACGGCGAAACTCCAAAAATTTACCTCTATCGAAACACTCTCGAAGAAAAGCCGTTTCACAGCTTCGTACATAATCCAAGCGCAGGTGATAAATAACAGGATTGACTCGATGAGGGCTGACAGGTTCTCAACCTTGGCATGCCCGTAATGATGCTCATCATCTGCCGGTTTATCAGATACCCTGACGGCAAAGTATGTAATCAGGGCAGCCACCAAGTCCAAAGCCGAATGGGCAGCTTCCGAAAGTATACCGAGACTGCCTGTCAACAGGCCTACCACCAGTTTCCCGGCAGTAAGAAGCAGGGAAGCTAAAACAGAACTCACGGCAACCGACTTCTTTTCGCGAGCACACTCCTCACCACATACAGTTCCATTTTGTGAGTTTACAAGTTCACGCTCCGAACTGACCATGATTTCTCCCCCTAACAACAAGTCCGCTCTACCGGAGTTGTCCGTACTTTTTCAACCACCCGGCATTATAAAAGACCTGTGGTCCTTTCGGTCCCACAGGCCTAGCCTGTTGCTCTAAAGCCCGGCCAGTCGGCTAAAACCGACTGCCTGATCCTTTGTGATTAGTATAACATATAGACTTTACCTGTATCAAGATTATTTTCTGTAACCCGCATACGCCTATAGCTCATAGAATATAGGGTTCGGTTTGTTTCCTGATCTTTTGGGCCCCCAATAAAGCCACCCCGACCGCATTGTCACCGGCCCATTCCTTACCGGCAAAATACAGCCCGCCGCCTGTCATGATGCGGCTTAACCTTAGTGACAGCCTGTCCCGGATGTATTTGTTCGCCGAAACCCCGCCCACGATAAGGACACTCTGCAGACCGGTATCAGCCACAGCCAGTCTGATTACCTTCTCGAGGGAATTAGCAATACACTTTTCGACCGCCCGGGCAATTTCGGCGGCCGGGGCCTGGCTCTGGATAAGGCGCAGGGCAGCCGTCTCCGGCCCGGAATAACTGATATCATATTTCTTAACCGAGGACGGGACAGTAAGGTCTGTCTGCGCCTTCCGGGCCAGCTCCTCAAGGTGCGGTCCGGCCGGGAAAGGCAGTCCCAGGGCTACCCCTATCCGGTCTATAAACTGCCCGGCATGCAGGTCTGACGAGCCGCCCAACAGCCTGATATTAAATACGTTTCCGGCCCCGGAGTTCTCCAAACCGTTATTGTCGAGAACCACCCGAAGCAGTTCTGTTGTCCCGCCTGACAGGTGGACAGCCAGAAATTCGCGTTCCCGGGGTCCGTGCGCGGACCATACCCCTGCGGCCAGGTGGCCTTCCTGGTGGGAGGTCTCTACAAATGTGAGATTTAACAGGGAAGCTGTCGCTCTCCCGAAGCTTTCGGCCACCTTAAACACAGGCATATAGGAGCCATCAACCGGCCTTGGGCGGACACTGGCGGCGATTCCGCGAAGGGATGTAAACCCGTCTGTCCGGCATATTCTTTCGTAAAGACCCGGCAGATTGGCCAGGTGCTGAAAGACCGCTTCGTTTTGGGCCAACCCCTTGTTCCCACTGGGCACAGCCAGCATTTTTCTAGCTTCGGAAAATAAATTTCCCTCACCATCAATTACAGCGAGGGAAGTCGTGTAACAACTTGTATCTATGCCCAAATATAGCTCCATGGTAACACCTTCTTTAGTTGACAGTTGTCAGTTGACAGTTGTCAGTTGTCAGTTGTCAGTTCTTTAGCATTCTTATCCTGTCCTAGGATAATACTTCTGTGCCCCTGCCATTAGATACATTATTCTGCGGTTGTATTTTTTAAATAATCGAGAGTTTACGAAGTAAACTCTTCCTACTCCCTCGGAGCCCGTAGGGCGTAGAGCAAAAGTATGTCAACTGTCAACTGTCAACTGTCAACTGTCAACTGCTTTTGACGGTATTTAGGCAGGTTGACCAGGACTTTGCCCAGGATTCCATTGATGAATTTGCCTGACTCGGCTGTGCTGAAGGTCTTCCCTAATTCGATAGCTTCGTTTACAGCCACGTTTGGTGGGACTTCCTCCGAAAAGCATATTTCGTAGAGGGCCAGCCTTATTATACTACGGTCTACATCGGCCATGCGCCCCAAGTCCCAGTCGATAGAGACTTCATTGATTATATTATCAATCCGGTCAAGGTTTTCCATGACCCCTTGTACAGATAAGCGGATAAATTCTTCCTGCTTTTTTTTTAATTTATTCTCTTCCACGACAAATGCTACAGCTTTATCGATACTGATTTTTCCGATGTCGATCTGAAAAAGCGTCTGCAAAGCCGCTTCACGGGCAGCCCTTCTGCTCATGAAAACCTCCCCAGTTCCTGGCGCCAGTAGTTTTTCCGCTTTACCGTTTAAATATCCTGTCTGTAAATGAGCTCAGTTTTTCTCCATCATCCGCTTGTTTCCCGAGTATAAACCCAATCGCCACCAGAATTATTACAAATACGGTTTTGATCAGTCCATACTCAATAATCATCCAGCCCAGCAGCAGGCCCAAGGTTATCCCGATCAGCTTGCCCAGGTTGTTTGCTAAAAAATCCTGCCAGTCTTCAGCAGACAAGGAAACCACCCCTTTCTAGTTTAACCTCCGGGGCGCCCCCGGTTTGACTTCAGAGGAAATGCTGTCAACAAGTATTTTCACAGACTGGATGTTTATACCGGCGACCTCGGTGATATAGTCTTTGACTTTATTTTGAATTTCATCAGAGGTCTGGGGTATGTTCACTTCAGGTGATAACGTAACTCTCAGAAATATGTTTATCCCTTCCGATGTACAGCTTACCCTGGGGACTAAATCCCTGACCCCGTTAACCTGGCCAATAGCCCGGCGCACTAGGTTTTCTACAGCCCCCACGGAAACCCGGATCTGGCCCAGTTCGGTCTCCTGAACAATAGCCTGGACCGGTGGTTTTTTCACAGACAGCGACTGGAGGAAAAAATTGATACTTATGATGAGGTACACTACAAGTATTATGCCGCTGATAATACGTTCATTATAGCCTGCCAAGTAAGTCTGCAGTACATTCACAGGGGTTGCCCACCCGGCCGCAGCAAGGCCCAGCACAAAAAGCAGGGCCATTATACCCAGAGTATAAATAAAAAGCAGGGACCTGTTAAAAAAATTCATACCGGTTCAACTCCCTTCGTATTAGAGGGCATAACCCCCTGATTTTTCAGGGGGTCGTCATTATCTCACTCTTTGCTCTTCGTCCTTCGGCTCAGGGGTGGAAAAAACGACTCCCTGTACGTTGACATTAACTTCGACCACATTAAGGCCGGTCATGCTTTCGATAGCCCTTTTCACATTCTCCTGAATGTGGATGGCCACATCGGGGATTCGTACCCCATACTCAACAATAATAAACATGTCAACTGCGGCTTCCTTTTCCCCGACTTCGACTTTGACTCCTTTGGAAAGGTTCTTCCGGCCCAGCATTTCGGCTATCCCGCCCGCCAGACCGCCGCTCATACCGGCCACGCCTTTTATTTCGGTGGCTGCCAGACCGGCAATAATAGCGACAACTTCGTCAGCAATCCGGATACTGCCAAGCTCGTTTTCCTGCCGCTCGATGATGTCCTTTTTTTCCATACCGTAACACCCCTGCTTTCATGTAACAACTATAAGAATATTATACCAGAATCGAATATAAATGCAAATTCGCGATCACCGGATTTCCAGCGGTCAGACTGCCAACAGCCGGTCTTCAGGAATAACCCGGTTATTGGTCTTCCATTCTCCTCTGAATAAAGTTAGTGTAGAAATCGCCCCTTTGAAAAAAGGCGTTGTCAAGTATGCGCAGATGAAACGGGATTGTAGTCTTAACCCCTTCAATAACATATTCCTCAAGAGCCCTTCTCATCCGGGCTATCGCCTCGTTCCGGTCTTTGCCCCAGACGATAAGCTTGGCAATCATTGAATCATAATAAGGGGGGATGTGGTATCCCTGAAACACCGCGCTGTCCACTCTGACACCCATTCCACCGGGTACATGGTAACCGGTGACTTCCCCCGGGGAAGGCATAAAGCTGCGGTTGGGGTCTTCGGCATTGATGCGGCATTCCATCGCCCACCCGTTGATTTTGATGTCTTTTTGCGTGTAGCCGAGTTTTTCCCCGGCGGCCAGGCGGATCTGTTCCTTAATCAGGTCAATCCCGGTAACAAGCTCAGTGACCGGGTGTTCCACCTGAATCCTGGTATTCATCTCCATGAAATAGAAGTTGTTGTGTTTATCTAACAGGAACTCCACTGTCCCGGCATTCGAATAATCCACCGCTTTAGCCGCCCGGATGGCCACTTCACCCATTTTTTTGCGTAGTTCGGGAGTGATGGCAGAGGACGGAGCCTCTTCGACCAGCTTCTGGTTGCGGCGCTGGATAGAACAGTCGCGCTCCCCTAAATATACGGTATTGCCATAGTTGTCGGCTAAAATCTGAAATTCAATATGCCTTGGTTCTTCCACGTATTTCTCAATATATACTTCGCCATTCCCAAAAGCAGCTTCGGCTTCGGCCTGAGCTGTCTGGATGGCCTTCATCAGGTCGTGCTTGGACTGGGCGACCCGCATCCCTTTTCCGCCGCCGCCGGCAGAGGCTTTAATAATAACCGGGTACCCGATTTCCTTGGCAATTTTGACGGCTTCGTCCAGGTCACTGATTATCCCCTCGGTGCCCGGAACAACCGGGATCTGGGCCTTCATCATCGTCTCCCTAGCCACAGCTTTGGCGCCCATCCTCTCTAAGGCTGACGGGGTAGGACCGATAAACTTGATGCCGCAGCTCTCACAGATTTCGGCAAACTCGGCATTTTCGGCTAAAAACCCGTAACCCGGGTGGAGGGCGTCGGCCCCTGAAACCTCGGCCGCGCTGATTATATTGGCCTTATTCAGGTAACTGCGGGCAGACTGGGCCGGCCCTATACAAAAAGCCTCATCAGCGAACCTAACGTGAAGTGAATCACGGTCAGCTTCGGAATATACGGCTACAGTGTTAATATCCATTTCTTTGCAGGCCCTGATTATCCGTAAGGCGATTTCCCCCCTGTTGGCTATCAGTATCTTCTTAAACATCGTACACCTCCGCTATCGGCTGCATATTACACCCTTTCCAGAAGAAACAGGGTTTGGCCGTATTCTACCGGCTGGCCGTTTTCAACGAGGATGTCGACAACCCGCCCGGAAATCTCGGCTTCAATCTCATTCATCAGTTTCATCGCTTCAATAATGCAGAGAGCCTGACCCTGGGTAACCATCTGCCCTATCTCCACAAAGGCCGCTGCTTCCGGAGCCGGGGACCGGTAAAAAGTCCCGACCATCGGAGCTACAATGGGAATCAGGTTATCTGCGGCTGCCGGGGCAGCCTCTACCTGCTTAACGGCCCTTTCACCCTTGTTCTCGGAATCTTCCGCGAAGGTTGACATGGCAGCGCCATTCGGCCCGGCCCCGGCCTTTTTAATAGATATCTTAACCCCGGCACTTTCCAGGTGCAGTTCACAGATATCGGTCTCGTCAAGCATTTTAATTAATTCTTTGATTTCAGTTAGGTTCATTTTCTTGCCCTCCTTAGAAACGTCAGCAGAAAGCGCCACCTCTGCCTCTTTAGGTTTTTCTATAACATCAACTTGCGGGGTGGCATCCCCGGTATCCAATCCTTTATTTAAGCGCCATGCAAAAAACTTCCGGGCCACCGGGGGGAAGATAGCATATGATAATACATCTTCTTCCGACTCGGCTAAATCCTGGATTTCCTTTCTTAGTGTATCCAATTTGGGTTCAAGTAAATCAGCCGGACGGCACTGGATGAGCTTAGCGTCACTGTTCCCCAGTATCTTTTGGATGATTTCTTCTTTAATCAGGGCCGGGGGTTTGCCGTACAAACCCTGGACATAAGCCCTTACTTCTCCCGGGACCATTTTATAACGCTGGCCGGTAAGCACATTGAGGGTAGCCTGGGTTCCTACAATCTGGCTGGTCGGGGTAACTAGGGGGGGATACCCCAGGTCTTCCCTGACTCTCTGTATTTCGGCCAGCACCTCATGGATGCGGTGGAGGGCCTTCTGTTGTTCCAGCTGGGAAATAAAGTTGGAAATCATCCCTCCGGGCACCTGATGTTCAAAAACCCGCATATCGGTAATCCTGGTAACTCCTCGCTCAAACCCGTGTTTTTTCCTGAGTTCTTCAAAATACTTGGATACTTCAAATAAGGTATGAATATTTAACCTCGTATCATGGGGTGAATCCTGTAAGACCCTAACCAGTGTTTCGACAGGCGGCTGGGAAGCCCCAAAGGCCAAAGGCACGGCGGCAGTATCAATGACATCAACACCGGCATCAGCCGCTTTCAAATAAGCCCCCACAGCTAAACCGCCGATGTAATGGCAGTGCAGCTGAATCCGAATTTTCAGGTGTTTTTTGATCAGCTTTACGAGGTCGTAGGCCACATAAGGTGAGAGGAGTCCGGCCATATCTTTGATACATATCGAATCAGCGCCCATCTGTACAAGCTCCCGGGCAATCTTTAAATAGTGCTCCATCGTATGTACCGGGCTAACAGTATAGACAACGGCGGCCTGTACATGGGCCCCTTCCCTTTTGGCTATCTTGATAGGAACTTCCAGGTTTCTGATATCATTTAAGGCATCGAAAATACGGATGATATCTATCCCATTCTCTACAGCTTTACCAACAAAGCTTTCCACCACATCATCCGGGTAATGCTGGTACCCGACCAGGGACTGGCCCCGCAGGAGCATCTGCAGGGGGGTCTTTTTGATTATTTTTTTCAGCTGTTTCAGTCTCTCCCAGGGGTCCTCGTTGAGGAATCGGAGACAGACGTCAAAGGTCGCCCCACCCCACATCTCGAGGGAGTGATAGCCAACCTCGTCAAGTTTTTCGGCAATCGGCAGCATATCCTCTGTCCGCATGCGGGTAGCCCAGAGGCTCTGGTGGGCATCGCGAAGAGTCGTGTCGGTGATTTCTACCCTATGTGATTTTACCATTTTGCATCCCTCCACTGTAAAGATTTCACATACTCTTCAGGTCAAAAAACAACATAAAATCTCAGGCAGTTTTTCGGGAAAACAACCTGAGAATAAGACACTATTGGGCTAAACCCCTTACGTTTTACTATTATATGCTGTGTCAGTCATTATTTCAATATTATTCGGTAATGTATACAATATATCTCGAAGTGACAATTGACAATGGACAATTAAAAAACATAGACCTCTTGAGATAGGCCTTTTTTGTACCACAAAGGTCACAAAGACCACAAAGACGATAACATCACGAATCATGTCGGAATAATACGATTGAAAATCGTTGCTCTGGGGAACATTTGTTTGGTACAATATAGGTAGGCGTTATGATAAAATAGTATTTAAGATGAATGGTAAGGGAGTATCAAGAATGAATGATAAGTTATATGATTTAGTTGAAAAGATGTACATTGAATTTAGCGGTAGAATCGGCACTCTTGAAAAAGGCCAGAAGGAACTGCAGCTTACTATTGAAAACAACGTTTCAGAAAAGATAAAAACACTGTATGATGATAGAGTAGAAATAAAGGAATCTTTGGCCTGTATTAACTCGAAGCTCGACAACATGGCGAAAGTTGATGAGAACCACGAACTGCGGATTAGGGTTTTAGAAGGCGGGAAGCAGGCTGTGTAACAGAAATACGAAAGGCTGATTTAAGATATTCTTAGATCAGCCTTTTTTATACCACAGAGCATTCCTGTAATGAACTAAAATGAAATTTGAAATTGAGAGTACCTCATGTTAACATACGAGGTGTCGACTAGTAGCGACCCTTAAATAAC
>PGZN01000093.1 GCA_002840165.1 Firmicutes bacterium HGW-Firmicutes-8
AGAAGGATATAAGCAGATGAAGTTGACTAAAATTTAAGGCGCCCGCATGCGGGCGCCTCACCAGATACCCCGTAGCTTGCTGCGGGGAGGTTCATTTTTTCCTTTTGATGTTCCTCACTACAAAAGCTAACAAAACTATCGAGAGCAGCGCAATTGCTCCGAACCCCGGTGTTTCACCCTCGTCACCCGATGGTCCGCCTGCTGAAAAAACAGAGTTCATAGAAGCCTTGTTCCCTGCAACGTCGAATATTTCAATTGAGAGATCATGCGCATCGCCCTTCGCGCCGTTGAGGATAGTATTCAGCGAGAAGCCGTCCGACGAGATGCTCGAATCGTCCGTCACGTCTGTGCCGTCCAACATTATCCTTACCCTTGATCTGTCGACCTTGACGTTATCATTAAACAGTGATGAAGCCCGAAGATTGTTGTCGGACAAGGAAATGCCAGTTTCAGGTTTGAGGTCTGTTATCGTGGGAGATTCGGTATCTATGCCAGACAGCTTTTCCGATATCAGCAGCGATAGGGTGCTATCCATTGACTCTTCTGTAAAAAGAGTAAGGTTTGCATAGGCCAAAGACCATCCGCCCGATGAGAATAGATGCTCGGTTTCCGGTCTCATAGTGTCGAGCTTATCGATAAAGCCCTGTTCCAGCGAATTGAAACTCGTTCTTCTCTCATCATCCATCTGGTCGTCAGCGGCCTTCTTGAAAAGCCACCAGTATGAATCAATTTTGAATTCATCGGGAGCAACATCGTTTGGTGCGCTCACGCTCTTGCCCAATGTTCCGGCATTTGAGGCGATGTCCGGGAATCCGTAGGGCGTAAAGAACGCTGGAACGTAGATTCCCTGGCACGGGAAGTATGCACACCACCATAATTCTATGAACTCACCCTGCTTGGACGGGAGCGAAACCACCCAGCTTCCAGCACTCACGCTGTCGCTTAGCATTGGTATCGGATGCATGCATATTCCGGGCACGGAAACCTCGTGATCCCTTGCTATTGCCATCATCTCCTGAAGCGTAACCTTGTCGCCATCTGCGGAGTACTGATCCAGAAGCCGCTGTGAGCGTAATTCCCTGCTCTCACCGGAAAGGGAAACCGGGTCTGCCTCGTTGGAATAGAGTAGTTTGAAGTTCGTTCCTTCTGCGATGCTGCCCTCGTCCCAGTCGCTTTGCAGTGAAATTACGTTGGATATAGAATCCGTGCCTTCGGCGATCCGCTTGGCGACCCAGTCTCGGCCCGCGCTCTCAAGTATCCACGCCTCCGTGGAATCGGCGATTATGAAGCTGTTATCGTAGCTCCCTGTGTTGTCGTCCTGTCCCGGTGCCCCGGAACCCCACTGGCCGTATGTTTCAAGGAGCAGCGTTATCGTATCCATAACCTCCCGCGCCGTTTGCCCGCGCTCAAGGCCGATACGCAGCATGTCCATGCCGAGAAGCCCGCGTTCAGGGGGGGTTAGCTTGTTTTGTTCAAGGGCATATGTGTGCACCGCCTCGTTACCCACGACCACTCCGAACTCGTTCATTCCCATCTCGTAGCCGTAGCACCAGTAAGGGGATGCGCCTATCGTTGCATAAGTGTAGCCGACTTGGGGAATCTCGATATATTCAAGTTTCAGGGTGGCATTCGCGCCCCAGAACTGCTGCGGGTTATAGATAAGGGGCTGGCAGTCAAACGGCGGGCGGTCACTATTCTTGCCAAATAATATCCGGCCATTGTATGTCGAATCGCCCATCGCAATCCATGTGTCGCAGGCGGAAGCGAGCGGGGCAAAGGCGACGAGCGTAAAGATTAGCGCCACACAGAGGGAAAGTGTCTTTGAACTCATATTATCACCTTGATTAATATAATTCTCAATGTATAAAGTGCAATATCCCTATTTAAGAATTTGTAACGCAATCTATTTTAAATAAAACCCAATAACCTTACGATTTCATGATAGACGGCCCAATCCTTCTTGTGATACTCGCGGTCACAATATACATGATAATATACCTGACCGCCTACCTGAAGATGCATCCCTTTTTGGTGCTCATCCTCGCCGCGTTCTGGGTCGGATTCGCTGCCAGGATGCCTGTGGGAGACATAGTCAAAACCATCACCACGGGTTTTGGCAACACGCTTGGCGGTATCGGCATAGTCATTGTTTGCGGAGTCATAATCGGAACGATGCTGTCCAAATCCGGCGGCGCATTCTCAATAGCCAACGCCATGTTACGGTTTGTGGGTAAAACGAGAAGCGCCCTTGCCATGAGCCTCTCTGGATTCGTGACCTCGATGCTCGTATTCTGCGACTCCGGCTTTGTCATATTGTCCCCACTCAATCGTCCGCTAAGCGAGAAGACGGGAACGTCTTATGCAACCCTATCTGTGGCACTATCCACCGGCTTATTGGCGACCCACTGTCTGGTTCCTCCCGCCGTAGGTCCAATAATAGCGGCAGAGAGTATTGGTGCGAATATCGGATTTACGATACTCCTTGGAATCCTGGTTGCTGTGCCGACTATGTTGGTTGGCAATATATGGGCGACACGCTACGCTAAAAAATTTCAGATAGATACAAAGACAGAAGTCGTCAGTGAAAATGAACTGCTAAAAAAATACGGAAAACTCCCTCCGGCCTGGAAAGCCTTTATGCCAATAGGAATACCCATAGCACTCATAGCATTCAACAGCATAGTCCGTCTGCCAAGTGCACCATTCGGGGAGGGGGGATTCAAGGAAGCCATGTCTCTTGTGGGCCACCCGGCAACCGCCCTCCTGATAGGCGTTTTCATCTCGTTCACGCTCATACCAAAATTCAACAGAAAAACGGTCACCGACTGGGTTGGAACCGGCATAGTGTCTGCGGCATCCATAATTGTGATAACCGGTGCGGGCGGTGCATTGGGTGCAATGCTGAGAGTCACACCCATTGGAAGTTATCTGGGGGAGAGTCTCGCATCCCTCAGCATCGGGGTGTTTTTGCCTTTTCTGATAGCCGCCGCGCTAAAAACAGCACAGGGCTCATCTACGGTCGCAATAATAACCACCTCTGCCATAGTCGCTCCGCTTCTGGATACCATCGGGCTTTCCAGTAACATGGGCCGGGTTTTTGCTGTTCTCGCAATCGGCGCAGGGTCTATGACTGTGAGCCACGCAAACGACTCTTATTTCTGGGTCGTTTCCCAACTTGCCGAGATGGATACCGCTGTTGCATACCGCTGTCAAACCATCGCAACTTTGTGGATGGGAATTACTGCAATAGGAGTGGTGGCACTGTTGAGTGTGATACTTCTGTAACGACGGTCATAAACTCATCCCGTCGCATCCATCAACATAATCTCCGAGCGAGGAATCCCCGACCTTTAGGTCGGGGGAAAAAGGCATTGGCCTTTTGACCAAACCCAACCCAGCGGGTTGGGTTGTGGATGAATCGCCCGGATTGGTCTTCTTTTTGGAAAAAGTTCTTTTTCTCTTAAGTTTTTGACGTTTTGAACCGTGACGAACGATTA
>PGZN01000094.1 GCA_002840165.1 Firmicutes bacterium HGW-Firmicutes-8
GATAGAAGCAATATTGATCTATATAACCATAAAAATACGGCTAACCGCATATAAGAAAGGGGGCGCAGCGAAACTAAAGTTTCGTTACGCCCCCTTTAAGATTTCTATCAGAGCCATCTCCAGAATCCTACTATTGACCATAGTACTACAGTATAGTCATAGTATGGTTATTTGAAACCTACGGTTAAATGTAGAAAGGGAGAGAAAAATGTTGTTGATAAATTGGGCGCTGAAGATGCGGTCAAGCTTGATAAGCTTGAACAAATTATAAAGGAGCGCCGATTGAAGGGGGGAAAGAAAAGTGGGGCGGATCGACCGGAAAATTGACCAGATAGAGGGCACAGGGAAGTAAAGGCTTCGGGGGAACCCGGGGTCTTTTTTATTACAGGTATCCGGCCGGACGGATTTCACATTAGACACAGTTACCGACTCACCTGAAGCTTTCCACTTAACGTGCCGTCAAGCGCTGAAACTTGCGGGCGTATTACGCCCAACTTGGCCATCTCAGGCTTGTCCAGGGTCTTTGGTCCGGTAGGCGGCGCATTGGACGTGGTTATGTTCGAGGTATAATAAAAAAAGCCTACTGGAATTTAATCCAGTGGGCTTCTTACTGATTTCGTAATACCCCATTAAACTGTTTTTTGTTTTCTAATACAAAACGCGCCGGGTTTTCTATCTTTCGATTCCCATCTAACAACCACTCATCTTCCGCCGTAATTCTGATAATATATTTGGTGGTAACATTACCACTGGTGGCGAAATACTGGAAAATATGACTCCCTTCATGCGAGGGGTCGAGTTTGGTATATGCACGGACACTTTTCACGAACCCTTTAGCGTCTCGCAAAGTTCTAATAATCATGTTGTCACCTTCTTTCCGTTAAAGCTTTGATTCTACTATGTTTTTTATTTTCCTTCCAGCTTTTCCTCAAATGCGGTTTTCGTGGGTTGAAATACGGTTTCGCCGGTCTGAATGTCTGCGATGAGCAGGGTATGGGTGACTTCGACGGGGTTCTCTTGTTCTCATCTAGCCAACTAAACCTCAGCCCTCGCGAAATAGAAGGGTTTCACCCGCCCAAGCGACATCCGTGTCGCTGGGCGGCTCCGCCATCCGTGGCTCCGCCCTTCCATTTTGCGAGGACCGAGGTCAAGTTGGCTAACGATGGAAACAAAGGAACCCCATCGAAGCCACCCATACCCTATATTTAGTTCACTAGCAAACTTATAGACCTGGCTTCAACAACAACGCCAAAGGCCGTTTTTCTTTGCATGCACAAGAAAGCATTAAGCCCTGATAATTCTACCGAATCATCAGGACTCACTTACGGTATGGTGCCGAAGGGGGGACCGTCGCTCCCGGCCATCCGTGGCCTCCGCGACACCTGGCCATCCGTGGCCAATGTCGAACCCCCATGGTTACCCGCACGATTTTGAGCCCCTGTAGAGGTCTGGAAACTACAAGAATATAGAAATTAATAAAATCAAATGGCTATTGATTTATGTTATCATATATGATAACATAAAGGCAAGAAAAGCATAAAATGCGAGCAAAAGCCTACAGTGAAATTGAGTTGCTCCAGCGGCATGGTCCGAATCTGCGGGAGCCAACAGATAAGACCCCGCAGCGGGAGATTAATAAAGCCAAATGGTACAAAGATGATTATGAAATGAGGTGTGAATGATGAGCAAAGCAGGTATTAAGTTGTCTGAAATCAGAGAGCAGCTTATGAAAGATGAAGAATTTAAAACTGAATATGAAAAATTGAAGCCTCGCTATGATTTTATATCTCAGATTATAGAGGCAAGAGCAGAGCAAAACATTACGCAGGAGGAACTTGCCTTGCGTGTAGGTACTCAAAAGTCCAACATCAGCAGATTGGAAAGCGGGACATACAATCCTTCCCTTGACTTTATTGCAAAAGTGGCAAAGTCCCTCGGTAAAGAAGTGCATATCGAAATCAGATAGAAGAAATTCATGATAGGGAAACCCCCGGCTCACATTTTATTACCGGAACCCCGGACGCTACTTACAGTCTGATGCCAACGGGGGCATTGAACTCTTATGGTTTCCCGCGCAATGTTAAAATACCAATTTCTCTGTAGTGATATTTCCAGCTGTATGGTACAATATATACAAAGAAGTAAAGAAGTAAAGAATGTAAAACGGAGGAATTTATCATGGAAGTATCCAGAATCAGTTCAAAAGGTCAAGTAACCGTTCCCAAATCAATCCGTAGTTTATTAAACTTGGTGGAGGGGGACCGTGTCGCATTTATCGAGGAAAACGGGAAAGTAATTATCACCAAAGCTAGTTTAATAGCTTTGCGACAACTTCAAAATGAAATAAGCCGGGAAGCCGATAAAAAAGGGATTTCAGAAAAGGATTTGTTAGACGACTTGGAAAAGGTTCGCGAGGAAATGTGGAATGAAAGGAAAAAGTAAAGGCTTCCGCGTATTCATTGATTCTAACGTTCTTATATCCGCAATAAGATCCGGTAAATCCGCTTCCGGTAAATTACTTGAACTGCTTATAGAAAAACATTATTTAGTTTTATGTAGCTATAACATTACCGAAGTTTCCAAGGTGATTGCCCAACGATTTCCGGATAGACTGGTATATTGGGACAGTTTCCTGTCTTGCCAGGAGTATGAGTTGGTTTATACACCATCTGATCCTACCAACTTTAAAGCCCCATACATTCGAGACGAAAAAGACATCCCTGTTTTGGTCTCGGCTGTTATTGCCCAGCCTGATATCTTGATCACGGGGGACCTTGATTTTCATACCAGGGAAATTCGAGAATATTTTGCGGTCTATACTCCTGCTGATTTTCTAAAATGTTTTGGGGACAACAAGTAGATAATTATTGGCTGTCAATTAAAGCCATAAGCGTCAAGGCTTGAGTGCTTTTTATTCTGGCCTAATGGGGAAACCCCCAGTCGTCGAGGATTGTAGGCATCCTCGCAACAACGCCAAATGCCGTTTTTCTTTGCATGCATAAAGAAAGCGATAAGCCGGGCAAATTCACTTCCTGTGAATCTACCGGGCTTTCTTACAGTATGGTGCCGAAGGGGGGACCGTCGCTCCCGGCCATCCGTGGCCTCCGCGACACCTGGCCATCCGTGGCCAATGTCGAAGAACCCCCATGGTTACCCGTACGATTTTGAGTCGCGTGCGACTGGATAGCGCTATAATCCGTACTCTTTTTTCAGGTCATTCAAGTCAATATATTCACCCTTAGCCATTCGGGCTTCGACTTCTTCAATTTCTTTTAACTCTTCCTCGGTTAGTTCATCATCGTAATTAGTAACGATTTTATTTAACCAATTCTGAGCAAGAAGTCCCCTTCCTCTAAAGGTGGGGGATGAATTGCTTCTGTCTTGACCAAACATCAGTTCGATAGTATAATAAAACTAAATACAACCAGAACTGGTGATGTTATGCAAATAACTTATAGTTTTAGAATATACCCTGCTT
>PGZN01000005.1 GCA_002840165.1 Firmicutes bacterium HGW-Firmicutes-8
CTTGCTATAACTGATGCCTCTTCTTCCCATAAAAAGCTCCCCCTTGTGTAGTCCTGATTTTTTGTTATTTCAGGTGTCTACTCAAAGGGGAGCATATCAAACTGGGGCAGCCTTAAAATTTGTCTTTCTCTATTGGGCTTTCCTCATATTAACCTGTTTGTTATACTTTACTCTCTCGTTTTTGTCTAAGACTTTTTTTCGCATCCTGACATTGAGGGGAGTTATTTCTACCAGTTCATCATCATTAATAAATTCGATAGCCTCTTCAAGGGTCAGGAGGCGGGGCTCCTTGAGTTTAACTGTTTCGTCCGAGCCGCTGGCCCTCATGTTCGTCATCTGTTTTTTCTTGCAGACATTGATCTCAAGGTCCTTATCCCGGTTGTTCATGCCTACAATCATACCTTCATACACCTTTGTTCCAGGTTCAATAAAGAGGACCCCCCGGTCTTCCACCTGAAGCATCCCGTAGGTTACCGCTTCGCCTGTTTCCCAGGCAATTAGAGCACCGTTGTAGCGGGTGCAAATATCCCCTTTAAATGGTTGGTATCCTCCGAATGTGTGGTTCATAGTGCCCCGGCCGCGGGTCTCGGTTAGAAACTCTGACCGGAAGCCCAGCAGACCGCGGGCTGGAATACTAAACTCAATCCTGATTTCCCCTGTGCCGGGGGTCATGTTTAACATCTCGGCCCTACGGCCTCCTAAGTTTTCAATTACCGGCCCCATTATCTCCTCAGGCACATCAATGATGAGGTGTTCCATCGGTTCCATGAGTTTGCCATTAACTGTCTTGTATATTACTTCCGGTTTTGATACCTGTAATTCGTAACCCTCGCGCCGCATGTTTTCAATCAGGATAGACAAGTGAAGTTCACCGCGGCCCGAAACCTTAAAGGCGTCAGGGCTGACGGTTTCTTCAACTCTAAGGCTCACATTGGAGTCGAGTTCCCGAAAAAGCCTTTCCCTCAATTTGCGGGAGGTGACATATTCACCGTCCTGCCCGGCAAAAGGGCTGTTGTTGACAATAAAATTCATCGACAGGGTTGGTTCATCAACAGTGATAACCGGAAGTTGTTCAGGAGAATCGACCGCAGAAAGGGTTTCCCCGATATTAACATCATCAATCCCGGCAATGGCGGCTATATCCCCGGCGCCAGCCCGGCTGACTTCGACCTTTTTTAACCCGCTGTAAACGAAGAGTTTGGCGATTTTGCCTCTGGCCACAGCGCCGTCATGCCTGATTACAGCAATGGTTTCCCCCTGGCCGACAGAACCCCTGTTAACCCTTCCTACCGCATATTTACCCAGATAATTGTCATATTCGAGATTGGCCACCAGCATCTGAAAAGCCCCGTTGGCATCACATTGAGGGGGGGCTACTCTGGCAATGATGGTTTCAAAAAGGGGACCCATATCGGTTCCTGTGTCTTCTACCTCTTCCCGGGCCCAACCGTCTCTGGCAGATGTGTAAATAATCGGGAAGTCAAGTTGGTCTTCAACGGCTCCAAGCTCAAGAAAAAGTTCAAATATCTCATCGATAACCTCATGAGGCCTGGCATCAGGACGGTCAACCTTATTGACGACAACAACCGGTTTTAAATGTGCCTCCAGGGCTTTGCGCAGGACAAACTTAGTCTGAGGCATCGGTCCATCGAAGGCATCAACAATAAGCAGCACACCGTCTACCATACTGAGCGCTCTTTCCACTTCACCGCCGAAATCAGCGTGCCCCGGGGTATCGACAATATTTATTTTAAAGTCCTTGTATATAACAGCCGTATTTTTGGCCAGGATGGTGATTCCTCTTTCCCGTTCCAGGTCATTGCAATCCATAACTCTCTCCTGAACCACTTCATTTGCGCGAAATATCCCGCTCTGCTTGAGCATACAATCAACCAGGGTGGTTTTGCCATGGTCAACATGGGCAATTATCGCGATATTTCTTATCTTAATTACGCCGGACGTTTCCATTTTCTTTCCTACCTCCTAAAGACAACATTTAAAGTATATCAGGAGTGTGTCCAACTATCAAGTTTTTCTTGATCAGCGGGTGCATCTGTTTAAAATTTTCTCACCCCACCCGTCATAAAGGGGGGGCAGTCTCATATATATATATTGTTAATGTATGCCATTGGAAAAAAATTCACAGTGGACTGGTTTTTTTAAACACGAAAGGAGTGTGTGTAATTGGAAAAAACGGATATCTTTCGGGACATAGCTGAACGTACCGGAGGTGACATCTATTTGGGTGTCGTTGGTCCGGTTAGGACAGGAAAGTCCACTTTTATCAAGCGTCTGATGGATTTGATGGTGATTAATAATATTAAAAATGTATATGACAGGGAAAGAGCGAGGGATGAACTTCCGCAGAGCGGCGGGGGCCGGACGATTATGACGACCGAACCGAAGTTTATCCCCAATGAGGCCGTGGAGATAGCAGTTGGCGCCAACCTAAAGGTTAAAATGCGCGTGGTTGATTGTGTTGGTTATACCGTTGAAGGAGCCTTGGGCTACGAAGAAGATGAAGGCCCAAGAATGGTTAGAACACCTTGGTTTGAAGAGGCGATTCCTTTTCAGGAAGCAGCGGAAATAGGAACCCGTAAAGTAATCACCGACCACTCGACAATAGGTTTGGTAGTTACCACTGACGGGACAATAACAGAAATACCCAGAGCAAACTATATTCCGGCTGAAGAACGGGTTGTTGACGAACTCAAAGAACTCGATAAGCCTTTTGTGGTTGTCCTGAATTCAATCAAGCCCAAGGCTCCTGAAACCCAGGAACTTGCCCAGTCATTACAGGAAAAGTACAATGTTCCTGTACTCTCAATGGACGTAGCAGAAATGAACCAGGAGGATATCCTTGATATCCTGGAAGAAATACTTTACGAGTTTCCGGTAAATGAAGTAAATATCACCCTGCCAAAATGGATTGAAGAACTTGAAGAAAAACACTGGCTGCGCAGTAAATTCGAAGAGGCTGTCCGCGAAACCATCAGGGGGGTACGCCGCTTGCGCGACATTGATTTTACCGTCGACAAGCTCAGCACATTCGACTTTGTCGGAAAAGTAAGCCTGCGGGAAATGAACATGGGCACAGGTGTTGCTACGATAGATATGGATGCTCAGGAAGACCTGTTCTACCAAATCCTGCAAGAGGTTTCCGGGTTCGAAATCGAGGGTGACCACACCCTCCTCCGCCTCATGAGGGATCTCAGTTATGCTAAAACAGAATTCGATAAGGTGTCTTCAGCCCTGGCTGAAGTAAAAGAAACAGGATACGGTGTAGTTACTCCAAGGCTAAACGAAATGATTCTCGAGGAGCCTGAACTCATCCGCCAGGGGAACCGTTTTGGGGTAAGGCTGAAAGCCAGCGCGCCATCCCTGCACATCATCAGGGCCGATATTACAACAGAAATCACCCCAATTATCGGAACTGAGAAACAGTGTGAAGAGTTAGTCAGGTATATGCTTAATGAATTTGAGGAAAACCCCAGAAAGATTTGGGATTCCAACATATTTGGCAAGTCCCTGCATGACCTCGTCAGGGAAGGAATCCAGAACAAGCTTCACCGGATGCCGGAAAATGTCCAGGGCAAACTACAGGAAACACTGCAGCGGATTGTTAATGACGGCAGCGGCGGGCTGATTTGTATAATAATATAACGTAAAACCAAAAAATCGGTCCCAGACCGATTTTTTTTGTCCTTTTCTGCCAGGCGGGAACAAAGGGTTGAAATATTTTCCGGCAGGTGGTATACTTTGAACACGAGTCCACCATAAGCGGACAAAAATCCGCCCTGGAGAGACGAGGTTAAAAAGTGACAGAAGACAAAGATAATAAATACTATATCGTAGCTCACCGCATTCTTCCGGAGGCAATTAAAAAAACTGCAGATGTTAAAGAATTATTGGCCCGCGGGGAGGCCCAGACGATAAATGCCGCAGTCGAAAAAATCGGTATGAGCAAAAGCGCCTATTACAAATACCGGGACGGGGTATTTCCATTCCACAGGGCCGCCCATAACAGGATTGTAACGATGTTTCTGCAGCTGGAACACAAGGCTGGGGTGCTCTCGACAATCTTAAACACAATAGCGGCCGAACAGGGAAATATCCTCACTATCAATCAGAGTATCCCTCTGCAAGGATTGGCCAATGCCACCTTATCTATTGATACGGCAGGCATGCAGGTGTCAATTGAAACACTTTTGAAGTCTGTAAATTTAATTAAAGGTGTAAATAAGGTTGAAGTGACCGGACAGAGTTAGTCGAAGTGAGGAGGACGTATGATGCAGAAAAAGGTCATCAATATTGGTTTAATGGGGTGCGGTACTGTAGGCGGAGGGGTTTGGAAGGTTTTGGACACTAACCGGGACATCATCCGCAAACGGGTTGGGATTGAAATCAGTATCAAAAAGGTACTGGAAAAGGATGTCGATAAAGCAAAGGCTGCCGGTGTACCGGTCAAAAAGATTATCTCAAAACCCGAGATTATTTTCGATGACCCTGATATTGATGTGGTGGTAGAGGTAATTGGGGGTACTACCCTAGCCGCTGAACTTATAAAAAAGGCCCTTATGGCCGGAAAAAGCGTAGTCACCGCTAACAAGGACCTTCTTGCCCAGGACGGTCAGGAATTGTTCCAAATTGCCGAACAAAACAAAGTAGACCTGCTGTTTGAAGCCAGTGTGGGCGGTGGTATTCCTATTATCCGGCCTTTGAAAGAATGCCTGGCAGCCAATAGGGTGGAGACCGTCTACGGGATTGTAAACGGGACGACAAATTACATGCTCACCAAAATGAGTGATGAAGGGAGCAGCTATAGTGATGTTCTGGCTGAGGCCAAGCAGAAGGGCTATGCTGAAGCGGACCCCACCTCCGATGTGGAGGGTTATGATGCTGCCCGCAAACTTGCTATCCTGGCTTCGATAGCGTTTAACACGAGAGTCTCTTTTAAAGATGTGTTCGTTGAGGGTATCACGAAGGTAACAGCCAGGGATATTATGTATGCCCGGGAATTGAACTGTGCTGTCAAACTATTAGCTATCGGGAAAGACATTGACGGTAAAATCGAGGTTAGAGTCCATCCAACATTTATCCCCCAAAACCACCCTCTGGCCTCGGTCAATGATGTTTTTAACGGGGTTTTTATCCACGGGGATGCTGTTGGTGATGTGATGTTTTACGGGCGTGGGGCCGGTGAACTGCCAACGGCTTCAGCTGTAGTCGGGGATGTTATCGACTGTGCCCGCAACATACTGAAAGGCGCCAGAGGAAGGCTTTCCTGTACATGTTATGACCACAAGCTGATTAAAGATATCGGCGAAACGAGGACGAAATACTATGTCCGCATGAAGGTTCTTGACAGGCCCAGTGTCCTGGCGGCTATTGCCAGCGTTTTTGGGAACCAGGAGGTAAGTCTGGCCTCAGTCATCCAGAAACGAAACATCGAAAATATTGCGGAAATAGTATGGGTTACCCATGATGTCCTGGAAAACAACATCCAGGATGCCCTGAAAATAATTGGCGGGTTATCGATTGTGGAGGAGATAAGCAATGTAATAAGAGTTGAGGGTTAATAATTAAAGTGTAGCAAGAAGTTCTAAGCTGAGGCTTTTAAACAAGGGTAAACGGCCTTAAGATGAGCGGAGGTTTGATCATGATACGAGTTCAGATACCTGCCACAACTGCTAACATGGGACCGGGGTTTGACACTTTGGGAATGGCCCTGAAACTATACAATATTGTAGAAATGGAAGAAGCAAAACGGGGACTGCACATTAATGTAGAAGGTGACGGGGCCGATAAAATTCCCCGTGATGCCAGCAACATAGTCTATATATCAGCAGCAAAGGTTTTTAAAACTGTTGGTTTCGAACCAAAGGGCCTGCGAATAAGAATGATTAACAACATACCTCTAGCCAGAGGGTTGGGAAGCAGCGCTGCTGCTATTATTGGGGGCTTGTTGGCGGCCAATATCCTGTCAGGCGGGAGACTCGGTGAAAAGGAATTATTAAACCTGGCTACCGAAATCGAAGGGCATCCGGATAACGTCGCCCCTGCTTTGGTGGGGGGAATTGTCGTTACCGTACAGGCCGATAATGAAATAAAGTATTACAAGATAGAACCACCGCCGAAGCTAAAGTGTGTTGTGGCCATTCCTAATTTTACACTACCGACAAAGCTGGCCCGGGAGGTCCTGCCCCAGTCTGTTTCACTCACTGATGCAGTCTACAATATTGGGAGGACTGCCCTGTTAGTGACAGCGTTGATTAAACAGGATTTTAACATGCTGTCTGCAGCTATGGATGACAAGATTCACCAGCCATATAGGGCCAACCTGGTCCCTGGAATGAAAAAGGTTTTTGCGGCAGCCAAACTGGCAGGAGCCCGCGGAATTGCCTTAAGCGGCGCCGGTCCGGCTCTGATAGCTTATTGTGATGATAATACCGGTTTGATCGCCACAGTGATGAAGGAAACGTTTTTACAGAGCGGCATCTATGCCAGAGTGATCGAACTTGAACCCAACCCTGTTGGGGCAGTTGCCCTTGAGATAATGAAATAGGGAGTGTCCCATACGATTTCTACTTATGGGATACTCCCTTAAATTTATCTATTTAACTGTTAAAGTCAAGCTGAACGGTCAAGTGTTTTATAATCGGCTTCCTTTAGTTTTATACCCAAGGCGTCAACAAACGATTTAACGAGATCGGGGTCAAACTGGGTTCCGGCCCCGGTGATTAACTCATGGATTGCATTTTCTTCGGTAAGAGAATCCCGGTATGTACGGGAAGAAGACATAGCGTCAAGGGCGTCTGTGATAGCAATAATCCTGGAATGGAGTGGGATTTCTTTTCCTTTCAGGCCTTTAGGATAACCTGAACCGTCATATCTTTCATGGTGGTACAGGATAGAAGGCGCGATATTCTTTAGGGATTCAATTGAGGTGACAATTGTAGCTCCTATTTCCGGGTGTTTTTTCATACAGTCAAATTCGTCGCGGCATAAACTTAAGGGGTTATTTAATATTTCTTCACTAATACCGATTTTGCCGATATCATGCAGGATAGCTCCATAATATAATTTTGTGAGTTCTTCATGGTCGAAGCCAAGTTTTTGGCCGATAACCATTGCGTACTCAGTTACGCGGTCGGAATGGCCCCTCGTATACAGGTCTTTGGCTTCAAGGGAATTGATAAGGGCTCTGATAGTATCCTGGTGCGCTTTTTCTTTAACCTGATCCTTCTCCAGATCAACAATTACGAGGTCGGCAATAATCTGTTTATGCAGAGTGGTAATAATCACGTAAAAGTAACATATAATCAGCGACTGTTCCAGTAGTGAAAGGACAGGAATAAGTTCAGGGCCAAAGTAGGAGTTGAGGAAATGTATAGCTTGTCTGACCAGCAGTAAGGATGTGGCGATAACCAGTCCTTTCTTCATCCGCACATCGGAGTTAAGAATCGCCAGCACGGTATGAAGCAACAGCCCTGTAATCCAGAGTTGAAACACGAGTTCAACCCATGAGATAACCAGGAGTTGGCGGGCAGCGGTACCGTTTAAGGATAAAAACATCCAGGCTATTGGGGCGAATATAATTAAACCGACGAGGTTGGAACTAATAAACCTCGAGCGGAAACTTGATTTAACGGTGGTAAATGCCGCTGCAAGGTATATAAAACTGGCCACCCGTAAGGAATAATCCAGGATGTTAACAGTATTTTGGAAAGCCGGGCTGCCTACCAAACGGGAGTTTGCTAAGATTACAGTCATCATGATAATCTGGGCGAACATAATCCCAAAACCCAGGGCCAGGTATTTGTACATCGCATTTCTATTACGGCGCCATTCTACCACTGCCATCTGGGTCACTATTAAGGCAACCAGAAAAGCCATTATTTGAATTGATAACCGTAATTCGATACTTTCGATACTGGGTAAACCCAATCAGCTCATCTCCCCACACTGTTTAAGGGCATTCATGCTAAAAAGTCAGTATTGCCATAATCTTCTGTATTATTAAGATTCGACACTGTGTCGATTTGTCCTTCAAAATTTGTACTAAAACTGAAAAACATTTTTAGTCGGAAGAAGATTCACCTTGCAAAATGGGGCCTGATAGTTTATAATACTTTAAGTCGGGGCGTAGCTCAGTTTGGTAGAGCGCTACCTTGGGGTGGTAGAGGCCGCATGTTCAAGTCATGTCGCTCCGACCAATAAAGAGTATGGCTACAGTAGGTGGTTGAGCTTCACGGATACCTGGCAGGCTTTAGTGACGGCCTGGTCCTGAGCAAACTACTACAGGAACATGATACCGACTATAAAGAGAGGGGGGGCGAAAGCCTCTCTTTTTATTTCTGCCCGCTTGAATAATATGCCAAATATGGTTTGTATCCAACAGGAAGTTATGGTATGTTCTTGTTAGGTTAGAAAAATGTCTAAAAACCCACTACTTTAGCCGAAGGAGAAATGAATGTTTTGACAATGTTTACAGAGGGAAAAACGTCTTCAAAGGCTGTATTAATGATATAAGCGAAATTGCCTTTGAGGGAGGCTGAAGGTAAATGTTACATGAACAAATAATATGAACGGCCAGGTCCGCCTGGAAATTCCGGAGGAGGGTAAAAATTGATGTACAAAGGTTACAAGATTTATAAAAACAATTTAGGTCGCTGGTGCGTCCATAATTCGCAAAGTCCTTATGGCAAAGAGTCTGACCACAAGGTATTTGGCACTCAGCAACAATGTAAAGAATATATTAATCAAGTAGTTTTAACTCCCCCGGCTCCTGTGCCGGGCCAATGAAAGGTTGGTGCAGAAATGGCCGAAATATTTAAATAAAGTTGTAACAGGTCTTTCCAAATTATAGGGAAGGCTTTTTTCACTTTCAATAGAATTTGTCAAAATGTATCGAAGAAGGAGAAAGGGAGTATGGGTAGAATTAAATAATGTAGGTTTATAGTGGGTTCTAAATGAGGGGTGTGAAATGGACCAATTAGCTCTTGGAAAACTAATTATGCGGGTTAACGAACTACCGGCGCTACCTCATACAGCGGCCAGGGTTATTATGCTGACAAGTGATCCAAAGTCTACAACTCACGAGATATCCAGCGCAATCTGCCGGGACCAGGTTATAGCTTCAAAAGTGCTTAAACTGGTTAATTCGGCTTACTATGGTTTACCTCGAAAAATAGCAGGTGTAACTGAAGCTATTACCATTCTGGGCATAGAGACAATCAGGACTCTCGTTGTAGGGGCGTCGGTTTACCACACCCTTAGTGACCTACGGTCAAAACGGATGCTCAGTCCCCAAAAAATATGGCGGCATGCCGCCGCCTGTGCTCAATCATGCAAAATACTGGCTGCGGAATACGGGGTTGACCAGACCGAACATGTTTTTGTGACTGGGCTGCTTCACGATATAGGGAAGATAATACTTAACCATTTCTGGTCAGATGGTTACTCAACTGTAATTGAAACAGCTGAAATTAAAGGGTGTTCGATTATCAAGGCGGAAATGGAGCTTCTCAATTCGACCCATGCCGAGGTCGGGATGATTATCGCCGAGAAGTGGAACCTGCCGTTAATCCTCGTTGAAACAATCGGCTACCATCACGACCCATTACACAACTGCGACAACTCCGACCTCATACAGCTCGTCCACTTGGGTGATATCATGGCAGCGATGGCTGGATACAGCGCTTCCGGTAAAGTAGTCTATGACCTTGACCCCGATGTTCTTAAAAAGTGGGACCTCACCGAACTACAGCTGAAAAAGCTGTCGGTTAAGACAAAAGAAGATATCAGTTTTGAATTTCTGTAAACCGCCGAGTGGCGGTTTTTTATTAATTTAACTATTATTGGAAATAATAAGAAACAGTGTGGTGATTTCGATAAATATACAAGCGCTGGGCGAGAGGGTGGCAGAGCGGTGTGCTTCGGAAACGGAAAACATAATAAAGGAATATCGTTTCAATCCGGCTTGTTCGCATTAATGCTCATACTTTGGACCGTGGTGTGTTTGTCAGGTTCGGCAGCGGCTGCAGCCGAAAGCCCGGAGCATAAGGTTATTGTATTCATTGTTGACAATATTACTCTGGCAGACCTGCAGTCCAACCAGCTGCCGGTATTTAAAGAAATTATCAATTCAGGTGGTTTTGGGTTAATGAATATCAGGACCAAGCCGCTGTTATCGACTAACCGGACGAGCGCTTATCTGACTGTTGGGATGGGAGCGCAGGTACAGGTTCGGGACGAGGATGTAGGAAAAGAATATCCAAACAATTCCCCCGGCAAAATAGGTGACGCAGCCAGACGGTACGGAAAAAAAATATCGCTGGTAGGTAATGCCGATACAGACAGGCCCCAACGGGAAGCCGCCTTAATGGCCATGGACAGTCGGGGAAACCTGGGGATGGGAAACACCGGAAGGGATTTACTGGTTCCGGATACCCGGTTTCCCTGGGGATACAGGACGAACACCGTAAAGCTGCTCGCGGATTCGCTTTCGGCGCTAAAAATGGCAGACATCTTGTTTATTGACTTCGGTGATACGGCCAGAGTTGGGGAAGCTGAGCGCAGAGCTAAACAAGCTGTTCCGGGATTGGCCCAACTGAGGGCTGAAGCAATGAAAAATGCAGACAATTTTTTAGGGGAATTGCTGGGGAGAACTGACAGCCAAAATGTAGTCCTGATGATTATCAGCCCTACATCTTTTACGAGGGAAATATCTCATGTTAACAGGAACTTAACCCCCATAATTATTTACGAAAAAGGGGGACCTGTCGGTGTGTTGACCTCAAACACAACCAGACGTACAGGCCTCGTATCCAATATTGATATAGGTCCCACGATAATCGCCGGAACGGGTTTAAAACCGGGCGCAGTGGGTTTTTTAGGTGAACAGATAACGGTTATTCCTGATAAAAATAACTTCCAAACCGTTGTCCGCAATTTATCCGGGTATATAAATTTAAAGAAATCCCGGTATGCTATCCACAGTATGTATGTGTTTCTACTAATTACGGCCCTGACTGTCATCTATCTGCCCAGATTAAAAGGTGTGAGGTTGATCAATGAGAGGGCCGGGCGGGCCTTTGGAGTAATGGTTTTGGCCCTCCCGGCATTTACCTTTTTTGTCCCGGCTGTGATAAGAGACCACTATTATGTGAGTCTCGTGTTGATAGGCACGGGGACTGTACTTACAGGCATCCTGCTGTCCGGGGATTTGCACCGGGCCCTGGCAGGTATGGCTTGGTTGAGTCTCGCCACATCGTTTTACATTATCGGCGGTTTGCTGGCTCATTCCATATCGATGCTGAGCACCCCTTTAGGCTTTAATGATATCTTTGCCGGGGGGCGTTACTATGGAATAAATAACGACTGCATGGGTATTATGCTGGGCTCTACGATATTTGCGATGTTTTATTTTTTTGAGGAATTTAAATTGAGCAGGCATTTTAAAATTGCCTTAGCGGCTGTGGTCATGTCATTGATGGTACTGTCCCAGACCCCAGGCTACGGAGCTAAGGTTGGCGGGACTATAGCCGCTATGACCGTGGGGGTGGCAGCAATAATGGTCTTATCGAATGAACATCCATTGAAAAAAAAGAACATTATTGTAACTATAATAATAGTTTTTATGATAGAAATTCTCATTGCTTATTTAGATAACGGGTACGGTCAGCCAACCCATGCCGGAAAAACAATCCGGGTTCTGATTTCGCAGGGGCCTGGAAAAATCTTTGAAGTATTGCAGCAAAAGCTTGGTCTATTTGGGATTATGCTCGTTCTTCCACCATGGAACATCCTTTTGGGAGCCGAGGTATATATTATTTATGCTGTCCAAAAGCGTTTTAACAGGGTATTAAAGGAAATCAGGCGAAAATTTACCGTTTTATCAGGCTCTTTTGAGGTTATTCTGTACGGGGGCCTTGTAGCCTTTGGTTTTAACGATACCGGTGTGATTGCAACAGCTCTGATGTTTACATATTTGACTATACCTGCCGGTGTTTTGATGTTAAATCAGGTGAATACAGACCAAGGTTAACACACAGAATATAAGAGAGATTTTAGTTTAAGGAGATGAGGCTTTGGGCAATAAATCTCTCTTATCAAAGCTGCAAATGTTGATCATGGCTGCCTGTATAACTGCAGTCACAGGCTTGTTCATCATCAGTCCGGCGTGCCTGGCTGCAGCTCAGGAATGGCAGGGTCCCACCTGCTGCCCGGGTGAAATTTATCCGCAGGACTTCCAGGTGACAAAGCCGTATATGCATGATGAAGAAATATCGGAACTGCAGGTGGCCCTTAAGCAGCTTGGATTCTACAAGGGAAAAATTAACGGGGATTTTGACCCGGCGACGGAAACGGCGGTTAAAGAGTTTCAGCAAACCTATAAGTTGACCTGTGACGGAATAGTCGGCATGGAAACGAGGGAAAAGCTGACCCATCTTTTTGAAAAAAGCATCACCCATACATCCACACCAGTTTCTCCCAAGGGGATTATAGAAATTGTAATTGATGTTGATAAAAAAACACTGACTGTAAATGAAAACGATAAGAGGTTTAAGGAATACTACGTCGCTGTGGGCAAAGAAAAGACACCTACACCGATAGGGGAATGGAAGATATCCCGGAAAGCCAGGAACTGGGGGACGGGATTTGGGACAAGGTGGATGGAACTGAGTGTGCCCTGGGGCATATATGGGATACACGGTACTAACAAGCCGTGGTCTATTGGTACACAAGCCAGTGGAGGATGTATCAGAATGTTTAACTGGGATGTTGAAGAACTGTACCAATGGGTTAAGGTTGGTACTACGGTCAGAATAGTTGGCGAACTGTACCCACCCTTGTATGAAGACAGAGACAAGGTGTTTAAAGGTTGTAATGGTGCAGTGGTAATGCTGATTCAGCAGGGTCTAAGAGCAGAAGGTTACCTGGACCAGCCACCTGACGGGGTATTTGGGCAGGCCACCGAGAATGCTCTGAAGAAGCTGCAGAAGGGTCGCAAATTTGAGGTGACAGGCCAGGTTGATATTGATATTTGGCCGGTATTAGGTTTATAAGAAGGTGAACCGGAAAAACCGTCGAATTAAAATATTAATTTAGAGGGGCGCTGGTTGACCCAAAGCTCAAAAGGGTTACAATTTTGCAACCCTGTCTGAGTTGCTGCCAAACGAGGGGGGAGAGTAAATGATTAAAACATATCAGTTTCAACCTGATACAGGGTTGATTATAACCGCTTCCCCCAAAAAAACAGCGCAGCCGGGCGGTCTTACCTGGACAGATATTGAAAAGCCGGATAACCAGGAAACCAATGTCCTGCGGGAAGTGTTTGATTTTCACCCCCTGGCAGTGGAAGACTGTATTAACATGAGACAAAGGGCCAAGCTTGACGATTATAAGGATTACTTCTTTGTTGTTTTACACTGGGCGGCTGACCACAGTACCGGCAGCCGGATAGAAGTACGGGAGTTAGGTATCTTTGTCGGTCATAATTATATTGTCACTTTTCACAGGGATGAGATTGGGCCGGTTTCCTCTGTCCGCGACAGGATCGAAAAAACCCCGGAGCTTTTGTCCAGAGGGATTGATTACATCCTTTACCTGATAATCGATGCGGTGATAGATGATTATTTCCCGATTCTCGACCGTGTTGATGATGATTTTTCATCTGTCGAGTCCCAGCTGCTGGGCAGTCCGGGAACAGCGGACTTTAACGACCTGTTCAAACTTAGAAGGGCACTTGTGGATATACGCAAGATACTGAGCCCTCATCGTGAAATGATCAATGCCCTGATCAGGCATGAAGGTCTACTTATCAAAGAAGAAAACAGGGTTTTTTACCTTGACGTATATGACCACCTGATGAGGATTTTCGATTTTCTTGATACATACAGGGATTTAATCAGTGGTTCGCAGGAGATCTATCTCACGGCAGTTTCAAACAAGATGAATGAAGTCATGAAAACCCTTACGGTAATTGCTACAATAGTACTGCCGCTGACCCTTATCTCAAGTATTTATGGCATGAACTTCCGGTTTATGCCGGAACTGGGTTGGCGGTACGGCTACTTCTGGGCCTTGGGGCTCATGTTAGTTACGGCAGGGGGGTTGGTATACTATTTTTGGAGGAAAAAATGGTTTTAAAAACAAAATAAAATGAAAGGGGAATCATTTTTTGGCGGGGAATCAAAAAGAAAAAATACACGATGACATAGTTGAGCGCACGATATACAATTATGAACAATACATAAACCCCTCATTGACACGGGTCTTTAAGCTTATGGGGCTGCCCCTGGAGGTGTCGGCTGAAGGGTGCTACATATATGACAACGACGGCAGACGATATCTCGACTGCCTCGGTGGATACGGGACCTACAGCTTGGGGCATCGTCACCCTAAAGTAGTTGACGCAGTCAAAAAACAACTTGATAAAATGCCGATGAGTTCGAGGATATTGTTTAATGAGACTGTCGGCAGTCTGGCTGCAAAGCTGGCCCGTATTACGCCAGGGGACTTGAAATACAGCTTTTTCTGTCACAGTGGTACCGAGGCTGTTGAAGGAGCGTTAAAACTGGCCCGCCTGTGTAAACAAAAACCGGGCATAATTTCAACATTTAATTCCTTTCATGGAAAAACCCTCGGCAGTCTCAGCGCTACGGGCCGGGACATTTTCCGCGGACCCTGTGAGCCGCTCCTGCCCCATTTTAAACACGTCCCATTTGATGATCCGGATAGTATCGAAGATGCGATAGATGAAAATACAGCAGCAGTCATTATTGAGCCGATCCAGGGCGAAGGAGGCATCATAGTGCCCCGGGATGATTATCTTCCTAAAGTGCGGGAGATATGCAGCAGAAGGGGTGTCCTGTTGATTGCGGATGAGGTTCAGACCGGCCTCGGCCGGACCGGCCGGATGTTTGCTGTTGAACACTGGGGTATCAGCCCTGATATCATGTGTATCGCCAAAGCGTTAGGCGGCGGTGTTATGCCGATGGGGGCTTTTATTGCTATACCGGAAGTCTGGGATGTATTTATTGCGAGTCCTTATATACATACCAGCACCCTCGGAGGGAACCCACTGGCTGCATCAGCTGCCCTGGCCTGCCTGGAAGTGCTCGAAGAACAGGAGTTGGCCCGGCAGGCGGCAGAAAAAGGAGAACTCCTGTTAAACGGCCTGAATGATATGGCTGCACAATTTCCAGGGGTTGTTTCCGAGATACGGGGAAAGGGTTTGATGATTGGTATCGAATTATGCCGGGAAGGATTTGGCGGTTTTGTGCTGTCTGAGCTGATTCAGGACGGAATACTGGCTGCATTCACCTTTAATAACCAAAAAGTCATCAGACTGGAACCACCGCTCATCATAACCCTTGAACAGGTAGAAGAAGTGGTTGCCTCAATGAAAAATGCTATTAGTAAAGCAAATGAAATGGTGGATGAAATAGAATAAATGGTGAATGAACCGGAATAGATGGTGGATGAAACAGAATAGGAGGATTATGATGCCTTATATAGAACT
The DNA here is from genome assembly GCA_002840165.1 of Firmicutes bacterium HGW-Firmicutes-8. Taxonomy (GTDB): domain Bacteria; phylum Bacillota; class Thermincolia; order Thermincolales; family UBA2595; genus GW-Firmicutes-8. The sequence continues at coordinate 15,530 of PGZN01000005.1, forward strand.
TACGGCATTTGCCCGCGGTGAAGCAGGCAGAGCATATGAAATGGCCAAGAAAATGGAGGAATATCCGAAATTCATGGAAAACCTCGAAAGTGTAAAAGTGATTGAACAAGGCCCGGGCTATACGATTACCGACTGGGTGGCCAAAGTCGATGGGAACGATTTCAAGTGGCAGGAAAAGGATGTTTTTGATGATGAAAACATGACTATTACATATAAACAGACAGCGGGAGACCTCAAAAAATTCGAAGGACAGTGGAGGTTTACAAAGGAACCCGAAGGGACAAGAATCACCCTCACCGTCGACTTTGAAATGGGTATCCCGGTACTGGCCGTCATGCTGAATCCAATCTTAAAAAAGAAGGTCAAAAGCAACAGTGAGGCGATGCTGGAGGGCATCAAAAAACAGGTTGAAAAGAACAGGTGATACCGGAGGATATATGGCTCCAAAAAAAATACTTCATGTAATCAGGCCTGCCGAAGGTGGGATGAAAGACCATCTGGTAACCCTCAGCGGCGGCCTGCGGGAAAAAGGATATCAGGTTGAAGTGGCCTGCCCGCCAAATTCTGTCCTGGCCTCGGAAATAGAAAAACTGGGCTTGGCAGTGCGTCCCATTAATCTGGTTGGGCCTTTAAGCCCCGGGAATGACTGGGTTTGCCTGAATCAGCTGCAGGCCATGATGCGCAGCGGTCGGTATGACATAGTCCATTTCCATGGCTCCAAGGCGGGACTGGTGGGAAGGACTGCGGCAGTTCTGGCCCGGTGTAAAAAAACAGTCCAGACAGTACATAATTTTGTGGTTTATGAGGAGGTCCCGGCAGCCAGGAAAATACTATACAGGTCCGGGGAAAATTTGTTAAGTCGCGTAACCTCCAAGATAATCACAGTTTCAGAGGCATTAAAAGAGGACCTCGTCAAACATTATAAGATAAAACCGGAAAAGATAAAGGTCATTTATAACGGAATTGAGCCTCCCGGTCCGGAGAGTTTTGATAAAACAGGCTGCCGGGCCCGGTTCGGAATCCAGCCGGGGACAGTCGTAATCGGCACAATAGCGCGAATGGCCCCTCAGAAAGGGCTGAACTATTTGATTGAAGCTGTTCCTCTAATAGAGGCAGCCTTAATGCAGAGTGAGGAACCTGTCGACATCAGCTTTATCATAGCCGGGGATGGGCCTTTGCGGCCCGGCCTGGAGGAACTGGCCGGGAAGCTGGGAGTAACTGACAAGGTCCTGTTTCCCGGTTTCATTGATAATATCTGGGAAACACTGTCCTGTTTCGATATTTTTGTCACTCCATCGATAGCAGAAGGTCTGTCAATAACTACAATTCAAGCGATGGCGGCGGGTCTGCCGGTCGCCGCATCCCGCGCAGGGGGGCTGCCTGAGGTCGTCAAGGAAGGTGTCACCGGATTCTTGGTTCGGCCGAGAGGCTCGGTGGAATTGGCTCAGGCCGTTGTCCGGCTTGTTACAGACCGGGAGACCAGACAGCAGTTTGGTTCAAACGGGAGAAGTTTTGCGGTCGAGCGATTCAGCAACATCCAAATGATAAACGAAACTGCCGGAATTTATGAGCAGATACTGGGGTTGTGAATATTGCCAAAGAGAATCAAAATATTTATCAGTCTGATTTTATTTATTATTTATACTCTGGCCTTGGCCGCCGGACCTCTGGCCGCCAAAGGTCCGGATAAGAACCTGCCGGAGCATGGGCGGGCTGTTATAGTTGTAATTGATAAGATTTCGTGGGGCGATTTTGAGAAAGCCAATATCCCGGCGCTGAAAAAACTCGCCTCTGAAGGGGCCGTCGGGTTAATGACAACAAACCCGGCCGGAGGGAGCCCCAGAATATCTCAAAACACGTATACTACAATCGGCGCCGGCGCTAAAGTACAGGGTTCCCAGTCAGGAGGCATGGCCTTCCACTCAACGGAGAAATATGAAAACGATACCGCCGGTGTCGAATATTACAGGCGGACAGGCCTGCATGCAGGTGACAGGCAGGTAGTTCATCTGGGCATCGGCGAAACGAAAAAAGTCAATCTTAGCTTAAAATACAGTTATTCAATTGGGGCAATCGGAACTGTACTGCACCAGAACGAGTTAAAGACAGCTGTTATCGGCAATGCCGATATGCCCGGTTACCCTCAGCGGGAACAAAGGTATCACCGCGAGGCCGTGAATATCGCCATGGATAACTCCGGGATCGTAGACTATGGCAGTATATCATCCAATTCCTATTTGCCTGATCCACGCAGTTTGGCCGGTGTTAAAACAGACTACAGGGCATTGTTGAACGAGTTTAACTATTTAAGCCAAAAAGCCAACCTGATCGTCATAGAAACCGGCGATACTTCCAGAATTGAGGAAATGACTCATCTAACCTCAGACGGTGTCGGGTCGGACGAAAAACTGAAAGCCCTGGCAGAGGTTGATACATTTATCGGTCAGCTGGTTAACATAATTGACTTGAAAAAAGACCTGCTGATGGTGGTCGCACCCGGGCCGTCAAATGAGGCGATGGAGCAGGGGGACTTCCTGACTCCATTTATCATGGCCGGGAAAGATATCAGTAAGGGGTTAGTGTGGTCCGGAACGATAAAACGAAACGGGCTCATTGCAAATATCGATGTGGCCTCCAAAATTCTCGGTTATTTCACGCTTCCTCAGGTGGTTAAGGGCGACGGAACCGAGAAAGATATTTCGCTTGGCGGTCAGGTTATTGAGAGCAGGAATTCTGCTGACCCTATGGGGAAAATATCAAAACTCGGCAGAAATGCGGTTTTTTTGTATAATGCCCGATATCCTTTTGTCAAAAGCTATATAAATTCCGAACTTATTGTCCTCATCATATTTCTAGGCGCTGTTATCTGGCGAAAAAAAATCGGCAGATACCTGACACCCCTATTTCTGGGGTTTACTACCGTGCCTGGGATAATGCTGTGGGTCAATTTGTTCCCCCGCCCCTCATTGGGTATTCTGGGAATAGAAGTAATCGGGGCTGCAGCCGTGATTACTCTTGGGGCACTGTTTATTGGACGAAAAAGGCCTTTGACCCCCTTCTTGATTACTTCAGGTTTAACTGCATTATTGATCGTTATAGATATATTTATCGGCGCCCCGCTGGCCAAAACATCTCCCTTCAGTTATGATGTGATGTCAGGGGCCAGGTTTTACGGTATCGGCAATGAATACGCGGGAGTTCTTATTGGCTGTACAGTTGTTTTTGCCGGCCTGCTTATGGATATGTTTAAACACAGTCTCAAAATAATAAAGGTAATTAACTTAATAATGTTTTTAACGGTAATATATACGATAGCGGCTCCAAATCTTGGCACGGAGGTAGGTGGTACAATTGCCGCCGCAGCCGGGTTCGGTATCACCGGGCTGATAATGTACGGGGGGAGTATAAATAGGAGGGCTGTTATCACGATAACGGTATCAGTCGTGGCGGTTCTAACTTGTTTTATCGCTTATGATTTGACAAGAGCAGTGGAAGCCCAATCCCACATCGGTCGGACAATCACCCTAATCAGCAGTGGTGGGCCGGACGAGATAGGCAATATTATCACTCGTAAATGGATTGTCAATTGGAGATTGATAACAGGGACTACATGGAGTTGGTATTACTTTATCAGTGTGTTGGCCGTTCCTTTATTGGGCAGGCGTTTTCCCAGTGAATGCACGAGGTTTAAAGAAAACTATCCCTGGTTCAATAAATTCCTGACCGGGGTTTTTGTGAGCAGTATCTTTACTCTTCTTTTAAACGATTCCGGCATCGTATCTGCTGCGATGATGATAACTTACGCCATTTGGCCGTTCCTGACAGGCATCATTGCGAGTTGTCAGTTGACAGTTGACAGTTGACAGTATAAAACATTTTAGCATCGTTCCCAGTAATGCGGAATGATATATATCAGATATCTGACAACTGTCAACTGACAACTGTCAACTATTAAGGAGGTATGAATTAATGAAAGTAGGAATCCTCAGTGATACCCATGGTTCGGCCCTGGCTTGGGAAAAGGCCTGTAAAATTCTTGCCGGCTGTGAACTGATTGTCCATGCTGGGGATGTCCTTTATCACGGGCCGCGCAACCCTTTACCTGATGGGCATAACCCGCAGAAACTGGCTGAACTGATTAACAGCAGTCCAGTTCCCGTCATTTTTGCCAAAGGTAACTGCGACGCTGACATCGACTCGGTTCTAATCAGATACCCAATCCAGTCCCCCTATGCAGTGATTTATATTAACGGTAAGACCGTCGTAGCTGCGCACGGGACTGATATGGATGATACTGTCATCGCTGAAAAAGCTGTGATATATAAGGCGGATATTTTCATCAGCGGACACACCCATATTCCGAGGCTGGAAAGAAGCGGCGCCACCATATTTGTCAACCCCGGGAGCTGCGCACTGCCCAAGGGTAGTGCGGGCCCGACCGCTGCCGTTTGGGATGAAAGAGGGATAACCGTGCTGGGCATTAACGACGGTACAGTTGTTAAAGATATTAGGTTTTAGTAACATAACTGGGTTAGGGAATAGTATATATAAAGTAAAAAAGCCACCTAAAAGGTGACTTTCACTCAAAACATTTTTGTTTAATTCTTTTACTGGCCACTGGTCACTGGCAACCGGCCACTGACTTTACGGCCCGGGTAACTTTTCCCGAACGCAGGCACCTTGTGCATACATTGAGCCGGATAGGTGTCCCGTTGACCATGGCACGAACTTTTTGGATATTAGGTGACCATGTCCTCTTGGTCCGGATATGGGAGTGACTTACCTGAATACCTGTTGAAACTCCCTTACCGCAGATTTCACATTTAGCCACGGAGATCCACCTCCTTTACGAATTCATAGCTTTACTATTGTATCAAATAACTGGTTTAAATGCAAGACAATACAATTAAATTTGTTCCAGAGGAGGATTTATCTAGGTTTTTGTAGAAAGCTACACATGAATACAATTGACAATTGACAATTGACAATTGACAATTAGCAGCTAGCAGCTAGCAGCTAGCAACTAGCAACTAGCAACTATTAAAGAAGGAGGGCCTGACATGTTTCGTAAAGAAATGTCTATAATGGAAGCCCTGCAGGTACACCCGAAAGCAAGGGATATCTTCAAAAAACATGGAATGGCCTGTCTTAGCTGCATGGGTGCAATGCAAGAGACAATACAGGTCGGTGCAGAAATGCATGACATAAAGACTGATGTTCTAATAAAAGAGTTAAACGCTTTGCTGGTGGAAAATTGATAAAGATGAGGATTATACCTCATCTTTTTTAGAAGAAAAAGTTTCAAACCTTAGTATCGGAAGGGGTGAAAAGTTTGGGTCAAAAGCAGGATATGGGTTCAGTTAATATATCGGAAGAAGTTATTGCGACTATTGCCGGGGCTGCAGCAATTGAGTGCTGCGGGTTGGTTGGGATGTCTTCCATGAAATTAAAAGATGGACTGGCTCAGTTGTTAGGCAAGGAAGATCTTAAAAAAGGTGTTCAGGTATCAATCGAAGGAGAGGAAGTTGTCCTGGACCTTTTTATTGTTGTTGGCTACGGGGTCAATATAGCCGAAGTGGCCAGAAATGTGATAGAACGTGTACAATATAATATAGAAAACCAAACCGGGTTAAAGGTGAAAAATATTAATATAAATGTTCAAGGGATAAAGGTTACCAATGAAGTGTGAATCCCAGAGGGAGGAGCGTGTGGAGACAAGCATTCTAAATGGGCTTGACCTGAAAAGGATGCTCGATTCGGGTTTAGCCCGGTTAACTGACAGGTATAAAGAGGTTGATTCCCTGAATGTGTTTCCTGTCCCGGACGGTGATACCGGGACAAATATGTATTTAACCCTCGTTGGAGCCGTTAACGAGACGGACACGGCGGCTGACAAAATTTCCATAGGTGATGTTGCCGCGGCCGCTGCCAGAGGAGCTTTGATGGGCGCCAGAGGCAATTCGGGGGTTATTCTTTCCCAGTTATTAAGAGGTTTAGCGAAGGGTTTAAAGGATATGGACAGGGTGACCGGCAAGGTTTTTGCCGAGGCCCTTGATGAAGGAGTTAAGGCTGCTTTTAAGGCTGTAATGAAACCGGTGGAAGGGACGATCTTAACGGTGGCGAGGGAAGCCGCCAAAGAAGCGGTCAGGGCTGCCGGACAAAATTCAGCTGTGATCAATATTTTGCAGGCTTCCTGTATAGCAGCGGAAAAGACCCTGGACTTGACCCCAGAACTGCTCCCAGTCTTAAAGGAAGCCGGGGTAGTGGATGCCGGAGGGATGGGTTGGCTGATTATCCTGCAGGGTTTCTGTTTAGCCCAGGAAGGCGGGGAAATTGTAAATGCTAATTATGCCGTTTTACCTGCCCAAAAAATCAATGCCGCGGCAGAAGGTCAAGGCAGCTTTAAATACCCTTACTGTACCGAGGCGCTCGTCAAGAAGAACAAGTCAAATGTCATGGGCCTAAGAGAAAAACTGTCAAAGTACGGTGACAGTTTAATGGTAGTCGAAACCGAAGGGTACATCAGGGTACATATCCACAGCGACCATCCGGGTGAAGTGCTCGAAATATGCCTCAAATACGGTTCTCTGAAAAATGTCAAAATCAATAATATGAAAGAACAGGCGGCCGGTAAAACATCCCCGAAAGACGCTAAACCTTACGGTATAGTAGCTGTCGCCCCAGGGGAGGGTTTAAAAGAGATAATGGAAAGCCTCGGGGCTGACCGGATAGTCCTGGGTGGGCAGACAATGAACCCCAGCATTCGGGAATTGTTACAGGGAGTTGAAGAAATAGATTCTGATACGGCGATAATTTTACCGAATAACAGCAACATCCTGATGACAGCCAATCAAGTCGGCTCACTTACTCCCAAACAGATTAAGGTAATCCCGGCAACGACTGTCCCTCAAGGGATCGCTGCTTTGATGGCTTATACACCGGGGACGCAGATAGATAAAATAACAGGATTAATGAATGAATCCCTCAAACGCGTCAAAACCGGTGAAGTTACTTATGCTGTGAGGAAAAGCAAATACGATGGACAAGTGATTAAAAAGGGCAGTATTATCGGGCTTTTTGACGATAAAATAGTGAATGTAGGTAGTAACGTCACAGAAGTGGTATTAAGCCTGCTGAAAAAGATGGTTACCCCGGCAGATGAGGTTTGCACCCTCTATTACGGTGATATGATTACGAGCCTGGAGGCAAAAAACCTGATGGAGAGGATAGCAGAACAATTTGCTGATATGGAATTTGAACTGCACTATGGGGGTCAACCGCTCTATTATTATATAATATCAGTAGAGTAGACTTAAAGAGAGGTATTTTTATGGGCAGGGTCAGGATAGTAACTGACAGTACAGCCGACATACCCCAGGAACTGGTAGACGAGTTAGGTATCATCGTGGTTCCCCTGAAGGTAAGCTTCGGCAGTGACATTTACCGGGATGGGGTTGATATTAAGCCCAGGGAGTTTATTGCCCTGATGGAAAAAGAGAAAGTAATGCCAACCACGTCGCAGCCGTCTCCAGGTGAATTTGTCTCTGTATATGAAAATCTGGCAGCCAAAGGGGATACCGTAGTATCTATCCATTTATCAGGCAAGCTTAGCGGGACAGTGCAGTCTGCCCAAACCGCCAAGGCGATGACAGGCGCCCGTGATGTTTATATAATTGACTCCAAAACAGCCAGCATGGGGTTGGGGTTAATAGTCCTGGCTGCTGCGAAAGCGGCCAAGGAAGGCCAACCGATTAGAGAGGTTATGTCTGTAATTAAATACAAGATGGCAAGAACGTTTGTCATTTTTCTCGTTGACACCTTAGAATACCTGGAAAAGGGCGGGCGGATCGGTAAAGCAAGCGCTCTTCTGGGGACCATGTTAAAGATTAAACCCATTCTGACTGTAGATGCAGGGCAGGTTATCCCACTTGAGAAAGTCCGGGGGAAAGCCGCAGCTATTGATCGGATAGCCCAAATAGTTACAGACAGGACCGATATTTCCAAACACTATGTATGTTCTTTTCTGTATGGAAATGACTATGAGGCCATGACCAGCCTAAAAGAAAAGGTCCTGCCGGTTTTCAACTGCGGAAATCTTATTGTTACAGAGGTAGGGCCGGTAATCATGTCCCATACAGGACCCGGAATCGTTGGAGTTGTTCTGTGCCGAGCCTAGATAAAAATCTGGTGGGTGCTGAGAATGGAAGATGTCTTAAGGCTTATTGACATGATAAAAAAGGCTTCAATTGTGGAAACTAAAATGGGATATAAAAATGCCGCCGTTTTCGGCGGTTTTAGTGCTTTTGTTGTTTCTTCCACCCTGAATATCTGCGCGATTCTTGGAAATACTATGCCCCCTGAAGGTTTGGCTGAGATCTGCCGCGTATCAGGCTTAATGAAAAAATATACAGACAATGGGCCAAAGGAGAGGGAAAACATCGTCAAAGATACGATGCGTGTTTTAAAGCTGTTGGCTGAGAAGATCGGGCAGTCAAAGCATGGAACCATTGTCACCAAACAGGCTAAGGCTGCCGTTGTCCCTAGAAAGGTTACGGCTGGTACGGGCCTGCAGTTTTTAAAGAGTGTAGGCCCCAAGAGAGCGAGTCTCCTTAACCGGCTCGGGATTAATACTGTTAAGGACCTCCTGTACCATTTTCCGAGAAGATACGAAGACAGGAGCCGGTTAAAAAAATTTCACGAACTGCAGGATGGTGATACAGATACCGTCATGGGGACCGTCGTAGGGTGCCAGGAAATCAGGCCGCGCAGGGGTTTAACGATAACGAAGGCCGCTGTTCACGATGGCAGTTCAGTTGGTTATGCTGTCTGGTTTAATCAACCCTATGTAAAGAAACAGCTGGCTCAGGGCACTGAATTACTTGTTACCGGTAAGGTTGAGCGTAAATACGGGAATGTCCAGATTACTGTTGCTGATTTTGAGACATCTGATAAAGAAGACCAGGTCCACAGTGGGCGAATTGTCCCTGTCTATCCGGCCACCGAGGGCCTGCAGGCCAGGACCCTGCGCTCAATCATGAAAACAGCTGTTGACCGTTATGTAAACGAACAGGAAGAGTTTTTACCAACAAGTCTGATCAAAAAATACGGGTTTTTCATTCTGCCCCAGGCTCTAACCAACATTCATTTTCCCGAAAAAATGAAGGATGTGGAAGAAGCCCGGCGCCGCCTCGTTTTTGAAGAACTTTTTATCCTGCAGCTGGGAGTTGGCTTACAAAAGGTTACTCAGCTCGAGGAAAAGGGAATCAGGCACAAAAAAAATATGGACTTAATGGAGATGTTCCTGCAGAGCCTGCCGTTCCCCCTGACCGGGGCCCAGCATGTCGTGCTGAATGAAATTTACAGTGATATGGAAGACAGTAAAACTATGAACCGGCTCCTGCAGGGAGATGTTGGCTCAGGTAAAACCGTAGTAGCCGTATCAGCCTTAGTTAAGACAGTTGAGAGCGGGTATCAGGGGGCGATGATGGCCCCTACGGAAATTCTGGCTGAACAGCATTTCCAGGGTTTATCCAGGCTTCTTCAGCCGTTGGGTATCAAGGTCGCTCTGCTGACCGGAAGCCTGTCTAAGAAAGAAAAAGAAGAAGTGATTGCAGATACCGGGAGTGGAAGAGTTGATATAGTTGTCGGAACCCACGCCGTTATCCAGGAAGAGGTTGTGTTTCAAAAACTGGGCTTGGCAGTAACAGACGAACAGCACAGGTTTGGGGTCAAACAGAGGGCAAAACTTAGAGAAAAGGGTTATAATCCGGATGTCCTTGTGATGACAGCCACCCCCATTCCCCGCACACTTGCTCTGACTGTTTACGGAGACCTCGATATATCGGTCCTGGATGAGCTGCCGCCAGGCCGGCGGCCGATTAAAACATACTGGATATCAAGTAAAATGAAGCCCAGGGTGTACAATTTTATCAGGGAACAGGTCAAAGACGGGAAACAGGTATATTATGTATGTCCACTTGTTGAGGAGTCCGAAAAAATTGATGTCAGTGCGGCTGTCGAACTGGCGGAAACATTGCAGACGAAGGTATTCCCTGACCTTACAGTCGGGCTGCTGCACGGGAGGTTGAAACAGGAAGCCAAGGAGACTGTGATGAATGAATTTAAAAAAGGCACAGCCAATATTTTAGTGGCCACAACTGTCGTCGAAGTGGGAGTCGATGTACCAAATGCCACGATGATTGTTATCGAGGATGCCGACCGGTTTGGCCTGGCTCAACTGCATCAGCTGCGCGGACGTGTCGGTCGGGGCGCCCACCAGTCTTACTGTATCCTGGTGGCAAATCCCTCTACCGAAGAGGGGAAATCCCGGCTTCGGGTTATGCAGTCCACTTGTGACGGGTTTGTCATTGCCGAAGAAGACTTAAAACTGAGAGGGCCGGGGGAATTTTTCGGCACGAAACAGTCCGGGCTTCCTGATCTAAAGATAGCTGATATTATAAGGGATGTAAAAATACTGCAGACTGCCAGAGAAGAGGCTTTAAACCTTATCAGGCAGGACCCCGGCCTGCAAAGACCGGAACATGCTAAACTTAGAAAAAAGGTTATTGATAAGTTTAAAGGGGTAGGAAACTATATAAAGATAAGTTAAGAGACATGGAAGGCTAAGGGGGGATTAGATGAATTCCTATGGATTTATAAGAGCTGCGGCGGCATCTCCAAAATTAAAGGTGGCAGACCCGGAGTATAATATTAAGGAAATTACGAAACTGATCAGGGCATCTAGCTCAGAGGAAGCCGCTGTGATAGTGTTTCCGGAACTCTGCATGACAGGATATACATGTGGGGATTTATTTGGACAAAAACTACTTCTTGATAAATCTCTCGATTGTTTGGCTGCGCTGTTGAAAAATACCGCCGATACCTCTGTTATGGCCCTAATCGGGATGCCGCTTTTAGTCGAACAAAAACTGTATAACTGTGCCGTAGTAATTCAACACGGTGAAGTCCTCGGAGTCGTTCCTAAAATATACCCCGCTAATTACAAAGAGTTCTACGAAAATAGGTGGTTTTCATCCGGACAGGCAATTAGTAAAAAGGCAGTTGAGATAAGCCTGCTCGGTCACTCAGCGCCTTTTGGCAGCCTTATTTTCAAATGCGCGGAACAATATGCCCTGGGGGTCGAAATATGTGAGGACCTTTGGACAGTTATCCCGCCCAGTTCCTATATGGTATTGAACGGCGCCAACATTATTGCCAACCTGTCAGCCAGTAACGAATTAGTAAGCAAGTCTGACTACAGGCGGCAGCTTGTTGTTCAACAGAGCGCCAGGTGTCTGAGTGGGTACATCTATGCATCCTCAGGCGTACATGAATCAACAACCGATATCGTTTTTGGGGGGGACTGTATAATCGCTGAGAATGGGAATCTTTTAAAGGTTTCCGAGAGGTTTAACAGAGAGAATTCAATAATATATTCCGAAATTGATATTGAACGCCTCATATCAGAACGGCAAGTAAATAGAACCTATGCCGATAATTGTGTATTTGACGGAGACTGCCGCCAATACAGAACAGTAAATGTTTTATCCCAAAAACCTATAAAAATCAAAAAAGGCAGTTTTTACAGAACTATCCATCCACATCCATTTGTCCCTGAAAACCCTCTTACAAGGGACGAACGGTGTGCGGAGATATTTAACATTCAGGTGGCCGGGCTAGCCAAAAGAATAGAACACACCGGCCTCAAATATGCGGTAATCGGCGTTTCCGGCGGGCTTGATTCCACATTGGCATTACTGGCTTCAGCCAAAACATTCAAGATTCTGAACATCCCTTTAAAAAATATTTTAGCTGTTACTATGCCGGGGTTTGGGACCACAGATACGACATATGCCAATGCAGTACGGCTGATGAAATCATTAAAGGTTAAAATCAATGAAATAAATATAGAACCGGCCTGTCTGCAGCATTTTAGTGATATAGGACAGGATGCCAAAAAACACGATACCACCTTCGAAAACGTTCAGGCCAGGGAGCGTACTCAAATTCTCATGGATATGGCTAATAAGGTTAACGGTTTGGTTGTCGGCACGGGTGACTTATCTGAACTTGCCCTGGGATGGGCTACTTATAATGGTGACCATATGTCTATGTATGGCGTCAACTGCGGGATTCCCAAGACCCTGGTCAAATTTTTAGTAAAATGGGTTGCCGACAATGTAGTAGGTGATAATATAAGGGTTGTCCTTGATGAAATATTAAATACACCTATCAGCCCTGAACTTCTGCCGCCTGATTCCAGCGGTAAAATACAGCAAAAAACAGAAGAAGTTGTCGGCCCTTACGAACTTCATGACTTTTTTTTGTATTATGCGATCAGGCACGGGATGGCGCCGCAAAAGATTTTGGTCCTGGCAGAACTGGCTTTTGATGGCAGGTATTCCGGTCGGGAAATAAAAAAGTGGTTAAAGGTCTTTTACGAAAGGTTTTTTAGCCAGCAGTATAAACGTTCCTGCCTGCCTGACGGGCCTAAAGTCGGAACTGTCAGTTTGTCTCCAAGAGGGGATTGGCGGATGCCAAGTGATGCCGAGGCGTCCCTGTGGTTGAAGCAGTTAGCTCAGAAATAAGGTCAATGGGGGCTGTCCCTACTTTTGGGAAAGCCCCTTCATACTGTTTGCTGACCCCTGTAAGTCATAGAGGGGAATCTCCGTATAGACGGTGTGCAGCAGCTGCCGGGAACGTTCACCCAAAGGCTGGCCCAGGAATTCATCGTACAGTTTTTTTATGTATGGGTTTTCGTGGGCTTTTCGTATTTCTTTAAGCTTATCCTCTCTAAAAAGGGCTTCGGCGCGTTTATATCTCTGTTCCATCTGCCCGTCCCAAGTGTCCAGACCCGGGTAAACAGGCTGTCCGCCGCCGCCGACACATCCACCCGGACAGGCCATGATCTCAATAAAATCAAACTGAAGTTCCCCGGACTTTACTTTATCAATCAAGCGGCGCGCTTCTCCGGTTGTCCGCGCAACGGCGCAGCGGATTTTGCGGTCACCAAGATCGATCTCTGCTTCCTGTACTTTTTCAAATGACATTAATTCCCGCAGTGGAACAGATTCCAGCGGTTGACCGGTCATTTTCTCGTAAACGGTACGCATTGTCGCTTCCAGGACACCGCCCCCTGAACCGAAGATGATTCCTGCCCCGGATGCGTATCCCATGGGGTTATCGAACGCCTCTTCAGGCATTTCGGCCAGGTTAATCCCGGCAGTCCTGATCATTTGAGCCAGTTCGCGGGTCGTTAAAACGACATCAACATCCCACCCGCCGCTGGCCTTTGTCCCTTCCTCCCTGACGGCCTCCCATTTTTTGGCGACACAAGGCATGACTGAGACACTGAAAATGGTTTTAGGGTCAAGTCCCGCCTTTTGGGCGTAGTAAGTCTTAACAAGGGCGCCAAAAACCTGCTGTGGTGATTTTACACTGGACAGGTGGGGAATAAGTTCCGGATAAAAAAGCAGGCACAGCCTTAACCAACCTGGACAGCATGATGTGAATTGGGGCAGGGGACCGCTGTTTTTCAGCCGGTGCATTAATTCGTGGCCTTCTTCCATCACGACAATATCGGCTCCGAAACAATCATCAAATACCTTATCAAATCCCAGGCGGCGGACAGCCGCCACCATTTTTCCCGTGACCAGGGAACCTACCGGCATCCCAAAAAGCTCACCGATTGTAGCCCTAATTGACGGAGCGGTTTGAATAATGACGTGTTTTTGAGGATCATTTAAGGCTTCCCAGACCTTTTCCTGGTCTTCCCGTTCATGGATTGCTGCGGTCGGACACAATAACAGGCATTGGCCGCAATAGATGCAGGGCGTTTCTGCCAGGCTTTTTTTAAAAGCGGGAGAGGCTACAGCATCAAAACCTCTCTCCACTATCTGATAAATACCGATTTCCTGGATATCCTTACATACCCTTACACACCTCCGGCAGACCACACATTTGCTTGGTTCTCTAACCATCGCGGGGGACTGGTCATCTTTAGGAGGTGTTATTCTGTCACCCTGCGCCACCAGGTTTGTAATGTGATATCTCTCGGCAAGTGATTGCAGTTCACAGACCTGATTCCGGACACAGGTCAGGCAATCAAAGGGATGGTTAGACAGGTATAGTTCCAGGACCATTTTTCGGGCCTTGATTACCCGTGGAGAATGGGTGTGGATGATCATACCCTGGGCGGCCGGAATTGCACACGATGGCTGGAGGGCTTTGGCGCCTTCCAGTTCCACGAGGCAGATCCGGCATGCTCCAATAACATTAAGTTCTTTTAAATAACACATAGTGGGTATGTAAATACCAATACTCTTGGCAGCTTCCAGTATCGTGGCGCCTGGTTCCACTTCGAGCTTAGTCCCGTCTATCATCAGAGAAATCAATCAGCCTTTCACCCTTTCGGTCTAATAGACTTTATTCAGCAAAAAAAAATTTAAAAAATACGATGTTAGTATGCCCCAGACGCCAGAATCTAATTTGTGATAGAACAAAAAATAAGTTGTTAATTGCCCCAACAATTACACAGTATACATATGCATCTTGAGACAATAATACTAAATGAGGAGGAGGTGATTTAATGGGTACTGGTCAAAAACGTAATCAATTGGTAGTTCCTCAAGCTCAGAACGCTATGTGGCAATTTAAGAACGAAATGGCTTCTGAAGTTGGTATCACCGGTCAGATTCAAGGTGGATACTGGGGAAACATTGCTTCCCGTGACTGTGGCGCAGTTGGAGGTCACATGGTCAAGAGGATGATTGAAGCTTATGAGCAATCACTGGCAGGTAAGTAATTTCCTAATAGTGAGATTCAGATACCAAAATCAGGTTTAAGTGAGGGGGGAAAAATTAATGGGTACTGGACAAAAACGTAATCAACTGGTTGTACCACAGGCAGCTAATGCTATGTACAACTTCAAGTATGAAATGGCTAATGAAGTAGGTGTCACCAATCAGATTCAGGGTGGCTACTGGGGCCATATTCCGTCCAGGGACTGCGGAGCGGTAGGAGGTCATATGGTCAAAAGAATGATCGAGGCCTACGAGCAATCCCTCGCCGGAAAACAATTTTAGCTTACAGGTAAGCGGGCACTGCCCGCTTACTTCACTTATTCTACATAACATAGATAATACAGCGCTTTTAATGCAGGTACATATGAAACTCTTCAGGGTCGACTGAAGGATGCAGGGCAATGGAAACCCCGCCGGATACTATTTTGCTGATGGCCTCGATCAAATCATCAATTTCTTTTGGTGTAACCATCAGGTTATTACTATAAGGCCCAAGCACACTTTTAACAACCTGTTCCAACGTAATCGGATTTATATTTTTGACAGCCTGGCTCGCTACGGGATTTTGAGCCAACTGCTGTAAAAATTGGTCGAGGGCGCCCTGGGCTATTACTGCCGCATTTACAACAGTAGGTACTCCTATGGCAATAACAGGAACCCCCATGCTCTCCAGATTAATCCCCATCCTCTGGTTGCCAATACCGGAACCGGGTGCGATACCGGTATCAGCCAGTTGAATCGAGGTCGCAATCCGGTCGGTACTTTGGGATGCCAGGGCATCAATCGCAATAATAAGTTTAGGCTGGGTTTTTTCCACAACCCCTTTTATTATTTCGGCGGTTTCAATTCCGGTTATCCCAAGGACCCCGGGGGCTAAGGCGCTGACACATCTAAGCCCTCCGCTTAAATCCTGGGGAGCGTATTTTTTAAGGTGTCTCGTTACGAGAGTGTAATTAACGACCCGGGGGCCGAGAGCATCAGGGGTGGAATTCCAGTTACCCAAACCGACTATCAGGACACTGTCGTCAGGGCCCAGTTTAAGCAGGGCGCTCAACTGTTGGGCCAGTATTTCCGCTATCTCATTATGTATCTGTTTGTTGTTCTGCCTAATCTCAGGGGCATCAATTGTGATATACGTGCCGACCGGTTTTCCCATCACCTGTACGGCGGATTGTTCCAACACTTTGATAATAGTAACCTGGGCATGCTTAAACGATTGTTTATCCATCTGCACTCCCGGTATTTCCCGACCGGTTTCACCCCTCACAATATCATGAGCTTCCAGGGCCATGTCGATGTTTATCCCCATATTTCTGTACAATTCACTTCTTCCCACTACCGCACCACCTGTCTATTGTCATAATCTTTTCATACATTACTTAGAATTATCATTTGATGAAAAAATTATTCACTAAGTTGACAGTTGACAGATGACAGTTGACAGTGATAAAAAGGATAATCCGGATACCTAGTACTATACACACGGATTATGCGGATATAGAGGCTGGGAATATTGGTCGGATAATAATTTATATAAAACAACAACAGGCATAGATCATCCAGATAAAATCAGCCAATACCAAACAAGAGTTCTATTGTTTAATTATACCGAATATGATATATTTATATTACATACTAGATATAAAATAATTATTTTTAGGGAATACTTATGATTGATGATGAATTCAAATATGGTATCGAATTTTATAAAGAAGGTAAGTCAACAAAGCGCACTGCTTGGTATTTTCTAAATCAATTAGGTAATAAAAACGACCAAGTAAGTTTCTCTCTTTTTAATGCAATTTATCATCAAATTGGTTTACTTAGGCAATTAGGTCCACTTCTACCTATGCCTCATTCTCGAAAATTTAAGGGTAGAAAACAAAAAATACGTGAACTTAGACTCAAACATGTTACAGGATATCATAGAATATTTTACTGCCCTTGGGTTTCCAAAACATTTGTTCTACTTAATCATTTTGTAAAAGATACTGATGATACCCCACCAGAAGATATTTCTTTAGCTGAATCTCTTATGGATGATTGGCTAAGAAAAAAAGGAGGTAAAAAATAATGCCATCTTGGGAAGACCTTGAAAAATTAGCTAGAAAAGTTAATAACGATGAAAACTACGAAAAACTAAATATTGGAATCGATTTTGCCTCAAAACTAATTAAAGCTAGACAAAAACATAATCTAACTCAATCTGAATTAGCTGAACTTGCTGGTTTAACACAATCGGCTATTGCAAGAATTGAAAATCACGGTAGCTTTCCTAGGTTAGACACTATTTATAAAATTGCTAATGCAATTGATTCTAATTTGGATTTTTATCCTAATAACAACGATTTGACAGAACAATCTTCTAATGTTGATAAACTGAATGAAAAATTAACCAATTTAGAAAAACTAGTAAAAGACCTATTAATTGAAGTTCAATCTCTAAGAAAGCAAAATAAGCGTCCTTTTATTATTTTGCCAACTGGAATGTCATTCTCTGCAATAGAAACCTATAAATCTAGAATTTCTACATCTACTGGCACTGTTATTGACGTATTACCCATCTATGCTACTCTAAAGGGAGGCGATACCTATGCTCGCAAAAACCAACAAAGATATCAATTTGTTAATTAACTGGTTTAATTCTTTAGAACCTAATGATCAAGTAAATATTTTAGATTATATTCATGACAAAACAGACAAATTATTACTATCAGACGAATACCTCGATGAATTAAGTAAATTAATTGACACTATAGAATTAATAATTATCAAAAATGGAGACGAAGAAGAAAAAATAGTAAATTTATTAATTGATTCCGGACTTGATAAAATTTTTGCTAAAGGTTTTTATAATTTTTGTGTAGAAACTGCCGCACCATATTTAGATGCAAAAGTTATATCAAAAATGCTTAAAACTAATTTAGAAAAGCTTTGCTCATTTGTATTAAATAAAATCATTCTATTTAGAGAGTATGAGGAAACTGTATTCATAGATTTCATGAAACTAGTAGGTTTTCAAAACGATGAAAAATCCGCCAGGCGTTCTTTAAGAATTATTCGCATTCTTTATTCTGAAGTAAGTAATAGAAAGTACAGTCCTGAAACTTTAAAAATCAAACTAGAACATAAATATAAAATAAAAAAAGACAGAATTGATATTATAGTAAATCCTTTAATTGAAAACATACCTGAAATATATCATGCTAATTTACTTAATCAAGTAAATAAACTGTTATCCGACATTTCTTCTTTTTCCGCTGGATTAAACGAACCGTTAGAATAATATTTCATTTTTCAACATACCTTACATATAAATTTTTCTTACCGGATATTGACCATATTTCGATGTGTAACTTTCTACTTTTATACAAGTGCCGCTTGAGACAGAGAACTCAGCAGTTTATGCTGAGTTCTTCTTCGAGCTTTCGGACATAACAAAACCCCTTTTCGTCAAAAAGTCGATTGGGGGTATTTCAAATATAAACCAGACCAAATCGCGCCATCCAGTGAATCATCCATTATTATTTTTATCCGCGTCGTTCCAATCCGCGTAATCCGCGTTCATCCGCGGCTAATTTAATTTTGAGTTTTTCCGTACCCGGCTAGTAAGAAAAAAGTGGGGGTTGTCGCTTACCCTCTGTGTCATCTATTTTCACTGAATCCTCGAAAACCTCTGTGTCCTGTGCCTTCTTTTCACACTGTCATCTGCCAACTGATTTATCAGATTGCTGCAAACACAAACCCCTGCTCTTCGACCTCTGTCCTGGAATACAGGTTCTTCGTATCTACAATAACAGGTTGGCCTGCTTTGCTCATCAGATTACGGAACAGCTTAAAGTTGGTATAACCGATACCGTTCTGTTTGGCGAGGACAAGGACGGCGTGGGCATCACTGACGGCATCTTCGAGGGAGTCAACTTTATAAGTGTATTTAGAAGGGACAGCCGGGTCGAATGCTGCGACCTTCATGCCTGACATTTCGAGAAGTTTAATTATTTCCAGGGCTGGGCTTAACCTGTCATCACTGGAATAATCCTTCATGGCAATCCCGAGGACAGCCACTTTGGCTTTTTTGGCGGGAACCGGCAGATTTTTGGAGACCAGGCTGACAACAAAGGCCGGAATATCTTCATTGATTCTTCTGGCTGTCCGGAGAAGCTTAAGGGGAACTCCGAGGTCATCCGCTTTGGGAGTAAGATAATGGAGAGCATTGGGGATACAGTAACCACCGACCCCTGGACCGGGTGTCAGGAGTTTGACGCGTTTATGTGTGTTGGCAAGCTTAATTACTTCAAATATGTCAATTCCCAATCCCTCACAGAACCTGGCAAACTCATTAACCATGGCGATATTGACATCACGGGAAATGTTTTCCATAACCTTAGCGGATTCAACAACTTCCATAGAACTGGCCATGTGCAGTTCTTTTGTCACAACACCCATCAGCTGGGCGGCTTTTTCCCTGCTGGAGTCATTGATTCCGCTTATCAGGGCCGGCATATTCTCGAATTCATCAAAGGCCTTACCCTCAGCGATTCGCTCTGAAGAGTAAGCCAGGTAAAAATCATCGCCGGCCCTTAGACCGGACTCCTCTAAAATCGGTTTTACATAACTGCGGGTCATGCCAGGAACCATCGTGCTGCGCACGAGGACAAGGTCGCTTTTTTTAATTCCGGAGGCAATTGTCCTGGCGCATGAATCGATATGGCTGAAGTCATGTCGCCCGTCTATAACCGGAATGCCCACTGTCATAATAAAGTTATTACATTGGTCCAGGGCTTCCTGCGGATTGGCGGTAGCTTTAAATCTACCGTTATCGAGCTGTTCAGCCAATACTTCCTGGATTGGCGTTTCACGGTATTTTTCCAGGTGGTGAGTTATTCCACGATTGAGTTGGTCTATCAGGTTCCGGTCGACATCAACACCGACCACGGTGCAGCCGCGGAGGGCATAGCTTAGGGCCAAAGGCAGCCCGACAAAACCAAGGCCAAAAATAGCAATTTTGACTTCTGCTGGATTGAGCTGTTTTGCAGTCAACGAGTATTCCCCCTAAAATTTATTTCATCAGGAATTAAGCTTTTCCAAAATCTTATCTGACATAAATTCAACCCTGCTCTCCCAGGAGTTCTCAAGGGCTCTGGCCAAACGGGCTTTTAGTTTCCCCGGTGTTTCTTCTTTAATGGCCCGTTCGATCCCATTGATAAACCCTTCGCTGTTATCAGCTGTTTCAATTACATCAGAGAAACTGTCCACTCCTGGCATTTTCACCGAGACGATGGGTTTACCGGAGGCCAGGTATTCGTAAAACTTCAAAGGGCTGACCTTGTCTGTAAGGTCATTAATCTTAAAGGGATTGATACAGACATCAAAAGCCTTAATATAATTAGGCAGTTCCCGGACATCTTTACGGCCTAATAAATAAACATTCGGCAAAGAGCGAAGGGGGGAAACATCTATCCCCACACCCACTGGGCCGACCATCACGACCGACCATTCGGGGTGAGTAACAGCGATTTCCCGTACCAGGCCAAGGTCTATCCAGTCCTGGATTACTCCGACAAAACCGACAATTGATCCCGGTATCGAGGCTATTTCATTCGGGACAATGGTAGCAGGATCCTGGGCCTTCATAAAATGGCTTATATCGGCGGCATTCGGCGAATAGTGGATTGACCGGGCCAGGTCTTTTTTGGCGTCATACAGGCCCTGGGCTGTAACGAAAACAACGTCACACTCAGCCATCAAATCATTCTCCATAACGGTCATCGTTTCCTTGTTTATCAATCCGGAATACTCTGAGTGTTCATCAACACAATCATAGACGAGAAGTTTTCGTTCCCCCAGTTTATCAATGAGGTCAGCCGAGTTCGGCATATAAGTCCATATTATCGGGGGCTTTATTTTTAACCGGGATATTACGTTTTTCAAAAACAGGGATATCCAGTACTGGTTAAAACGGTTTATAAAACGGTACTTGTTGCCGAATGGGATGATTACCGGCGGTGAGTATAAATATATATTTTCATTAAGCCGTCGGATTCCAGAAAACCACGAGCCCCATTTGCTCCACATCCTAGAGTCTTTAAAAGGAGATATCAGCGTAATCGGTGGCTCCACGTAAAGAATTGTATTAGACTTGGGCAGGCGTTTCATAACCTGCTGTTTCCTGGTTAGGAGCGGGTTCCAGTCCACAGACGATATGCAGATAATATGTTCATTTTCCAGGTTAGCCAAAATTAAGCCTCCAACATACAGCATCTTTAGACATAAAGTACCTTTAATACGAGAAGACAGACGAAATTCTACCTTTTCTATAATATTACATGTCAAAAAAAAAGTAAAGGAACTGATGAGTAATGATTTCTTAACCTAAACTTAATGAACATGTAATACTCAGTTAACACAATCATACTACAATTTGATTGGGGTACTATGAAACATCCCGGGATGGTGGTATTAATGCCTAAGATTCTGGTGGTGGACGACGAGAGGCATATTGTTGAGCTGATCAGGTTTAACCTGATCAAAGAGGGTTGGAGTATCGATACGGCTTTTGACGGCCGCACTGCTTTAAACCAGGCGGCTACAAAAAAACCGGACCTGATTGTTTTGGATATTATGCTGCCGGAAGTGGACGGTTTTGAAGTATGCCGGTTACTGCGGGCTAATAGAGATACATCCTCAATTCCGATCATTATGCTCAGCGCCAAAACAGAGGAATTGGACAAAATACTGGGCCTGGAAATAGGGGCTGATGACTATATGACCAAACCGTTCAGCCCACGTGAACTGGTAGCTCGAATTAAGGCCCGGCTGAGGGAAAAGAACTATGAAAACAAAATCATTGTCAGGAGAGAATCTTTGATTAAAGTTGGCCATGTTTCATTAGATCCGGAGAACTTCGAAGCATGGGTAAATGGAGTAAAAAATAGTTTTACATTAAAGGAGTTTGAACTGCTTCGCCTGCTTATAACAAACCCTGGCCGGGTTTTTACGAGGGAGTTTTTACTGGAGATGGTGTGGGGTTATGAATACAGCCATGACACTAGAACCGTTGATGTGCATATCAGGCACCTCAGGCAAAAAATTGAGGATGACTCATCTAACCCTAAATATATTGAAACAATTAGAGGAGTAGGGTACAGATACAGGGAACAAAATAGTGTTCAATAGGCAGAAATCAAAAACATCGATATTGGGGGGGCAGAGTTAAATGGCCAAACCTATGGTATACTTTTTATGTACCGGTAATTCGTGTCGAAGCCAAATGGCTGAAGGATATGCCAAAAAATACGGTGAAGGCAGGATCACTGTTTTCAGCGCCGGTATTGAGCAGCACAGCCTAAATCCCCTGGCGGTAAAAGCAATGGCGGAAGATGGTATTGACATTTCAAAGCAAACATCAGACCTGATTAATGAAGAAATCCTGAAGCACAGTGAGTATATAGTTACTCTTTGCGGTGATGCCAATGACAAATGCCCTGTCCCTCCGCCGGGTGTGCATAAGGAGCATTGGAATCTCAATGACCCGGCTAAAGCAGCCGGAAACGACCAGGAAATCATGGATGTTTTTAGGAAAGTAAGAAATGAAGTCAAGGCGAGGGTTGAGGATTTTCTTAACAGAATTGAGAAATAATAATTTTTTTCAAGATGACACCTAAAGGTGTCGTTTTTTTGTTGTTAGATTTTTAGTGTGCATTATGTTTATAATTATTTATTTTGATAGAAAATAAGCATAAAATAGAACATGCCACAAAATGTTAAAATTTTAGGGGTGTCCAAATTTGTTTACATTTGTTATAATTAATGTTGGAGTGTGGTGAATATGGACTTTATCAGTCCCACTTTGGGCAGGATTACTGCAGACAGAATGTATGATGACATTACGGGTTTTATAAAAAAACACCCGCGGGACAGGTTTAGGTTAATTATCGGTACCGATTCCCAACCCGGAAAACAGACATGCTTTGTTACCGCTGTTATTATCCACCGGGAAGGAAAAGGCGCCAGGTGTTATTATCGCCGGTCTTACCATAAGACACCTCTCACCTTAAGGCACCGGATATTTGAAGAGGCTTCCCGCAGCCTGGAAATGGCGGGTAAGGTGATAGAATACATGGCCAATATGCACCCTGATATGACAATTGAGATTCATGTCGATATCGGCGAAAAAGGCCAGACGAGGGAATTAATTCAACAGGTTGTAAGAATGATCAATATGAGTGGGTTCAT
Source organism: Firmicutes bacterium HGW-Firmicutes-8 (assembly GCA_002840165.1). Taxonomy (GTDB): domain Bacteria; phylum Bacillota; class Thermincolia; order Thermincolales; family UBA2595; genus GW-Firmicutes-8. The sequence goes on from PGZN01000005.1 coordinate 38,566, forward strand.
GGCTAAGGTAAAACCTTATTCTTACGGGGCCACAAAGGTAGCTGACCGGTTCACAAAATAGACTGGCTGTCATATGTCATATCGGTTGTATGGTGACAGCATTTTCTTAACGAAAAATTAACAATATGATAATATGAAGATAATAATTAAATGATATAGTAGAGTCGGCTCTTGTGGCCGACTTTTTGCTTTACTTTAAAAAGATAGGGGGACTAATCGGTATGTCTTCCAAGATTAAGGTAAACAACCTTTACCTTTACTACGGCGATTTTTGTGCTTTAAACAATGTCAATATGGACATTCAACCCAATCAGGTAACGGCCTTGATTGGGCCTTCAGGCTGTGGGAAGTCAACCTTTCTGCGTACATTAAATAGAATGAATGACCTCATCGATATTTGTAAAATTGTCGGTGAGGTAATCATCGATGGTGAAAATATTCTAGATCCCGAAATGGATGTGGTCCAGCTCAGGAAAAGAGTCTGCATGGTATTTCAAAGGCCCAACCCGTTTCCGATGACGGTATATGACAATGTAGCGTATGGTCCCAGGATACACGGAATGAAAGAGAAAAGTAAACTGGATGAGATTGTGGAAAAAAGCCTCAAAGCGTCAGCTTTGTGGGGGGAAGTCAAAGACAGGTTGAAAAAACCGGCTTTAGGCCTTTCCGGGGGGCAGCAGCAGAGGCTCTGCATCGCCAGGCTGCTGGCGATAGAGCCGGAAGTTTTGCTGATGGATGAGCCCACCTCTGCCCTGGACCCGATTTCCACCCTCAAGATAGAAGAACTGATGGAAGAACTCAAACAGAAATACACCATAATTATTGTCACTCATAATATGCAGCAGGCCGCCAGGGTATCTGACTATACAGGCTTTTTCCTTACTGGTGATATGGTCGAATTTGATGTTACGGAAAATATTTTCACGAAACCGTGTGATAAGCGAACAGAGGATTACATTACCGGGCGTTTCGGATAGAATCCGCGGAGCAGTTCACTGACAAATAAACAAAAAAAGGAGAGAGTTGATATGAGTTCCACGAGGCATTCTTTTGACCAGGCCCTGGAAGAGCTCCAGCAGGAAATATTAAGAATGGGGAGTCTGGTAGAACAGGCCATCTACAATTCTGTTCATTCCCTGGCTTCCAAGAACGTCCCTCTGGCTGAAGAAGTAATCAAGGGGGACAGGGTTATTGACCAGATGGAAACAGACATCGAGTATATGTGCCTTAAGTTGATAGCCACACAGCAGCCTATTGCCGGAGACCTCAGAAAAATCAGTACCGGGTTTAAAATCATTACAGACCTTGAGCGGATGGCTGATCATGCTGTAGATATTGCCAAAGTGACCAGGCGGATAGCCGGACAGCCTTTAATTAAACCCCTGGTTGATATCCCAAGAATGGCAGCCTTAAGTCAGCAGATGGTTAAAGACGGTTTGGATGCATATGTAAAAGGCGATGTTGAATTAGCTAAAACCCTCAATGATAAGGACGATCAGGTAGACCATATATACTCCCAGATTTTTAGGGAACTTTTGACCTATATGATGGAAGACCCCAGGACAATTACGCAGGCAACGTATCTAATTCTGGTCGGAAGGTATATCGAAAGAATCGCCGACCATGCCACAAATATCGGTGAACGAGTAATCTACCTTGTCACCGGAGAGCGTCCTGACCTGAATGAATAAGTTTTTACCGAACCTTAACCGAACCTTAACTCTTAGTTCATGGTATTTTTACAGGTATGTCTTATAATCACAAGTGTGGTTATTTGATAACCAAAAAATGACCGCCAGAAAAAGGAGGAGAAAGCGTTAATATGATGACTTTAAAAAGGTTCAAAATTGTTGTGATCTTGGTAGCTGCATTGGTGGTTACAGTCGCAGTGGTTGGGTGCAGCGGCAGCAAGAGCGAGGACAAGGCTGCCACAGATGGGACAGAAAATGCTGGCCAGACCGGGGGACAAATCAAGGGGACCGTAAAGGTTGCAGGTTCCTCATCAGTACAGCCGTTGGCCGAAGAGCTGGCAGAAGCGTTTATGGAAAAGAACCAGGACGTAACAGTAAGTGTACAGGGTGGAGGTTCCAGCGCCGGGATTGAATCAGCAAATAAAGGAACCGCTCAGATCGGAACTTCTTCCAGGGAATTAAAACCTGAAGAAAAAGGCTATGGCCTAAAAGAAACAGTTATTGCCAAAGACGGTATCGCAGTTATCGTTAATTCCGGGAATAAAGTTACAGCTCTAACCAAAGAGCAGATCAAGAAAATATTTGCCGGTGAAGTGAAGGATTGGAGTGAAGTTGGCGACCTAAAGGGACCGATAACTGTAGTTGTTCGTGAGGAAGGTTCAGGAACCAGAGATGCTTTTCAGGAAATTGTACTCAGCAAAGAGGTTAAGTTTATCAGTAATGCGGTTGTACAGAATTCCACAGGGGCTATAAAAACGGCAGTAACCAAAGACATTAATGCCATCGGATTTATTTCCAGCGGTTCGGTGGACAGTGCCGTTAAAGCCCTCAGTGTAGACGGGGTGCTGCCTTCTGAGGCTACTGTACTGAACGGATCATATAAGATTTCCAGGCCGTTCCTTTTCCTGACCAAAAGCGAACCTGATGCGGCTGCCAAGGCTTTCATTGACTATGTATTAAGTGAAGAAGGCCAGAAAATAGTATCCGAAAAATTCGTCAAAGTAAAATAATAACCCTGTCCCTGTTTGGAGTGGATACTCAATGAATTACAAAACAAAAGAAAAAATATATGAAAAAATCCTGCTTACCAGCGCCTTTGTTTCTGTTATTACGATAATTCTGATCGGCGGGTTTGTATTTAAAGAAGGCGCGCCCTTAATTGCCAAAGTCGGGTTGGTTAAATTTTTGTTTGGTACCCAGTGGTTTCCCACATCTGGGGAATATGGAATTTTCCCCATGATCCTCGGGACCTTTGCGGTGACTCTTGTGGCCCTGGCCATGGGTGTGCCGCTTGGTGTTTCTACGGCAATATTCCTGGCCGAATTTGCTCCGCCAAAAGTGACCAGAGTAGTCCGGCCGGCCGTTGAACTTCTGGCCGGAATACCTTCTGTTGTTTATGGGTTGTTTGGGATGGTTATTGTCAATGACATCATAATGTATGTGGAAAGAACATACCTGGCCGGTATCTTGAAACCCGAATACCAGCGCGGTTACAGTATCCTGTCAGCTTCCATAATCCTGGCCATAATGATCTTGCCGACAGTAATCAACATCTCAGAAGATGCCATCAGGTCTGTCCCCAATGAATACAAGGAAGCTTCCCTGGCCTTGGGGGCTACGGAGTGGCAGACGATATACAAGGTTCTCCTGCCGGCGGCAAGTTCGGGTATTGTTGCCGCGGTGGTGCTCGGGATGGGACGGGCAATCGGAGAGACCATGGCTGTTATCATGGTAGCTGGCAATACGGTGGCTGTTCCTGATTCCATTTTTGCTCCGGTCAGAACCCTGACTGGAAATATCGCTATCGAAATGGGCTATGCCTCCGGAGACCACGTGAGGGCACTGTTTGCGACAGGGATTGTACTGTTTGTAATAATAATGGTGCTTAACTCAGTGGCGACTTTTATCGCCAAAAAAGGGGTGAGCAGGTCATGATGTCTGTCAAAACCACCCAGAAAATGGCCAAAGCTGCCCTGTGGACGGCCGGGTTTTGTACTGTAGCGGTCCTATCACTGGTCATAGGTTATGTTATGTTTGAGGGTATTCCTCATGTAAACTGGCAGTTCCTGACGATGAAGCCCAAGAAAATGGGCTCAGAAGGCGGCATCTTCCCAATCATTGTTTCTACGATTTACTTTACTGCGCTGACCTTGGCCATAGCCACCCCAATCGGTGTGGGAGCTGCTATTTACCTGACCGAATACACAAGAGAAGGAAAAATTACTAAGATTATCAGATTTGGCACCGAAGCCCTGGCCGGAATACCTTCAATAGTGTTCGGGCTATTTGGTTTCGCTTTTTTTGTCATTGCTCTTGAACCGATAACCCGCGGTTGGTCTCTGCTGTCAGGGGCGCTGACCGGGGCTACAATGATTTTACCCACCCTCATAAGGACGTCGGAAGAGGCTATCAAAACCGTACCTGTTTCATACCGGGAAGGCAGTCTGGCTCTCGGGGCCACTAAATGGCAGACAATATGCAGAGTTGTCCTGCCGAGCGCCCTGCCGGGAATTGTGACCGGTGTTATATTATCTATCGGCAGGGTTGTGGGGGAGACGGCAGCCCTGATGCTCACCCTTGGCGGCTCGATGAGAATGCCTGGCAGTATCTTTGACTCAGCCCGGACGATGTCTATGCACCTTTATCTGGTTGCTCTTGAGGTCGGCACCAAACCGGCCCTCGATAAGGCCTTCGCCACTGCTACTGTTCTTATTTTAACGATATTCATCATAAACACAACAGCCAACTGGCTAATGAAACATTTCATTTCGTAGGGGCTTCCCCAATTTGGCGGAATCGCCGGGGGAGGTTTTGGGCAAGATAAGCTCAAAAAAGGAGTGATTGTCTGTGCCCAGTCCTATTGTCAAATGCGAGGTCAAGAGTTGCAACCATTGGCTTCCGGGAGATTATTGCGGTGCGGAAAACATCGATATCTTAAATGAGGAAGAAGAAAAAATGTCTGATACGGCCGAACAGACAGAGTGTAAGACCTTTTCCGAAAGAAAAGGAGTTGCCAACATGATTGGCACGCTTGATAATGTCAACTGGGGGGGCCTGGCTGCAGGTATGTTCCTGGATGGACAGCAGGTTACTCCAACGGTTACCTGTATAGTTAACAGCTGTATTTTTTGGGAAGACGGTGACCTTTGCAATGCCGGAAATATTTCAGTTACCGGCCGGCACGCAAGGGAATGCCAGGATACTAACTGCTATACTTTTAAGAACAGGGATTAAGGATGAGGGGGACTGTCTCATAATTAAAGAGACGGTCCTTCTGTTTATCACACCTCCGCAGTCTTACATAAATATTTTTGACAACTGGTTTTAGAGTTAGTTTTGGACAAGATATCTAAAAATATATATGATTAAAATCGATTTTTAAGAAATAATATGTTATAATTCTATTATGTTAAAATTTCCATCTATAGAGGTGATGGGAAGAATTGCGGGTTATTACCGGTACAGCCAAAGGACGCAAATTAAAAGCTCCAAAGGGTAAAGAAACACGTCCGACTTCGGACCGGACCAAAGAATCCATTTTTAATATCATTGGCCCCAGGGTTATAAATGCAAAATTTCTGGACTTGTATGCAGGGACAGGAGCAATCGGTATCGAAGCACTTAGTAGAGGCGCCGATTTATCTGTGTTTATTGAAAAAAACCCGCAGGCCGTCAAAAACATTAAAAGTAATCTTGAACTGACAGGTCTGGCAGACCGGGCTGAGGTTATCAGACAGGAGGCCGAGAAGGCCGTTAATATGCTGGCGGCATGGGAAAGAACGTTTGATATCATTTTTGTTGACCCTCCTTATCTTAAGGGATTAGTAAATGAAAGCTTATTAAAAATTAATAAGAGTAGATTGCTCGCCTCCGGGGGAGTAGTCATTACAGAGAGCAACAAGTTGGATGTACTGCCTGTACAAGCAGGGCTGTTAAAAATGGTCAGACATGAAAAGTACGGTGATACAATCCTATCGTTTTACCAGGAAATTTGACAACTTTTACTGAGAGGATGAATCTGATGAAACTGGCGATCTGCCCGGGAAGTTTTGACCCGGTTACGAACGGGCACGTTGATATCATTAAACGGGCTGCCCTCCTGTTTGACCATATAATAGTCGCCGTCTCAGTTAATTCGGGTAAAAAGCCGCTCTTTACGGAGAAAGAACGGGTAGAGCTGTTGAAATCGGTGCTTAAACCATTTAATAACGTATCTGTAGACAGTTTCGAGGGTCTGACCGTTAACTACACGGCTCAGAAAAATGCTCAGGCTATCATTCGTGGATTACGGGCGATCTCTGATTTTGAAAACGAGTTTCAGATGGCCCTTACGAACAAAAAACTGCAGCCTAAAGTTGAAACTGTTTTTATGATGGCTCAGGCCCAATGGTCATTCTTAAGTTCCAGTGTAGTCAAAGAGGTTGCTTCGTTCGGAGGGTGTATCACAGATTTGGTCCCGCCGTTAATAGAGAAAAGGTTAAAAGAAAAGTTTTCTGCTTTACACCCCGGAAAAAACTAAGTTCGTAGGAGGGTTGGACAGATGGATATCCTGGACGTCTTGAATGAGTTGGAGGAATTGGTAGAAGAGAGTACTAAGATCCCATTGGTACGTAAAATCATGGTTGATGATGAACTTATCCTTGATATGATTGATCATATCAGGACCGCCTTGCCTGAAGAGATGAGGATGGCCAAGTCGATTTCTGCAGAACGGGAGAAAATTATTGAAGAAGCCAGGCTGGAAGCGAAAAGGATTGTCTCAGAAGCCAAGGAAGAATTGAACAGAATGGCCGGTGAGAATGAATTGGTCAAACAGGCCCGCCAGCAGGCATCGGAATTAATTGAGCAGGCCAAGGCCCTGTCGAGGGAAATCAAAATTGGGGCGTACCAGTTTGCCGATGATTTATTGCTGAGCAGTGAGGAAACCCTTGATAAGGCTCTGACTCAGGTTAAGAGCGCCAGGAGCGAACTCCGTAAACCTCCTAAGAGTATTGAACAGGAAGCCGCCATCACGAAACAATAGGACTCGGCAGGAGTGTAGCCGTTGCTATAAAAACAAACCCCTCCTCTACTAAGAGGCGGGGTTTTTTACATATTTTTGCCTACCGGTACGTGACCTTTATTTAGGCTCTGATGAACGGTTATTAGACATTTATATACATAATTCCTCCCCTTTTTCACTTCCTAGTATGGGTTATTTGTTTCTCTCTGTGTCCTCTATTTTCACTGAATCATTCGAACCTCTGTGCGCTCTGTGTTTTCTTTTTTTTCATTTTTTGTCGGTTTTATTTATTGGTTATTTTAACCTAAGACGAATTATGGAAAACGAATGCCAAACGTATATGACAAGGGCCAGAAGCGCCCATATTAGGATGGCGTAGACGCAGAGCCGGCTGTAGTAAAGAAGGTTGGCTGACCATGAAGAAGCGGCCTGCGAATATAGTTGTCCAGTTAAGGCCGGCCTTGACAGCCAAGCCTGAACCACCTCGCTGCGCAGGAGCAGGAGGCTGAAAATACCGGCTGTAATTGCATGGAATAACCTGCTTAAGATAAACAAACCCATCTTCAGGTCTGTTTCACTTATCATTGCTGAAACCTGGGCCAGCACAGAAATTCCGCTCCAACCCAATATCACGCTGGCCGCTGTTACTTTTTGGGTCAAAGATGCTGCAGCTTCAGCAGCCGCCTTCGTACCTAGGGTAATTTCAAAAAAGCCGCACCCTAAAGACTGCACTGCCGGTTTTGTGAAGCCTAATGGGCCAGCAGCGATAGCCAGCACACTGGTGACTACTGCCATCAGCCCGGTGAGCGTACAAATTTTGATAATTACTGAGAAGATGATGACAAAACCACCGATAACGAGTAGTTTGTTCACTGATGAAGTGATGGCATCCCCCAGTATTTGGGCAAACGGCCTGGGATTGGCCCGGTAAGCCTTCAGCATTTCCGCCACTGCCTCGCGGAAAAGACTGCCGCGGCGCAGCTTAGCCGGTTTGAACTCGGGGTCATCAGATTTATAGAATCGAAGCAAAAATCCCAGCAGGAGGTTGCCTGCATAATGGCCCATGGCGATGATTATCCCCAGCCGGGGGTTGTTAAACATCCCTACCCCGACGGCTACCAGCATGAAGAGGGGGCTGGCATTGTTCGTAAAACACATCAGCCTTTCGGCCTCGAGTCTGGTGCACAGTCTGTCCTTTCTGAGGCGGGCTGTCAGAGAGGCGCTGATCGGGAACCCGGAGGTGTATCCGACTGCCAGAACGAATGAACTTGCCCCGGGAAGGTTAAACAGGGGCCTCATCACCGGTTCCAACAGGACCCCCATAAACTGGATTACTCCATAATTCATCAGGAGTTCGGAGCTGATAAAAAACGGGAGCAGGGCCGGAAAAACTATATTCCACCAGGCGTTAACCCCTGTCTTAGAGGCTTGAAAAACGGCCGCCGGGTAAATTATCATACAGATTATAAAGACAACAATGGCCACAACTGTAAGGCGCACAGGAGTAAACATGCTTTTGGCTCTGAAAGACATAAAGGCCCCTCCTACGTTTACTTAAGCAGTAAAAATATATAGGAGAAGCGGGGGGATTAGAACAATTGACAATTGACAATGGACAATGGACAATTGACAATGGAGAGTGGAGAGTGGAGAGTGGAGAGTGGAGAGTGGAGAGTGCTCTACGCCCTGCGGGCTCCGAGGGGGTCGGAAGAGTTTGCTGGCGCAAACTCTCGATTATATAAAAAGACTGCCAGCCTTTTGTCATTACTGAGTCCCCAAATTTATGCAGGAAAAATTAGTTTTTTGTCTAATAGTCCATTTATACTGCTCAATAATAATGAGCATGAATCGAGTGTGATAACAATGCCAAGGTCAAAAGGCAAAGATATGTGTGAGATTTTTGGTTTTACTCCGGACGATTTAACGTCTGAGTGTAGAAATTATTGGGCTAGAGAAATTTGTCCATTTATTGGAACTAAGTGTACCAAGTATAATCACGATAAGTCATTAATCTACGGAGTATGTTCGGTTGTAACAAGCAATCAAGAAACAATAATATGCCCAAAGCGTTTATATGCCGAAAGTTATAAAACTTTAAGAGATGTATGTGCTGACGCTTTTGGATATCTTCCACTTTACCTAGTGAATGAAGTAAAAACACTTGAACTTGTTAAAGAAAAACCAAACGAGTTTGTAGTTGCATTTGGACAAAATTCCGGCAGAGAAATTCAGGTCGGCTCTAGTAGAAATAAACTCAGTATGGATTGGGTCTTAGTCCGAGTAGTTGATGGCAAAGCATTTGAAATTGCGGGTGTTGAAGTCCAAAGCATTGATATAACCAACAATTATAGAACAATTTGGGAAGCTTATAGAAACCTAGAATCTAATCCTAACATATCAATACCTGTTTCTACTCATGGAATGAATTGGGCTAATGTACATAAACGTTTAATCCCACAAATAATTAGAAAAGGTCAAATATATGCTGATTCTAAGCTAGCAACAAAAGGTATGTACTTTATTTTGCCGGATACAGTCTATTCAAGGTTTGAAGATATTGTAGGACATACGACTCCCAAAGCTTTACCTGGCAAAGGAATTCTAAGTGTTTTTACTTATTCATTAGGTAAATCGGTAGACCGTGGGAAAATACGAAATTTAGAAAGGACAAGAATTATTAGAGTGTCTCTTGAAGAATTTGCTTTAAATTTCATATCTGGAGGGAAAATACCCGGTTCCAGTCTTGATGAGGCAGTTGAGCAACAAGTACTAAATCTGTTAAAAAATTAAGTGTGATTAATTTACAGTCGGGGTGAATTTTATGTCTAAATTGTATGCCATTGACTTGTTCTGTGGTGCTGGTGGATTATCCGAGGGTCTTGCTCAAGCCGGATTTCAGATTAATTTTGCTAGTGATATTAATAAGACCTATACACAGACACATAAATACAACCATCCAAACACTTATGTTTATACCGACGATATTAGAAATCTATCGAACAACCAAGTTCTAGAACTTTGTAAAGTCATGCCAGGAGAATTAGATTTACTAGCAGGCGGTCCACCTTGTCAAGGATTTTCAATTAATGCTCCTATTAGAACAATGAAAGACGATAGAAATCATCTTTTCAAAGAATTTCTGCGTATTGCTGAAACGCTTAATCCTAAATACATCCTTATAGAAAACGTTCCTGGAATTGTTTCATTAGAAAAGGGTGCTGTAGTAAAAGCAATTTACTATTCACTTAATAAGTTGGGCTACAAAGTAAATCACATGATTTTATTCGCCGCACATTATGGAGTTCCACAAATGAGATGGAGAACTTTCTTTATTGCATCGAGATTAACTAATGGCGCCTGTACATTCCCTGAACCTACTCATTATGCGCAGGGTGTTGCTAATTTTACTGGAGGAAGAAATCTTTGTTTTAAACTGTTTTCTAAAGACAGTCTCTTTGGACCTCAATTGATAGACCATACGACTGTTTGGGAAGCAATATCCGACCTCCCGATTATATCTAACGGTGGTGGTTTTGATGAAATGCAATATGACTCCCCGCCACTCACGAAGTATCAACAACAACTACGGGAAGGCTCAAAGACTCTTTTTAATCATAAAGCTCCTTCACTGGGGAAAATAAATCTAGAAAGAATGAATTATATACCTCAAGGAGGCAGTTGGAGAGACATACCATATGATTTACTCCCAGCAGGACTAAAAAGAGCGAGAAGAAGTGATCATACCAAACGATATGGTCGGTTAGACCCAGATGGAATCTGCTCAACAATATTGACTAAATGTGACCCACATTGGGGATCGTTTTTCCACCCAACACAAGAAAGAACGCTTACCGTTAGAGAAGCCGCTAGGATTCAGTCTTTCCCTGACAAATTTAGGTTTTTGGGGAGTTTAACTGAACAATATGAACAAGTTGGAAATGCTGTTCCACCACTTCTAGCTAAAGCAATTGGAGAAATAATTGCAGAGCAAATTAATACTATTCAAGAAAATAGTGAACTAAAAGCAGTATAAACAATAAAGAGAGTGATATAGAACCACTCTCTATTTTTGTTTTTTGATAACAATAATACTGACCAACATTGGAGTCAGGCATTTGTTACTGCATATAGTGGCGCCTCTGGAAGCACAATATCTTTGAGGTGAATACTGTGGAGTTTACAGTGCGGAAAAATTTGGGTACCAATGACAGGGTTATCAGAGGAATTATGGCCATTTATCTTTTTGTGACTGGGCTTTCCACTGCCGCCCTTCCGGTTTGGGGCCATTTGGTGCTGTTTGCTTTGGGTGTGGGTTTTCTACTGGAAGCAATTTCCGGCTACTGACCTGTTTATGATCTGTTGGGTTGGTCAACCCGAAGAAAGGTGTAATATGACTTTTCAAATTGTCAATTGTCAATTATCAATTGTCAATTGGTGACATACGGCATCACCTTACAGTCCAACCCCTGTCTAGTTATGCTTTGACCGGGGTACATCAACGTATATATATCTGTGGCCTTCACATCGAATTTGAGCATTAATGCGGTGTCGTCATTTTGTGATAAAAAAGGGGAAGTCCTGGTAATTACTGGGATGTCGGCCTCTTTTTTGACCTTTTTTAACAGTGACCGTCCTGCGGATGATAAGCCTAAAACCCTGATATAGCGGGGGCCGGCCAGGTCAAAAGACTCGGCTAAAGACTTCGTATATCCCAATAAAATATAGGAAAGAATCCTCTGCAGGCGGGTCCTTGTATATCGCTTTGTTTTAAGCTTGGACAGCAGGTCTTGTACGGAATCAGCAGACCGGGAAATTTCCATAATGCGGTTTTCCAGCCCCTCAGAGACATCATACATTTCGGCTATTTGCTCTGGTGGGAGCGAGCGCAGCAAATAAAAAAGCATTTTCGAGTAATCCCTTATGAAGACCGGACCGCGGGCAGCTAAAGTCTCCTGTTTCATCACTTCAAACGAAGCCTCCGGAACGACCGGGCCAACTGCCTCGGTGATTGCCCCCTTGTCCTGAAGTTCCTCTCTGATACTGGTGGCGCTTGCAATCATAACATTTGAGTCAATATTCATGTCATGGTAACCGGCAGCAAACCTCTTGATCGTAGTTGGTCTGATATCACTTTTTACCTTCAATAGAGATTTCAGGTATTCTATCCCTAAAATGTTGTTTGGGGCCGCATAAATCTCAGGTGATATCCCGACCGATGCAGTGTCTGCCAGATATCTGGTTATAGCCCCGGCCCTGGCTGCAGGGTAGGATATTCCCGTATCTATTAATTGGCGCAAGAGAGCCTTAAACAAGGCTGGTTCATTAAACAGGAGGCGGGCTGCCGGCCACAGACTGTCAACATTACCTGATTCTGTGCCAAAGCAGAGGTGGGTCACCACCCTCATGGAATTGAGGATTGACACTGCGCCCAGAGCAAAAGAGCTGGCACTGCGGACCGAAAACGCTGTAGGCAGCTCAATTACGAGATCGACCCCTCCCAAGACAGCCATTTTAGCCCGGGCCCACTTATTAAAAAGGGCGGGTTCGCCTCTTTGCAGGAAATGTCCGCTCATAACTGAAACTACCAGATCAGCATCGCATTGGACCCTGGCTTTTTCGACATGATAAAGATGACCGTTATGAAAAGGGTTATGCTCTGTTATTATCCCTACAACATTCATTATTTCCTCCGCATAAGTTAATTGTCAATTGTCAATTGTCCATTGTCAATTGTATTTATTGTTTCCATCTAAAACCAATAAAACCTTCCTGACTGAAAATTGTTAGGTAAAATTAGGCGGTCAAACCTAGTTTTCCTTGACAAATTAAAAACAAAATGAGTATAATACTTGTTGTGATATAATGAGGTGAAATAGATGTACATTGACGTAAGTGACATCAGAAAGACCCGCGGCCAGACGTTTCATTTCGATTTGACACAGGAAATGCAGCCTCTTGATGTGGGTAATTGCGAAATAACTTTTAAAAAACCGTTAAGCATCTCTCTAAATATCAGGAGCGCCGGAAAAGAACTGATTTTTACAGGCAATATAAAAGGAGATACCCAACTTGTCTGCAACAGGTGTCTGGAACAGTACGGTTTTTGTTTTAACACCGATTTTGAAGAGGAATTCTGCCATGCCTCCGACCTGGATGAGTTCAGGGAAGAAGGGCGGAACACTGATGACATCCATGTTTTTGAGGGAAACAGGATAAACCTTGAAGATATTATCCGCGAAAGCGTCTTATTGAGCATTCCGATGAAAACCGTTTGTGATGAGAACTGCCGTGGTTTATGTCCTGTTTGCGGCAAAAATTTAAATAAAGATAACTGCGGCTGCGAGATTACAACAGTCGATCCGCGGTTAGCAGATTTAAAAAAGTATTTTGAACGTTAGAATCTTGAAGGAGGTGTTTAAAAATGGGTGTACCTAAAAGAAGAAGGTCCAGTACGAAAAACAGAATGCGGAGAGCCCAGCAGAAAATTGATGCCCCGGGATTTATCTCCTGTCCGCAGTGTCATGAGCCAAAAATGCCGCACAAGGTTTGTCCCTCGTGTGGATATTACAAGGATAAAGAAGTTGTGGCAGTTGCAGCGGCGAAGTAGTTACTAGTTGCTAGTGGCTAGTGGCTGGTATAAAGTTATTAATGTCAATTATTTAATCAGGCGGTTCGCGTTTTGACGCGAACCGCCTGATTTTATACCTTCCTCGAAGCCGCAGGCATAGGGCATGTTTCATTGACAACTAACAACTAGCAACTAGCAACTAGCAACTCTTTTTTGCGTTTTTCGATTTTCTTTGTTATTGCAAAATGAAAAGAGGTATAATATACTGTATTTAGAATATGGTATTATATGCTGAATATAATATCTGGTACTAAACAAATCGGTTTAACGGTGGTGAGCTTAATTGGTCAATTCATCTGTTCCAAAGCCGATGCGCCTGAAAAAGTTAAATATCCATATAGAAGAAAACCCGTTTGTCACTGATGATGAGCTGTCTAAATTATTTAAAGTAAGTGTGCAGACAATCAGGCTGGACCGCCTGGAACTGGGTATTCCCGAACTGCGAGAAAGGATGAAGCAGTATGCGAAAAAATCTTACACTCAGGTAAAGTCCCTGGCCGTCCCGGAAATTATCGGTGAACTGCTGGACATCGAATTAGATAAAACAGGGATTTCCCTGCTTGAGGTTACAGATGATATGGTTTTTCGGAAAAACGGCATTGCCAGGGGGCACGTCCTTTTTGCCCAGGCAAATTCCCTTGCTGTGGCTATTGTTGATACCGAAGTGGCTCTGACCGGGATGGCCAAGGTAACATTTATTAAACCGGTCAGGCTTGGTGAAAAAATAGTTGCCAAAGCGGTTATAAACAGCAGGAGTGGTAATAAATATAATATTTGGGTTACTTCAAAATCTGATAATGAGGTGGTTTTTAAAGGCGGGTTTAGGGTTTTTGCCGTGGATTACAAGGAGGGTGCTGCTGGTGAAAATCGTAGTTGACGCCATGGGTGGGGACTACGCCCCGGTCGAAATTGTCAAAGGTTCTATAGATGCGGCCAGAGAGTATAATATTGAGATTATCTTAGTCGGTGACGAGGTCAGAGTTAAAGCTGAGATTGCCAAATACAATACGCAACAACTAACCATTTCGGTTGTGCATGCCCCCGAAGTAATTGAAATGGGAGAACCACCTGCATCAGCCCTCAGAAAAAAGAAGAATTCTTCTATTGCGCTGAGTACTAAACTTGTCAAAGAAGGCGCCGGTGAAGCCTTCGTGTCAGCCGGAAATACGGGAGCAGTAATGGGCTCAGCACTGTTTGGGTTCGGCCGGATTAAAGGGATTCACCGACCTGCTATCGCCGGGATTCTGCCTACCATTAAAGGGATTACTCTACTCCTCGATATTGGGGCCAATGCCGAATGTGATGCCCAAAACCTGCTGCAGTTTGCGGTGATGGGGAATATTTATTCCAGCAAAATACTCGGTATAAATCATCCAAAGATTGGGTTACTAAATATAGGTCAGGAAGAGACGAAGGGGAATCCCCTGTATGTGGAAGCCTATAAAATGATTAAGGAAAGCGGCCTGAATTTTATCGGAAACGTGGAAGGCCGTGAAATCACCAGCGGCATCGCAGATGTCATAGTTTGTGACGGCTTTGTGGGAAATGTGGTCCTGAAATTCGGTGAAGGATTAGCCAGGGATCTGATGACAATGATAAAAGAGGAACTGGAGAAAAACATCTTTGTTAAAATCGGGGCTGCCCTTGTTTTTTCCCAGGCTAAAGGACTCCGTAAAAGGATAGACTATGCTGAACACGGTGGCGCACTGCTTTTGGGGGTCAACGGAGTATGTGTTGTCGGTCATGGCAGCAACCAGGCCAAAGCGATGAAAAATGCCATCAGGGTGGCCAAGGAATGTATTGAAACCAATGTTGTCAGCAGTATCATGGAGATTATTGGTAATAATCTGAATGGAGATGATTCTGGTGCCGAATTGTAACAACCTGTCTGTTGGGATTGTCGGGACAGGTGTTTACCTGCCGGAGACGGTGTTAACAAACGCTGAACTGGAAAAAACGGTTGACACCAGTGATGAGTGGATCAGATCCAGGTCAGGCATCTGTGAACGCAGAATCATAAACGAAGGTGAGGCAACTTCCGATATAGCTTGCAGAGCGGCCAGAATGGCTGTACAGGATGCCGGTATTTCACTTCAGGAAGTGGATGCCATTGTAGTTGCCACGGTAACCCCTGACATGTTATTTCCCTCTACGGCCTGCCTGGTCCAGAACGGGTTGGGTCTGAACAGGGTGGCTGCCTTTGATGTGGGGGCAGGGTGTTCAGGGTTCGTCTATGCAATGGGGATTGGCAGCCAGTTTATCAAAACAGGTATGTATAATACAGTCCTGGTAATTGGGGCCGAGTCGTTGTCCCGGATAATCAATTGGCAGGACAGAAACACCTGTGTCCTTTTTGGGGATGGCGCCGGGGCTGCGGTATTGAGGCCGGTGCCGGAAGGGTTTGGGATCCTGTCTCTGGACCTGGGGGCAGACGGTTCAGGCGCCGATTTATTAAAACTGCCGGCCGGTGGTTCGCGGATGCCGGTTACCCATGAGAACTGTTGTAGCACTGACCATTATTTAAACATGTCCGGCCGGGAGGTTTTCAAATTTGCCGTCAAGATAATCGGTGAGAGCGCATTAAATGCCCTGGAGAAAGCCGGTTTGGACAAAAAGGATGTCGATTGTTTCATCCCTCACCAGGCTAATATTAGAATAATTGAGGCCGCAGTGAGAAGGCTGAACCTTCCGATGGATAAAGTATTTGTAAATGTTCAAAAATACGGCAATACTTCGGCGGCATCAATACCTGTCGCAGTTCATGAAGCAGTGGCCGAGGGAAGGATTAAAAGAGGTGACATCGTAGTCTTGGTAGGGTTTGGGGCCGGTCTAACCTGGGGCGCCAGTGTAATCAAGTGGGCTAAATAGCAGATGAAGCTGCGTTTTAGGTTACCGGTTGATTTAAATATCAGGGGAGGAGGAATCAGATGATTAGAACACCGTTATGTGATTTATTGGGAATTGAGTACCCGGTTCTCCAGGGGGGGATGGCTTGGGTCTCCACAGCCAAGCTTGCCGCAGCAGTGTCTGAAGCAGGTGGTTTAGGCATTATCGGTTCAGGGCATAACGATGCCAGGTGGGTCAGAGAACAGATAATTGAGACCAGAAAGAATACAAGCAAACCGTTTGGTGTTAATGTTATGATGATGTCACCCCATGTCGAGCATGTTATGCAGGTGATTTTAGAGGAAAGGGTCCCGGTTATTACGACCGGGGCAGGAAATCCGGCGAAATATATCTCACAGCTTAAAGAAATTGGGACGAAAGTAATTCCGGTTATCCCTTCCGTGGCCTTAGCCCAGAGACTGGAAAAGGCCGGGGTCGATGCGGTTGTAGCAGAAGGAATGGAATCCGGTGGACATATAGGTGAATTAACGACCATGGCGCTGGTACCTCAGGTTGTAAGCGGGGTAACTATCCCGGTTATTGCCGCCGGTGGTATTGCTGACGGCAGGGGTCTGGTCGCAGCGCTGGCCCTGGGGGCCCAGGGAATACAGATGGGCACGAGGTTTATGTGCGCTTCAGAATGCGAGATACATGAAAATATAAAACAGATGATCCTGAAAGCAAAAGACAGGGATACCACGGTAAGCGGGCGTTCCACAGGACACCCGATCAGGTCCCTGAAAAACAAGCTGACGAAACAGTATGAAGAAATGGAAAGAAAATGTGTGCCGGTCGAACAACTCGAAGAGCTTGGCATAGGCCGTCTAAGGGACGCGATGATTGAGGGAGACAGCGAAACAGGTACTGTAGCCTGTGGACAGATCGCCGGACTCGTCAAAGAGATTCAACCGGCTAAAGTAATTATTGCTGACATTATCCAAGGGGCGGAGGAAGCCATGCGCTCCCTGGGGGTGAGATAGGTTGAAACCGGTTTTTGTTTTCCCCGGACAGGGGTCCCAAAACGTAGGTATGGGGAAGGAACTGTATGAGAATTTTGCGGCGGCCCGCGAAGTTTTTGAACAGGCCAATGACCTGCTCGGTTTTGATATTAAAAAGATGTGTTTTGAAGGGCCCGAAAGCGAGCTGAAAATAACGTCCCACACCCAGCCGGCTATCCTCACAGTCAGTGTGGCAGCATGGCTTATCCTGCGAGAACTGGGAGCTGTGCCTGCGGCTGTGGCCGGGCACAGCCTGGGGGAGTACTCGGCTTTGGTTGCTGCCCAAGCCCTTGACTTTGCTGACGCTGTGAAGCTTGTCCATAAAAGAGGGAAATTCATGCAGGAATGCGCGCCTGCAGGTGGCGGTATGGCCGCCGTCCTGGGACTGGCCGGAGATATCGCTGCCAAAGCCTGCAGCGAAGCCTCAACAGTGGGGGTTGTTGAAGTTGCCAACTATAACTGCCCTGGTCAGATAGTAATTGCCGGAGAGGCGGCGGCCCTGGAAAAAGCCGGGGAGCTATGCAGATCATTTGGCGCTAAAAGGGTGATTCCCCTCCAGGTAAGTGGACCTTTTCACTCCAGCTTGATGGTTGAAGCCGGAAAAAGACTGGCTGATGAGCTGGCAGGTGTTAAAATTAAAGAACCGGTTTGTCCGGTTGTATCGAATGTCAGCGCTGAGCCGGTTACATCTTCTAGTGATATTAAGGACCTGCTCGTCAGACAGGTCAGCAGTTCAGTAAGGTGGGAAGAATGTATCCTCAGGCTGGCAGCACTCAACCCCGGACTTTATGTTGAGGTTGGACCGGGCAAAGTGCTTACCGGATTAGTCAAAAAGATTATCAGGGACGGAAGGCATGCTAATGTAGAGGATTTATTATCTTTAGAAAATGCCCTTGATGATTTAAAGGAGGTTTTATAGAATGGTGCTAAAGGACAAAACTGCCATCGTCACCGGTGCGTCAAGGGGAATTGGGAAGGCTATTGCGCTGACCCTGGCCGAAAACGGGGCAGATGTGGCTGTTATCGACCTTAATCTGGAACAGGCTGATGAGGTTGCTGCCGAGATAAAGCGGATGGGCCGCCGAGCTGTGGCTTTGGCCGGCAATGTCGCTGACGCTGATTCTGTTGAAGACTTTGTCACAAAGGCTGCCCAAGAACTTGGCAAAATTGATATTTTGGTGAATAATGCAGGTATTACGCGAGATACACTGTTAGTTAGAATGAAGGAAGATGACTGGGACGCGGTCTTAGATGTAAACCTAAAGGGGACATTTAACTGCACCAAAGCTGTGGCCCGGATTATGATGAAACAGAAATACGGGCGGATTGTGAATATAGCATCAGTTATCGGATTAATGGGCAATGCCGGGCAGGCCAACTACGGGGCTTCCAAGGCAGGTATGATAGGATTCACTAAGTCCGTTGCCCGGGAACTGGCTTCCCGGAATATTACCGCTAATGCGATAGCCCCCGGATTTATAGTGACAAGTATGACCCAGGTGCTGTCTGACGATATGAAGGAAAAGCTGAAAGAACAGATACCCCTGGCCAGACTTGGCACTCCCAGCGATGTGGCTAACGCCGTGTTGTTTTTTGCCTCTGATGCGGCCAGTTATATTACTGGGCAGACCATTGCCGTTGACGGCGGGATGGTAATGCAGTAATTTAAAAATAATTTAATGTTCTTTGGAAGGAGGTGTCAATATGTCATCTGTGTATGATAAGGTTAAAGCAATTATTGTTGAGCAGCTGGGTGTGGAAGAAGAAGAAGTTAAGATGGAATCCACTTTTGTTGACGATATGGGGGCTGATTCTCTCGATATAGTCGAGCTTGTAATGGCCCTTGAAGAAGAGTTCGATACAGAGATTCCCGACGAAGATGCTGAAAAAATCAAAACTGTTGGTGATGCTGTAAAATATATCGAAGATAGAGAGAATCAATAGAGACGGCTTTGTCAAGGTCCTTTACCGGATATAGGACCTTTCCCGGATTTGTCCTCTTTGTTTTGAAGAATGGAGGAAAATAAGTGAAACTTACGGATTTAGAAATTGGTCACTTGATACCCAAACTGCCGATTATTCAAGGTGGGATGGCAGTTAGAATATCTACCGCTCCCCTGGCCGCAGCTGTTGCGGAGGAGGGGGGGATAGGTTTGATTGCGGCAACTGGGATGAGTGTAGAGGAATTAAAACAAGAAATAGCAAAAGCCCGTGATTTGACAAAAGGCATTATCGGTATCAACATAATGTTCGCTGCCTCCCAGTTTGCCAATCTGGTGAAAGCTGCAATTGAAGAGGGTATTGACCTGGTAGTTTCCGGAGCAGGATTTTCCCGGGATATGTTTTCATGGGGGAAATCGGCCGGTATACCTATAGTTCCCATAGTTTCTTCACCGAAATTAGCCCAGTTATCAGAGAAACTGGGCGCCGCAGCCGTTGTCGTAGAAGGAAAAGAAGCCGGAGGACATTTAGGGACAACTTTATCAATGAAAGAGCTTCTGCCAAAAGTAAAACAGGCTGTCAAAATACCGGTTATCGCTGCTGGCGGGATTATTGACGGGAAGGCTGTTAAAGAAGCTCTGAGCCTGGGCGCCGACGGTGTGCAGATGGGTACCAGGTTTGCGGCCAGTAAGGAAAGTAATGCTTCTGATGAATTTAAAAAGATGTATCTCGATGCTAAACCGGAAGATGTTGTTTTGATCGACAGCCCGGTGGGACTTAAGGGCAGGTGTATTTTAAATGCCTTTGTAAAGAGGTTATTTAACGGTGACAATTTGAAACCAAATGAGTGTGACAACTGCCTGAAACATTGTTCCCGGAGTTTTTGTATCCTCAAGGCCCTGATTAGGGCACAGCAGGGCGATGTTGAAACCGGCCTCGTATTCTCAGGTGAAAGGGTCGGTGAAATCAAAGACGTACTTTCAGTAAAAGATATCATTAAAAACCTTATTTTCGAAATGGAACAGCCCGAAGTGGGGTGTGATTAATGAAAAAAAGAGTAGTAATTACCGGCCTGGGTCTGGTGACACCCGTCGGGCTTGGGAAGGAAGCCTTCTGGACTTCTTTGGTCAACGGCAGAAGCGGTATTGTATCAATATCACGTTTTGATGCCAGTGAACTGGCTACCAAAATAGCTGGGGAAGTTAGGGATTTTGACCCCTTAAATTACCTGGACAAAAAAGAAGCACGCCGGATGGACAGGTTTACCCATTTTGCCTGTGCCGCGACTCAAATGGCCCTGGAGGATGCCGGCCTGACGCCTGAAGGTCTGGCCTCGGAAACAGTAGGGGTAATAATCGGGTCCGGGGTTGGCGGGATAGAGACAGTTGAAGAACAGGCCAGAGTACTTTTTTCTAAGGGACCCAGCCGGGTCAGCCCTTTTTTTGTGCCGATGATGATTGCCAATATCGCCGGCGCCCAAATCGCCATCAATTTCGGTTTTAAAGGGCCCAATCTAACTACCGTGACCGCCTGTGCATCAAGTACAAACTCTATCGGAGAAGCCTTCCGGCTGATCCAGAACGGTGAAATTGAAGTGATGGTGACCGGTGGTACGGAAGCGCCTGTTATACCTTTGGCGATGGCGGGATTCTGTGCGATGAGGGCAATGTCTACAAAAAATGACACCCCTGATAAAGCCAGCCGGCCATTTGATGCGGAACGGGACGGTTTTGTAATGGGTGAGGGGGCTGGTATTTTTATCATCGAATCACTTGAGCATGCCCAGGCCAGAGGGGCTCATATTTATGCTGAGGTGGCCGGATATGGGGTTACCTGTGATGCTTATCATATCACAGCTACTGATCCCGATGGCGCGGGTGCGGCCAAGGCGATGGAAATGTCCATTAAGGACGCCGGGCTTAACCCTGAAGATGTCGATTATATAAATGCTCATGGGACTTCAACCCCAATTGGTGATACCAGCGAAACGAAGGCTGTTAAAAGCCTGTTTGGCAGTTATGCCGGAAAACTGGCGATCAGTTCAACGAAGTCTATGACCGGACATTTGCTCGGCGCCGCCGGAGGAATTGAGACAATTGCCTGTGCCCTGGCAATCGAAACAGGAGAAATTCCCCCGACTATAAACTATGAAAATCCTGACCCGGAATGTGACCTGAATTACGTTCCAAATAAATCGATCCGTAAAGAAGTTAATGTTGCTATGTCAAATTCTTTTGGCTTTGGCGGTCACAATGCCACTGTTTTGGTGAAAAAGTATCAATAGAAAATTAATTGTTTTTTCGAATCAGGTGATCGAAGTGCTCGCAAATTATCCGACACTGCAAATATTATCAGATATGCTTGGAATTGCATGGAACAATCACGAGTATTTTATCCAAGCCCTTACCCACAGTTCTTATGCCCATGAAAACAAGCATTTGAACATGGAACACAACCAGCGTTTGGAGTTTTTAGGTGATGCTGTTTTAGAGCTGGCTGTCAGCGATTATCTATACCGCAACTTTCCTAATTATCCTGAGGGAACACTGACGAAGGTTAGGGCAGGGATAGTTTGTGAACCTTCCTTGGCTTTAGTGTCCAAGGAATTAAATTTGGGAGAGTTCCTTTTGATGGGTAAAGGTGAAGAACGGAGCGGCGGTCGAAAGCGCCCCTCTATACTTGCTGATGCTATGGAATCCCTAATCGGGGCCGTCTACTTAGACCAGGGTATGGTTGGGGCATTTTTGTTTATTCTCAACAGGCTGGCTCCGGTTATTCAGAAGGTTACGCGAAACGGTGGTTTAAATACGGACTTCAAAACCCAGCTGCAGGAATTTGCCCAAAAAAACTCTGATGGGATTTTAGGCTATAAAATCATTGAAGAACACGGTCCGGACCACTGTAAGACCTTTGTGGCTGAAGTCAGTTACGGGGGCGAATTGTGGGGCTCAGGCAGCGGCCGGACCAAAAAAGAAGCCGAACAGGCTGCGGCGAGACATGCCCTGGAAAAGCTGAGTTCCAGTGAACTGGACTTTTCCAATGGTGAAAACGATGAGTAAATCTCACTATATAATTCCAGTTTTTGTCCCTGACCTTGGCTGTCCGCATCAGTGTGTTTTCTGTAATCAGAAAATGATTACCGGACAGGTGAGCTGCCCCACTCAAGAAGAAGTGCAGCTGACAATTACCGACTATCTAGGCACTATCCCGAGGGAGACTGGGATATTCAAAGAAGTGGCCTTCTACGGGGGAAGTTTTACATCTGTTGACCCACTCCTGCAGAAAGAACTCCTGACTCCGGCCTATAAGGCGCTGAAAAGCGGCGCTATTGAAGGCATCAGGGTATCGACAAGGCCGGATTCAATATCGGAAGAGACGTTAGCCCTGCTGGCAAGCTACGGGGTAAGTATCGTTGAATTAGGAGTACAGTCAATGGATGATGAGGTCCTTTGCCGGTCAGGCCGGGGCCACACGAGCAGGGATGTTCTGCGGGCAGCTGCCTTAATCAAGAGTTGGGGCATCGACTTGGGGTTTCAGATGATGATTGGCCTCCCGGGAGATACAGAAGAGAAGGATATATTTACAGCATCTGAACTAATCAGCATGAAACCGGATTTGGTGCGAATTTATCCCTGCTTGGTATTGAAAAACACCAGATTGGCAGATTTACACAAAAACGGTGATTATATTCCGCTTAATCTTGAACAGGCAGTAGTTTGCTGTAAAAGACTACTGCTGATGTTTGAAAACGCAGGAATAAACGTTATCAGGATTGGATTACAGCCAAGCGAGCAGATCAACCTGCAGGGCGATGTGCTGGCCGGGCCGTATCATCCGGCTTTCCGTGAACTTGTGGAAACAGCAGCAGCCCGTGACCAAGTGGAACTGCTGCTGAAAAAGGCCGGCGTAAAATCGGCAAAGTTAATCGAAATTGCTGTCCCGGAGCAGGACATCTCTATAACTAGGGGGCATAAAGGGAGCAATATCGAGTATTTCAGCCGAAATCACGGAGTAACCGATTTTGTTACCGTAACAGCCCCTGAACTACCCCGCGGCACATTAAAATTAATCAGTGTCGACGGCAGGGAGTATGGATTCACAGTAAGTAGAAAAGAACTTAGTTGCTAGTTGCTAGTTCCTAGTTGCTAGTATAGAGTAGGATTCAAGAGAAAAAAATGGACAGTACCTGCTTTGCGGGGACTGTCCATTTACATATTACGCTAAATACCCAACAATGAAACATTACACACTAGCACCTAACAACTAACAACTAGCAACTAGCACCTAGCAACTGCTTTTCACACTTGAAACACCATCAGCTCTTCTATCATATTAGTGGCCCATGATTTCATAAAACCCAGTTTAATTAGTTCCCGGCAGTGCAGAATACTCTTTTTTCCTGCTTCCGGGTCGAGCTTATGGTTATCATAATGGATTTGAGCCAGATTGGCATGGGTCCAAGCCGCATCTTCAGGATCAGCAGCAATTGACAGGGCGTGGTCCAGCAGTTTTTTGGCGAATTCGAATTCCCTGTGAGGGATAGCATTGGCCGCAGTTGCCCAAAGAAACTGAGCCCCGTTGGTGACGACAAAACACCCCTCACAGTTAGGGGAACAGTTAGGAATTTTTTGAGGAGTACAGTTAAGGTACTTTGAGTACTTAGCGAAATTTGACTTGTCGTCAACAGAAAGGGAAAAGTAAAATTCGGTTAAACCAAAGGACTTTAGTGTCCGCACTAAATCTTGCATGCCAAATCTCCTTTTACAATTTACCGTTACTCTACCCCAATTTATTGCATGATATGTAAAAAACAGGTGCTAGTTCCTAGTTCCTAGTTGCTAGTTGCAAGTACTGGTGATAAATGAATTATGAGAATGTGTGGCAGGTAAAAAAGAATGACGGTTCGCGTTGAGATGCGAACCGTCATTTATAAAACCGGATTCATAAGCTGCTTTAGCGGAAACGGTCTCTGCAGCAACAAGTAGCAGCAGGGCTTCAGGGCATACTGAAGATAAAACATACTGTTATGTACAAGCTACAAAACTGAACTTAGCAACTGCGAACTAGCAACTAGCAACTAGCAACTAGCAACTAGCAACTAGCAACTATATCACATGCCTATATCCTTAAACGTGGCCATCTCATTCAATATTTTTATTGAGGCATCCAGGATATTCATCGCCAGGGCAGCCCCTGTGCCTTCCCCGAGCCTCATCTTCATGTCAAGCATAGGCATTAACCCGATAGATTCCAACATTATTCTATGGGCCTGCTCGGCTGAGCAGTGAGAAGGAATCATGAAGTTTACTGATTTGGGAGCCAGACGTGCTGCCACCAGGGCGCCGGCGCTGCAGATAAATCCGTCAATGACAACAGGGACCCTGTTGGCGGCAGCCGCCAGGATAGTTCCGGCAATCCCCGCAATTTCGAGCCCTCCGACCTTGGCCAGGACATCAATGGGGTCATTTGGGTCAGGTTTGTTGATTTCGATGGCTGACCTGATGATGTTGGCCTTATTGGCCTGAGCTTCGTCATTAACCCCTGTCCCGCGGCCCGTCACTTCTTCCGGGGTAAAACCTCCAAATACAGCTAACAGAGCGCTGCTCGGGGTAGTGTTGCCGATGCCCATATCACCGGTGCCCAGGACGACGGCGCCTTTTTTGATTTCTTCATTCGCGATATCTATCCCCACTTCGACTGCGCGGACAGCTTCGTCACGTGTCATGGCCGGACCCTTGGCCATATTGTCTGTGCCTGGTTTAACTTTTCTATTCAGCACCCCCGGGTGTTCGATGGGTGAGGCGACTCCGATATCGACTGCGGTAACAGATGCCCCGACATGTCTGGCTAAAACACTAACCCCGGCTACACCGTTGGGGAACTGGGGCATCATCAGTGTCGTTACGATTGATGGGAAAGCGCTGACTCCTTCCTGGACGACCCCGTGGTCTCCGCCCATGACGATAATTGCCTTTTTGCCGATTTTGGGCCTCGGTTCTCCGTAAATCCCGCTGAGCTGTAAGGCCAGTTCCTCTAAAACACCCAGACTGCCCGGTGGTTTAATAAGATTGTTCAGCCTGTCCTGGGTTTCCTCCATAGATATGCGGTCTAAGTCACCGATTTGGGAAATTGTTTTTTCCAATAAACTCATTTTTACTCCTCCTTTATGATTTTTGGCAAAATAAAAAGTTCGCAACCTTTTCAGGTTGTGAACTTTACCATCCTTCACATAAACCAGCTGGTTTAACAGCTAATGGCAGGTCTCCTGGCTTGTGGTCATCACATGCATTCGCCTTCCCCGGAGCGGCCGAGTGGCTGTTGAAGCATGTTCCTCACATACAGTGGCGGGTCCGCTTGGGATTTGCACCCAATTCCCTATTCTCCTCTTTGAGGCACCAATAACTTTTTTGTGGAATATTCTAAAAATTATATTCTAGACAGCCCTTAAAAATCCTGCTATTTAGGGAAAAAAATATTTTTTTTATAAGTGCTCAAAACCTTTCTTAGGTAATCGGGAGGCCAGAGGCCCTTTGTCGCAAAATAGGAGAAAATGTCGTCAAAAACCGATGGTCTATAGGAGGAAACGTAATATAAAATGTAGAATTGATAATATTCACATGGAAATAAAACCAGTCTTGCCAAATTTACTATAAAGGGTGTATTTGATGGTTGGATTTAACTCAGTTCCCAAGAGCCAAACCTTTATTCTGATAATGAGATTGGTCATTATCGGGTTGAGCCCAATATTATATAGTGTAAGCGGATTATGGCCCCACTCCTATGACCTTTTGACAATTATAATATTTTCATTTATTACGATGGTCCTGACAATTTGTCATTTTAAACACTTATATCTCAAGCCGGTACACTGGGGCATCGTTCATATTGTTGACTTAATCGCCATCAGCCTGATGGTTTTGGGCCGAAATGGGATTCACAGTGAAAGTTTCAATCTATATTACCTCGTCGTATTGCAGGCCGGACTGGTATTTGGGGTTAGGCAGGCCTTGGTATGTTTGCTGTTCGGCAACATTTTTTACGCCGGGGCGGTAATGCTGACCTCTCCGGTTGATGCCGATATCAAAAGGCTGATAGTCAGAATTATATACAGCTGGTTGGTAGGGATAACAGGCGCGTACCTGTCCTATCTGGAGAAAACGCACCAGAAGCAATCTATCATGGACTGTCTTACAAGTACTTACAACAGGTCGTTTCTTGACCAGTCTCTGAGGCATGAATTCAAACGCGCCGCTAACCGCAAAACCAATCTCAGTGTTATCATGATTGATATTGACAATTTTAAGGTAGTTAATGATATGTACGGGCACAAGGAAGGCGATTTAGTGCTGGAACAGGTTGCCAGGATTATTCAGTCAAACATCAGGGATGTTGACTTTGTGGCCAGGTACGGGGGCGAGGAATTCTTTGTAACACTGCCCGGGATAGGGATCGACAAGGCCCTCGAAGTAGCTGAACGGATCCGCAATGCTGTTGAAGACTCGCCTTTCAATAGACACAATACTACTCAGGAGATTCCGGTCACGGTCAGCTGTGGAGTTGCCAGTTACCCATTCCAGGCCGAAAACCTCGACGAACTCATGAAAAGAGCTGATGATTACCTATATGAGGCCAAAAGGGCCGGAAGAAACAGGGTCCATTATAAAGCAGGATAGGGCTAGCTGACAATTGATAATTGACAATTGACCGACAGTAAAACCAGTCACAGGTTATAAAAATCAACAGTTTTACTCAACAAAGGTGCGCCTTGCAGAGTAAAAACAGCCGCGGATGACGCTGATAACGCGGATTAGAACGACGCGGATAAAACATATCACAAATGATAATACCCCACCAGGAAAGATACCCTGGTGGGGTATTTCTTGCTGCCATTCTTATGCATGGTAGTGTCCAGACAGATTATAACACCGCTGTCGTATCATTTTGCAGTTTTTATTACTTTTAGTTCAATGTCGTGCCGTTCAACAGTTGTAGCGAGTTTATCAACCTTATTTTCTAGAACCTCAAGCTTTTCGTAATTCTGTTTGTAACCATCAAAAAGAATGTCCTTAGCTTCTTTTAACTCATTTTCTAATTTAACCTGGCCTTTTTCCAGCCTTTGCAGACCTTCTTTTAACTCACCTCGAAGTTCCTTAAAACCATTCTGCATTTCACTATACATTTTTTCCATTAACCCAAACATCTTATCGTTCATTGTTAATTTTCCCCCACCATTCATTTCAAATACAATTTTATCATAAGTTATATCAATATAATACCAAACGAGTGTTCGTTTGTAAATGCCTCTAAGGTTCCCCAAGCAAAAAATATCTCATCAAAGAATATACAAAGCTTGTCGATGTGCAGTATAATATGTAGTAGCTGGGACTTAAAAGAAGATAATTAGGGAACTAAGATGTGTGGTGCAGCATTCGTCTTGGTTTCCTTTTTGTTTACCTGGACAATGCACAATACACAATGGTTTCAGACTCCTATTTTTTTAATTGTCAATTGTCAATTGGTACTGTGGGTCGGGGGAGTTATTAGCCGATAAATTCTGCTAATTCCTTGTTAAATTTATCACGCTCATCATAGAAGAGTCCGTGACCGCTGTATATAAATGGCACAAGCTTGGAATTGCTTATCCCTTGTCTTTGCGCTTCAGCCAATGGAAAGAGACAAACTTTGTCGTGAATACCGTGAAGAATTAATGTAGGGACGCGTATTTTCCCAAGATCAGAAAATAAACCTTCTTCATTTAACCAAGAGGATGCAACCGCCACGGTGGACCAACCTGCAGCCTGTAGTCCTAATTGGAAAAACCATTCTGAAAAAGGCTCAGTCACATGCTGGAAGAAAAACGTGTTTCCAAATCCCCGCAGCATCTGAGGGCGGTCATTATATGTTTCTTGAATAAGTTTATTTACGTCTTCTTTTGATAAACCGTAAGGGAAATATGGGCGTTGAATAAGACTGGGAGCTGCAGCTGCAAAAAGGGCGAGCTTTGATACCCCAAATCCGTTGTGGCGGGCCATGTATCGAATAGCAATCGCTCCCCCTGTGGAATGTCCAGCTAGTATGAAATATTGTAATTTAAATGCTTCAACCACATATCGAACATCGTCTGCTAACCGATCATAGTCATAGCCTCTCCAAGGCTTATCGGAATTACCGAAGCCTCTGGTATCTATGCCGATGCAGCGATATCCCATTTTGGGCAGCTGATCAAACTGATATTCAAACATCCTATGGTTCGCAGGCCAACCGTGTATAAACAAAATTGTCTTTCTGCCCCCTGGATTAAGATCTTCTACATAAATATTTACGTCTGGTTCGACTCTAACATAGTATCCCATGTGAATTCCTCCATTTAGCAAAGGTTTTTGTAGTAACAATATATTGACATGGGCATTAATAGGTGAGCTGCCTTAAACAATTAACAATTGACAATGCCCGCTTAATATAGGTACAAAATTAAGGGAAGGGACTGGTGTATCTGCAAATTAAAAAAGTTGTCGGCAGTACTGTTGCAATGTTATCTGTGAGCGGGATGCTGCTCACGGGGCCTTTCAGCATGTCTCCGGTAACAGCCTCTGTATCATCAGGGCAATTGCAGACCTACACGGCTCATGGTCAAACACATGGGGGAAAACATGGCTGTAAAATGCTGGATACAGTCAGCCAACTCACAGGTTTAACCCCTGACCAGATTAAAATCCAGCGCAAGGCCGGGAAATCCCTGGCCCAAATCGCCCAAAGCAAGGGAGTATCTGAGGAGAAGCTGATTGCAGCCATCATGGAGCCGATTAAAGCCAAGTTCCAGAAACGAGTCAGCGAAGGCAAAATCACTCCGGAAAAAGCCAAAGAAATCCTGGCCAAAATCGAACAGAAGGTTAAAACCAGGGTTAACAACACCAAACCCCCGCAGGAGCACCGCATCAAAGGCTAGCATCGCATCAATAAAGCCTTTGTGAGCCGCAGGACCGACCCGCAAAAGAGCAGCCTCTGCCGGCCAAATACCGCAGAGGGCTGCTCTTTTAGTGACCACTAGCCAGTAAAAAGAAATCACCGAGGGCACAGAGTGTCAAAGTAGAGAACACAGAGAAAAAAACGGCCACGGATGGCACGGAATACGCGGATTAGAACGACGCGGATATAATGGATGAATAGACAAAGCCTGTCGATGTGCGGTATAATATGTAGTAAGCTGGGACTTATAAGAAGATAATTAGGGAACTAAGATGAGTGGTGCAGCATTCGTCTGAGTTTCCTTTTTGTTTTGTTTGGCTTTCACCAACTAGTCTCGCTTCACCGGCTGTCACGGTTTTAGCGAAATAAACTTAATAAAAGAGGGGTGTTGTTATGTTTAGAGCAATTCCATTTGCATTCTTTTCCGTTATTTATTTAGTAACACTGGGATTCTCAATCTATGGATTTGTGCTTTTTATTAAACTAGCTCGCAGAGGAATCACTGCTCTTGATATTTATATCAATGAGAAATCAAAAATGGAGAACATGGATCCTATGGAACGCGAGCAGTTAGGCCGGCAGGAGTAATCTCTTTATAATTGTCAATTGTTAATTGCAGGCCCTGTGGGTCGGACAAATTCGTTTAGCCAATATGCGAAATGTTTTTAAACGAAATAAAAAGAACTCCAAATAAGAGTTCTTAGAATCTAATCTCTTTTAAAGGCCTGTTTTTCTTGGCCCAAGAGAAAAAGTCTCTTGGAGTTCCAATTGGAATTTCTTTAAAGTTATCAAGTTTTAGCATGTGCCGGTAATCAGCTGAAATAATATACTCCGCACCGCCTGTCTCTGCCGCAAAGAGAAATGGGTCATCGTCTCTATCAGGTGATGCCGGTGGCCAATCAGTTGGCATTTCTCTGACTTTGTCACTTTCATCAAAAACTAAATTAAGTAGGTTTACAACATCATAGGGATCCACGTCAGTCTTCTTTTTGTAGAGGGGACCTAATCTTGCTATTATTTCTACTGCTTCGTTGTAGATAAAGGAATTCCAGACCCAAACCAGATTGCCTTTTAGAACAAAATCAAATAGACGTGTTCGACTGTATAAACTAGGAACTAGTATATTAGTGTCTATTACTACTGGAACGACGACTTGTCTTGACATCCTTAAATACCCGTTTAACATCTTTTTCTATTTGATCAACATTTAAACCAGCGGCAACAGTTTTTTTACTTATAGCACTTGATAGCTTTTTTGCTTGCGCTAACTTTTCTTGTCTTGAAGGTATCCTTTTGGTTAGTACAGACAATTTCATCACCTTCCCATCTACAAAGGAGTATCTTTTCAATGTGGATTTATGTTGGATTCTTTTAAACATATTGTACCATCTCCTTACAGCACATTCAATATATAGTATTATCTAACTATGAGGAAATATCTCGGGATGGTAAAATATGTTATAATGATTTAAGAATAATAGTGCCGGTATGAAAAACACATCACAACAGGCTAAACGGCGTCTTACGAGCAGATTATTCCTGCCGGCCCAACTGTCCCGCGTCCTCGGTTGCGGGTAAGCGGGAGAAGAGCGGCGTCCCTATCTCTACACTCCCCGACTCAGAACTGGCCAATGGCCACTGTATGGCCTGTGGGTCGTTTAGCCAATAACGTGAAACGAAGGAATGTAAGGGGCCAATAACCGGCACCCCGTGAGATATGAGAGGTTTGCCACAGAGAATTTTGGTGGATGGTTTTATCCGCAAAGTGATATTTAAAGCTACCAGGAAAAAACGGAAGATATTTTGCTTTGCGGAGAAAGGTAAAATGTTTTTTCAACTTTTAGGCAATAGAAAAAGACCCCTTGTAAGAGGTCTTATGGCAAAAATCTGACCATTTGAACCAATTCGGCTTCTTGTAGAAAAACAAATCCGTTTTTGACATAAAACTCGATTAAATTATCGTCATTTATACATTCCACTAGGATAATTCTTCCTCCGACGTACTGAAACGATTTTAATATAACGGACAAAGCGTATTCGATGATTTCCTGACCACTTATACAATCTGTATATTTGTCATTTTTACCCAACTGTCCAATTAAATAAACCGGAGTTTCTTGAATGTTTTTATAAAGTCCATCCAACTTTTTAATTAAAGTTTTAGGGATTGAATCGGATATTTTTAAGACTTTTAGTGCAATGGTAAAATAAGCGAAGAGCTCAAAATCTCCTTTAGCCAAACCTTCTTCATTTACAACTAGGTAAGTTCTGCTTTTTGATTTCTTTTCAAATATGATAGCTCTTTCTTGTAGAAAACATTCAACATCTGTATCTCTTTTACATTCGAAGGATGAAAAAACTGACCGTATTGAGTCTTCATCTATTTCTGATAGGACTTCTTGGAGTGAGAGGAGAACTTTCTTAATGCTGATTTCCCTCTTTTAAATTCTTCTTCGACGTCAATCTTATAATTGGGTAATTGCTTATTTGAATCTTGAGATAACCCATTCATAAGGACATCAACAGCTTTCTTATCTTTTACAATTATTTCCCTGTCAAAAGACGCAGTAGCCATTTTAGTCACCTTCTTTTTTGTAAAGAGATTTGTTTTCTTAGCCATATTGTAACACCTCTCAATAGAAACTTCAATGCTTTCCCAATTTGAATATCGAGATCCTAACATTGGTTTTGATTATATAAAATATTATTCACTGAATGCTTTAAAATGAATCTTGGGAGCCGGAAAAAACACATCACAACAGGCTAAACGGCGTCTCACGGGCAGGTTACGCTTGCCGGCCCAACTGTCCCACGTCCTCGGCTGTCACGGTTTTTGCGTGAGCAATAATCGCGCCACCGAGAACCTAAATATCCTGCTTCCGCAAGAGACTGTACCCGGCCTATCCTAACCCGGATGGCCTGCCCGCAACCGTACGTTATCTCACCGGTCCTATTATGGAGCACACATATGAATCCAAACAGGGTCTTATAAACTTTGTTAATCATTATTTCGAACCTACTGATACATGAATCCAAAAGTTAGCAGAAAGCCTTAAAGGAGTGGTGTATATGGTCTTTTCATCTTCTTTTGAAGATATTAAAACTTCTGATATTGAATTTCTTCAGACCAGGGGTGTAAAAGAATTCTCTCAATTAGATTTTAAGCGCGAGCTTCTACCATTAAATCAAGATGGTAAATTTGAGTTACTGAAAGATATATCAGCAATGGCTAATGCTGATGGTGGGTTTATTATATATGGTGTTGAACAAGATTCCGATGGGGCTCCAGCTAATTTACCAGGGCTTGAAATCCAAGATACAGACCACTTACAGAACCAAATTGATCAGATTATAAGTAGTGGGATTGAAGAGGCCATTTATGGAGTAAGACATCGAAGCATTGCTCGTAATGACGGGAGATATTACTACATAATAAAGATTCCTTCAAGCTATCTTGCACCTCATATGATAAACATTCAAACGACAAAACCACGTTTTTATCAAAGAATGAATACGGTTAATGTTCCTTTAAATGTACGCCAGATAAAGGAGGCCGTCTTAAAAATGCAGGGAGCTGAACAAAAAGCAATAGAATATATTCAAGGACGAAAAATAAAGTTGTCGCAAAGATTAAAAAAGTCCTTTTATACATTACATATATTTCCCTTATATGGACGTATCGGATCTTTAGATTTAACTTCTGGCAATGTAACGGAAAAGCTCGTTTCATTAGGAGATGGTAATCCAAGGTATACAATTGATGGATTCAGTATTATTTGGCATTCAGGAGATTCAAATAAACATTCTCTGGTCGGACGAAATGGTTCAGTCGAGTTTATGAGAAGTCCGATAACAACTGAAAAGGGAAATAATCAAGTACTACGTATTACTGCCGTGGAAGAATTAATATTAGCTAACGCAAGAGCAGTTGCTAAATTATCCGTGGACGGTTTTGCTCACCTTCCTGTTCTAATTGGGATTTCTTACATCGGTGTTCAGAACAGTTATATAAACGGTCCAGATGGTTTTCCAAACGATAATATCTTTGAAGAGAGAGAGATCAACTGTGATCCAGTAATAATACATGATTGGTGTGAGTTAGAAAAAGCTGCAAAAGATAGTTTTGACTTTATTTGGCAAACTTACGGATTTCCCCAATGTCCAAATTACACACCTGAAGGCAACAGAATAACAAGAGGGTAAACATTAAGGTGCGCCATCGGCTAACACTTGATTTTTATGGCTAAGGGGTTGGGGGCAAAAACTGCACCAGCCTGCGGATTAGGCCGGTTCGTTTAGCCAATATGTGTTAGTACGCCAAGCAAAGCTTGGCGCTTCTTGCAAGGTGAAAGTCCTTGCTGGGTAAGGTCTAGCCAACCACCCATATCGAGTGTTGCGCCGAAACTGGTAACAGCTAGGTGAAGTGTACACAGAGAACCATATAGGCCATAAGGAGTCCCGTAGCTCCTGAAGCACATTCAGCCCCGTTAATTTGGCGCCTGGAAACAGGCTCAGAGCAGATGACGACATGTTTAACGCCATGGAAGTCAACACAGAGGAATCGAAATAGGTGAGATTCCCGAGGGTCTGTCGGGGTCCAAGCACATGGCATGTATGGAGAGAAGTGTCAGGAACTTGGGAGACCCTGTAAGTTCCAACTCGATAGAGTTGGTATGACTAACCAATCGAAAAAGAGGTAGGCAGAAGACTTACAGGGAGTCGGATTAACCCATAGTACTCCGAGGGCGGGAGAGCCGTTCACAAGGGGAAGGGGTTAACAGGAATACG